>JAFPTC010000032.1 GCA_017400455.1 Prevotella sp. | reverse complement strand
GCCCAGCTCGCTCATCATCGAGCAGATGTTGATGATTTTACCCTCCTTGCGCTCCATCATTTCGGGGATGACGGCGCTGGAGCAGATGAACGGACCGACGAGGTCGATGTCGATGACCTGCTGGAACTCCTGGCGCTTCATCTCGTGCATGGGGATGCGCTTGATAATGCCGGCGTTGTTCACCAGGATGTCAATCTGGCCCACTTCCTTGTGGATCTGCTCCACGAGAGCCTTCACGGCGTTCTCATCGGTGACGTCGCACACATATCCCTTCACGTTCTCGATGCCGGCCTCCTTGTAGTTGTCCAGACCGCGCTGCAGTGCAGCCTCGTTGATGTCGTTGAAGATGATGTTCTTGATACCTGCTGCAACAAAAGCCTTAGCAATGTTGAAGCCAATGCCGTAGGAAGCGCCGGTGATCCAGGCGTTCTTACCCTCTAATGAAAATAAATTTGCCATAACTGTTTTGTTTTTAGGAGTTCGGGAGTTAAGGAGTTGCTGGAGTTCAGAAGATAGTCTCATCTCAGACAATTCCATTATTCCTTTATTCCGTTGTTATTAATAATACCTTTACTATATGCTGTCAATAATTTACTTGCCTCTTCTATTGAGTAAAACAATTGAGAATATTGTTCACCATTAATATAATCCAAATCTCGTGAGAGAATGACGTAGTTCCTACATTCAGCCAGACTTCCTTCTGATATATTTAAAAACCGTAATTTGTCAGTTTTGCTTATTTTTTTATAGCCTTCGGCGATATTTGCTTCTATTGAAACAGCGGCTCGACGGAACTGAGAAGTCAAGCCAAAAAGCTCGTCCTTAGGGAAATGCCTTGTTGTTTGATATACTAATACCGTAAATGCATGGGCTTTTTGCCATGCAATTATTTGCTCAAAAGAGAATGACGGCATCATATCAATTATTATATAATCTAATGTCTGAACTCCAGCAACTCCTGAACTCCAGCAACTCCTCATCGCAAATCGCAGATTTGCGAAAAGTCCTGGTCTCCGTAGTCCAGGTTCTCGCCGCCCATGCCCCAGATGAACGTATAGTTGTGGGTGGCGGCAGCGCTGTGAATGCTCCATTCGGGCGAGAGAACGGCTTGCTCGGCGTGCATCCAGATGTGGCGCGTTTCCTGCGGCTCGCCCATGAAGTGGCACACGGCCTGGTCCTGCGGCAGCTCAAAGTAGAAGTAAGCCTCCATGCGGCGGCTGTGGGTATGAGCCGGCATGGTGTTCCACACGCTGCCCGGGGCCAGTTCGGTCATGCCCATCTGCAGCTGGCAGGTAGGCAGCACCTGGTTCACCAGCATCTTGTTGATGTTGCGCTCGTTGCTCATCTCCAGGCTGCCCATGTGGGCCACCACGGCCTCTTGCTTCGTCACCTTCCGGCAGGGATATTCCTGATGGGCGGTGCACGAGTTGAAGTAGAACTTGGCGGGCTGTGCGGCATCCTTCGAGCAGAAGCGCACCTCGCGGTCGCCTCGGCCCACGTAGAGCGTCTCCTTGAAGTCGAGGTCAAAGGCCTCGTCGCCCACCATCACGCAGCCTGCTCCACCCACGTTGTAGATGCCCACCTCGCGGCGGGTGGTGAAGAAGGGGGCCTTCAGCGGGTCGATGGCTTCCAGCGTCAGCGCCTCGTTCACGGGCATGGCTCCGCCCACCACCATGCGGTCGTACATGGAGTAGACCATCTGCACCTCGTCGGCCACGAACAGCTTCTCAATCAGGAAGTCGCGGCGCAGCCGCTGGGTGTCGTAGTGGCGTGCATCCTCGGGATGTGCTGCATAGCGCAATTCATAGTTTGTTTTCATTACTTTACGTTTTGTTCGATTAGTCTGGCTGCAAAGTTACGAAAAAACGAGAGAAATGCAAAAGAAAAGCGTGATTTTCTTTTGCATTTCCAAGTGCCGAGTAACTTCGGCGAAGCCAAAGTTACGAAAAAAGGTTGTAACAAACGAACAATTTCAGAAGATAATTTCATATTATTTCGTACTTTTGCCCAAATACAAAATGAACTATGCCACGTTAGACCGACTGAATAAAACTCGGAATTCAGCGGCCGCCCACACCTATAAGCCCGCCCGCTCGCAGTTATAAGGGCGGCCGCCCTTATCATTGCGGGCGGGCGCCCTTATCGGGCAACCCGGTACCTTTTTCCCTGTTACCCAGCGCCTTTTCCCTTTTTCTCCCGTGCCTTTTCCCCTTTTGTCCAGTGCTCCCGTTTCAGCAGACAGGGTCTTCTGAGTGAAAAAGCAGGGCAGGGCAGGGGAGAGAGTACGCGATTTGCAACCGCGAGTACAGGTCGAAAAAAAAGGAAGGCGAGTTTTGAAAAAATCTCACGTGAGATTTTTTCAAAACTCGGCCTCCCATGATGCTGCGGAGCCTCCCCAGAAAAACGGCACCTGGTGCATGTGGTTCAAGAGTGCAAGTATTGCAGGTAGTGCAGCTTCAATGGTTGTTGATTCTGCACCCACCGCGCTCAAAGCTTCACCTTGGCACTCAGGGCCTGCACGCCGAGGGCCTGGCTGCGCGGCGAGGGGGCTGCGCTGGCCACGGTGACGGTGTACTCGCCCTTCAGCAGCTTGCGGCTGCCATCTTCCTGGACGGTCATCAGGCGCTCAGCGGGAATGTCGAAACGGGTGCTGAGGGTCTGTCCCGGCTCCACGGTGACACGGCTGAAGGCCACGAGCTGCTGCAGCGGTGCTGTGGTGCCGGCGCCAGGGGCAGAAATGTAGACCTGTGGCGTTTCGCTGACGGCGTGGTCGCTGTTGTTTGTCAACGTCAGGCTCAGGGTCACGCCAGCCTTCCTGTCGGCCTTCACCTGCATGTCGGTGTAGTCCACATGGCCATAGCTGAGGCCATAGCCGAAGGGGAAGTAGATGTTGTCGGTCATGTATTTATAGGTGCGCCCGCGCATGGAGTAGTCGGCAAGGGGTGGCAGGCGGTCGCCGTCCTCGGGGAAGGTGATGGGCAGGCGGCCTGAGAAGTTCGCGTCGCCGAAGAGCACGTCGCCCAGGGCATAGCCGCCTTCCTGACCCGGATACCAGGCCATGACCACGGCATCGGCCAGCTGGCACACCTCGCGCACGTCGACCGGGCTGCCGCCGGTGAGCACAACGATGACTCCCTGTTTTTTTCTGCGGCATATCTGGCGCAGATAGTCCATCTGGCTTGCAGGGATGCTGATGCTCTCGCGGTCGCCGCGCTCCGAGTCGATGGCCTCGCCCTCTTCACCCTCCAGGTTGCCGTTGTTGCCCATGATGACGATGGTCTTCTCGGCACCGGCAGCCTCGTCGACGGCCCAGTTGATGGCGTTGCGCGTCGGCGTGTTCTCCAGGACGCCGGGCCGGTAGTTCACGGCGGTGCCGTTAGACACTTTCGAGACGATGCCCTGCAGGTAGGTGCTGTAGCGGTCGCTGATGCCGAAATAGTTGCCCATGAGCCAGAAGGCATCGGCCGCACCGGCACCGGTGACAAACAGCGTGTGGATGTTCTTGTCGATGGGCAGTGCGCCGCGCTCGTTCTTCAGCAGCACCATGCCCTCTACGGCGGCCTGGCGGGCCAGGCTGATGTGCTCGGCCGAGCCTATCTGCTCTTCGCCCACATGGTTGTATGGGCAGTCGGGGTCGTCGTGGATGATGCCCAGCTTCAGGCGCGTCATCATCAGCGGCTTCAGTGCGCGGTTGATGTCGTCCTCAGTGAGCAGCTGCTGGTCGAGGGCCTCCTTCAGGGCGCGGAAGCTGGTGCCGCACTCCACGTTCAGGCCCGCCTTGATGGCAATGGCGCAGGCCTCGGCCTCGGTCTTGGCAATGTGGTGGCCGCTGAAGATGTCGGTCACGGCACCGCAGTCGCTGACGATGTGGCCCTTGAAGCCCCACTGCTGGCGCAGGATGTCGGTGAGCAGGAGCTTGCTGCCCGAGGCCGATTCGCCGTAGACGCGGTTGTAGGCTCCCATGATAATCTCTACCTTGCCCTCCTTCACCAGCATCTCAAAGGCAGGCAGATAGGTCTCCCATAGGTCGCGCTTCGACGGCTCCACGTTGGCCTCGTGGCGGGTGGCCTCCGGGCCGCTATGCACGGCATAGTGCTTGCCGCAGGCCGCCACCTTCAGGTAGACGGGGTCGTCGCCCTGCATGCCGCGCACGAAGGCGGTGCCCAGCGTGCCGGTGAGGAAGGGGTCCTCGCCCCAAGTCTCCATGCCACGGCCCCAGCGCGGGTCGCGGAAGATGTTCACATTCGGGCTCCAGAACGTCAGGCCCGTGTAGCGGGCATAGTTCTTGTTGCGACGCGCCACCACGTACTTGGCGCGGGCCTCGGTGGCTATGGCGTCGCCGATGTGCTTCACCAGGTCGGCATTGAACGTGGCTGCCAGCCCTATGGGTTGCGGGAAGACGGTGGCGCGGCCGCTGCGGCCCACGCCGTGCAGGCCCTCGTTCCACCAGTCGTAAGGCTCAATGCCCAGGCGGGGTATGCCAGGCGTCTCGTTCATCAACTGCGAGAATTTCTCCTCAAGGGTCATCTTCTCAATCAGCGCGTTGGCCTCTTGTTCCAGCTGCTCCAGCTTTGGCTGAGCCATGACCGGGGTGGCGGCTACCATGAGTGCGGCAACCATCATGTTCTTTTTCTTCATTGTGTAAGTAAGTTGTTAATCATGTAGCAAAGGTAAGCATTTTTTACGAGACGCCAAAAAGAATCCTGCACAGAATGTACGAGCGGTGCAAAAATGTGCATTTTTTAGTGATACTGCCAGATGCTTGCCCTGAAGTCTTCAGCCTTCTGCGCTGCACATTTTTTGCGAAAATGCGCAATGTTTTTCTGCACAGAATGCACGAAATGTGCAGAAATGTGCAGTTTTTTTGTTAATAAACTTTAAGTGTGGGCGCACAATGGCTTCTCTTTCGTTCTATCTGCTTACCTTTGCACCCGATTTTTTATTAAATTGAAAAAATGAAAGCAAAAGCAATTCTGGCCAGCCTGCTTCTGGCTGCCACTGCCACCACCACGGCTTGGGCCGGTGGCATTCTGACCAACACGAACCAAAGTATCGACTTCCTGCGTAACCCCGCCCGCGATGGTGCCATCGGGCTCGACGGCGTCTACTCGAATCCTGCCGGCGTGGCCTTCCTGCCCAACGGCCTGCACCTGGGCCTGAACTGGCAGTATGCCCACCAGACGCGTACCATCACCTCGACCAATCCCGTATTCGAACTGGGAGCAAAGAACCATGACCTGACGACCAAGACCTTCGAGGGCGTGGCCGATGCGCCCATCATCCCCTCCATCCAGGCTGCCTACAACACGGACAACTGGAGCCTGCAGTTCAACTTCTCGGTGCCCGGTGGTGGCGGCAAGTGCGAGTTCGACCAGGGGCTGGGCTCCTTCGAGAGCGTGGTGGGCAGCATCGCCCAGCAGCTGGCTCCCTTAGGTGCCGAGCGTTACGACATGGACGGCTACATGCAGGGCCGGCAGTACTACTACGGCTTCCAGTTAGGCACGGCCTACAAGGTGAACGACAATTTCTCCATCTACGGCGGCTTGCGCCTGCTCTATGGCGACGCCACCTACAAGGCTAAGATTAGCAACATCCAGGTGAAGAAGGCCGGCAATGGCTACGTGGACTTCGGCAGCTTCATGCAGCAGGCCACCGCCACCATCGACGGCGGCATCGCCCAGCTCCAGGCTGACATTGCCCAGATGGAGGATGCCGGCATGGACGCCAGCGCGCAGAAGGCTAAGCTGGCCCAGCTGCAAGGCACGCAGCAGGCACTGGCTCCGCTGCAGAAATACAACGAGGGCGTGAACCTGAAGTGCGACCAGTCGGGCCTGGGCTTTGCTCCCGTCGTGGGCATCGACTACAAGGTGGGCGACTTCAACTTTGCCGCCAAGTATGAGTTCAAGACGCAGATGCGCATGGAGAACAACTCGACGGTGAACGAGGCTTCGGAGATTCCCGCCGTGAACAAGTTCCGCGATGGCGAGAAGGTGGACGAGGATGCTCCCGCCCTGCTGGCCGTGGGTGCTCAGTGGAACATGCTGGACAACTGGCGCCTGAACCTGGGCTATCACCACTTCTTCGACAAGGAAGCCAACTGGTATGGCAATACCCAGAAGCTGCTCGACGGCGACACCAACGAGTTCCTGGCTGGTGTGGAGTGGGACATCACCGACCGGCTGACGGCCTCCGTGGGTGGACAGCTCACGCGCTACGGACTCTCTGATGAGTATATGAACGACATGTCGTTCGTGGTCGACAGCTACAGCTTCGGCTTTGGTGCCAACTACAAGCTGAGCGACGTCGTGACGCTGAAGGCTGCCTATTTCCAGACCAACTACGAGGACTACGACCGCAAGAACTATCCCGTGCAGGGCGTGAGCGACTCGTTCACCCGCACCAACCGCGTGCTGGGCATAGGCTGCGACATTCGGTTGTAGGTTGCCATGGTATGCTGACAAAGACCGAGGCCATCGTGCTGCATGCACTGAAGTATGGCGAGAAACAAATGATAGTCGACATGTTCACCCGTGAACATGGCCGACTATCATTTATTGTGTCCCTGCCACGCTCGGAGCGCTCGAAGCTGAAGAAACAGTATCTGCAGCCCCTGACGCTGCTCCAGATTGAGGCCGACATCAGGCCGCAGGCCCAGCTACAGAAGCTGCGCGACGTGGGGCTGCTTCAGCCGCTGCCGTCGCTGCTCAGCCATGCCGAGAAGCTCTCGGTGGGACTCTTCATCTCGGAATTTCTCTATCACGCCCTGAAGGGCGAGCAGCGCAACGAGCTGCTTTTCGACTATGTGCGCGGCAGTCTGGAGTGGCTCGACGGCACGCAAGGGCCCGTGGCCAATTTCCATCTGGTGTTCCTCATGCGCCTGAGCCGCTTCCTGGGTTTCTATCCCAATCTGGAGGACGAGGGCGACTATTTCGACCTGCGCGGAGCCGTGTTCACCGCCCAGCCGCCACTCCACCGCGACTTCCTGCTGCCCCAGGAGTCAACCCACATTCGCCTGCTCATGCGCATGGACTACTCCACCATGCATCTCTTCCGCCTGAGCCGCCCGGAGCGCGCCCGCATACTGGAAATCCTGCTGCTCTACTACAGGCTCCATCTGCCGGCCTTTCCCGAGCTGCGCTCGTTGTCGGTTCTGAAAGACCTGTATGCCGTTCCCCATCAACCCCATTAGCCCTATATAAAAACAATGGAAACCACATCTCACGAGAAATACATGCGCTTGGCCCTGGCCGAAGCGCGAAAGGCCCTGGAAGAGGGCGAAGTGCCCATTGGCGCCGTTGTCGTTTGCAAGGGGCGGGTAGTGGCCCGCGCCCACAACCTGACCGAGACCCTGGGCGACCCCACGGCCCATGCCGAGATGCAGGCCGTGACCATGGCAGCCAACGAGCTGGGGGGAAAATACCTGCAGGACTGCACCCTCTATGTCACCGTTGAGCCGTGCGTGATGTGCGCCGGTGCGCTGGGTTGGGCGCAGGTGCCAAGCGTGGTCTACGGCTGCAGCGACGAGAAGCGCGGCTTCCAGGCATTTGCCCCCCGCGCCCTTCATCCCAAGGCGCAGCTCTTGGGCGGCATCCTGGAGGACGAGTGCAGGCAGCTGATGCAGGATTTCTTCCGCCAGAGGCGCTGACCGCCTGGACACCAAGGAGTTTTTTCGCTTTTTTCTTGGCCGATAGGAAAAAAAGCATTACCTTTGCACACGATTTGGTGATGCCCCGCGCCAAAGCGGCCCGGGGCAGAGAGGGAATCAGGTGAAAGTCCTGAGCAGTGCCCGCTACTGTCATCTCCATTATGGGAAGCCCACAAACGCCACTGACAACAAGGTGAAAGCATCGTGTTGCTGGGAAGGCGGACTTTCCGGAGAGAGCCAGGAAACCTGCCAAAGCGAACGCAAAGGCCAAGCTTGCTTGGAATTTGCCGTGCGCAGACAAGGTTAGGCCATAGGCCAAACCTGTCAGTCGGAACAACAACGCGACAGCCTCGGGAACAAGGTGCCGCAGACGTTAGAAAAGCAATAGCAAAAGATGAGAAGCATTAGCGACGCAAGGTCGTCAGCTTGTTGTGTCATGCCGCTTTGCGGCTGTGCGCCAGTATTCAGGGTACAGCAGGGGCGAGGTGTGTACAGACAGATAGTACGTGTATTATTATATAAGTTCTTGGCAGGAGATACTGTCGTGAGATAGCATCTTCTGCTCTTTTTCTTATGAAATGTTCCCTATGAAATCATCATTCAAAAGCATATTCACATTTTTCTTAGCCGCGTTAGGCATGGGGGCGGCCGCCCAGGAGCCGCTCAAGGGCGACTCGCTGGGCGAGGTGGTCGTCACCGGCACGGGCACGCAGCACCTGTTGCGCAACGCCCCCGTGCAGACCGAGGTCATCAGCGGACGCCAGCTGCGCCAGTACGGCGGGCGCTCGCTCGAAGACATTCTCGGAGGACTCTCGGCCTCGTTTGCCTTCAACGAGGGCGACATGGGCTCGCAGATGCAGCTGAACGGACTGGGCAACAGCTATATCCTGGTGCTCGTGGACGGAAAGCGGCTCCACGGCGACGTGGGCGGCGAGAACGACCTGCAGCTCATAGATCCCCACAACATCGAGCGAATAGAGATAGTGAAGGGAGCCAGCAGCGCCCTCTATGGCAGCGACGCCATTGCCGGTGTGGTGAATATCATCACCAAGCGCCACGACGACGCCCTGCTCGTTGAGAACAGCACCCGCCTGGGCTCCTACAGCGACCTGCGCCAGCACAACGGGCTGGGGCTGGCCTGGGGAAAGCTGAAGAGCTACACCAACTTCCAGCTGCAGCACAGCGACGGATGGCAGAACACCGCCACGGAGTGGACCCCCTCGTCGGCCGCGCCCGTCACCGACTCGCGAAACAAAACCGTGAACGAGCATACCAACTGGCAGCTCTCCGAGCAGCTCACCTGGACCCTCAGCCCGCGCCTGGAGCTGACGGCCGGCGGCACCTACTACCGGAAAGGCATCTACAGGCCGAAGGGAAAGTACCCGAAGTACGACGTGAAGACCTTCGACATGAAATACCGCAACGCATCGGCCAGCATCGGCGGCAAGTGGCGCCACGGGCTGACCACGGACGACGGCGACCTGCTGACGCTCGACATTGACTGGAACCGCCACGCCTACTATCATGCCTTCACCTCGACCACGCTGGCCGAGGGCTTCGACGAGCAGGGCCGCTTCATGCTGGACTATCCCTACTTTGCCGGACAGGAGAACCTGCAAACCAACCAGGAGCGCACCATGGCCCACCTCAAGGGCGTCTTCTCGCTGCCCCATGACCACCGGCTCAGCGCCGGACTGGAGGCACGCTACGACTACCTGCGCGCCCCAACCAGCATTGCAGGGAAGACGGCCAGCGACAACACCGAGGCACTCTACGTGCAAGACGAATGGCGGCTGCCCATAGGCCAGGGCTCGGTCACGGCCCACCTCACCCCCGGACTGCGCCTCAACCGCAACCAAGCCTTTGGACTGCGGCTCACGCCAAAGCTCTCGGCCATGCTCTCGGCAGGCAGCCTGCGCCTGAGAGCCTCCTGGAGCCAGGGATTCAAGACGCCCACGCTGAAGGAGCAGAACTATCGCTACCTGCGCGAGATGACTACCATCATCATGTACTTGGGCAACAAAGACCTGAAGCCCCAGACCAGCAACTACTATGCGCTGAACGCCGAGTACACCTGGGGCGACGTGAACCTGACGGTCACGGGCTATTACAACAAGCTCGACAACATGATCACCCTGGTCACCGTGCCCCGCAGCGAGGCGCCCGACGAATATCGACAGCAGTATGGCGAGATGCTGGGCAAGGTGCGCCGCTACCAGAACATGGAGGATGCCCGCACCAGCGGCGTTGACGTCAGCCTGCGCTACGCCCATAAAGAGATAAGCGCCGGACTGGGCTACAGCTACCTTGACACCGATGCCCACGTCTATGACGCCGACCACGAGCGCCTGAAGCAAGTGACCATCGACGGCATGGCCCACCACAAGGGCAACGTCTTCCTGACCTGGCAGCACGAGGCGAAAGGCCACGGAAGGACGTCGTCCTACGGCGCTGGCCTCTACGGACGCTTCTCCACCAAGCGCTACTATCAGCTCGACGGCAACGGAAAGGGATACCACACCTGGCGCCTGGCCGCCAACTACCGGTTCACGCTGCCCAGCCTGCCCGCACTGGGCATGAGCGTTGAGGCCGGCGTAGACAACATCTTCAACTACTGCGACCGCACGCCCCACGGCCTCCACCTGGGCACCACCACCCCCGGCCGCACCGTCTATGCCACGCTGAGCGTGAGCCTGAAGAAAGGAAAACGAGTAAAATTCACCGATAAGTCTAATTTAAAAAACAAACAACAAGATGATGAACAAGATTAAGTTTCTCATGGTGGCCATGATGGCCGCAATTTCAGCCACAGCCTTTGTGGCTTGTAGTGACGACGATGATGACGCTCCGAAGTCGAACATGGAGCGCTATCAGCAGGAAGTGGAACAGACCGTGCGCGCCCAGAAGAAGAACCAGAAGGCCATCCTCCTGGTGGCCTTCGGCAGCACCTGGCAGCAGGCCTACGACGCCTTCGACCTCACCCGTTCGGAATACGAGAAGGAGTTCCCCGGCTACGACGTCTACCTCTCGTTCTCCAGCGCCATCTGCATCAATCGCGCACTGGCTGCCGAGAACACCGCCGCCCGCTCGTTCTACGAGCCCAAATACTGGCTCGAAGCCTTCGGACGCGTGCAGTACAGCGAAATCATCGTCCAGTCCATGCAGGTCATCCCCGGCGAGGAGTTCAGCCGCGTGGTGAACGCTATGAAGGACTTTGGCAACAACTCCAACGGCGACCTGGACGACAAGTACATGTCTCAGGTAACGCTGAAGCTGGGCATGCCGCTGATGTACACCGTCGACGACACCCGCACGCTGGCCAACGCCCTGAACGCCAACTTCCAGACGTATGCCCAGAAGGGCGCCATGCTCTTCATGGGCCACGGCAACCCCGACGAGTATGACACCTACAAGGCCAACGTGCGCTACACCCAGCTGGAGGAGGCCCTGCATGCCCTTAGCAAGAACTACTTCGTGGGCACGGTGGACATGGCCGACAACTACAAGGTGCAGGTGCGCCAGCGCATGGCCGAGGCCGGACTGGTGAGCGGCAATGTCTACTGCGCCCCGCTGATGTCTATCGCAGGCGACCATGCCCATAACGACATGGCTGGCGACGACGACGCCTGGGAGGGCGGCTTCGAGGAGAACGAGGACGGCGAGGTGGAGGACACCTCGTGGAAGATGTACTTCCAGCACATGGGCTACACCATCGACCCCGCCACCTTCAAGGACAACGGCAACGACGCCCTGGTGAAGGGCATGCTGGAGTATGAGAACATCCGCGCCATCTACAAGCAGCACACCCGCCAGGCCGAGGTGGTAGACTTCTATCACTCCATGTTCCCCGAGGAGTAGTCTGAGGGCAAGGCCTGAAGCCACGAGTAAGGCATCTGCAAGGCATGCGTCTTTGCAGGTGCCTTTTCTCATGGGAAAACAGCCCGGCGGCAGGCCCTGTTTCAGCGGGGAGGCGCCGCGTGAAAAAATCTCACGTGAGAAATTTTTCTGGGAAGGCCTCTCGTGAAAAAATCTCACGTGAGAAATTTTTCTGGGAAGGCCTCCCGTGAAAAAATCTCACGTGAGAAATTTTCACGGGAAGGCACCCCAAGAAAAATACTTCATCATTTTCTTTGGTTCTGTAGGCTTTTTTCAGTACCTTTGCAGCCGAAAAAGAACAGAAAGCTATGAACGTAATCAAAACAGCCATCGACGGCGTGCTCATCCTTGAGCCGCGCCTGTTTGAGGATGCGCGAGGATATTTTTTCGAGAGCTTCTCGCAAAGAGAGTTCAACGAGAAGGTTGGAAACATCACCTTTGTGCAGGACAACGAGAGCAAGTCGAGCTACGGCGTGATGCGCGGACTGCATTTCCAGCGCCCGCCGTTCACGCAGAGCAAGCTGGTGAGGTGTGTCAAGGGGGCGGTGCTCGACGTGGTGGTCGACATCCGCAAGGGCAGCCCCACCTATGGCCAGCACGTCAGCGTGGAGCTCACGGAGGACAATCATCGTCAGTTCTTCATTCCCAAGGGCTTTGCCCATGGCTTTGCCGTGCTCTCGGAAACGGCCGTCTTCCAGTATAAGTGCGACGAGTTCTATCATCCCGAGGCCGACGACGGCATCTGCATCCTCGACCAGGAGCTGGGCATCGACTGGCGCATTCCCACCGAGCATGCCATCCTCTCAGAGAAGGACATGCGGCACGCCTGCCTGAAAGACTTCAGCAGTCCGTTCAGCTTTTGAACCCTAACTCTTCACTCTTCACTCCACTACGAGTTGTAAGTATGCACTGAGGCGCCCTGAGCCGAGGGCAGGTAGTTGATGCCCCACCAGCACATCTGGAGCAGGGCGAAGCATACGATGAGCATCCACAGGGCCACCTTGGTGCGGTGGCGCGGATAGCGGCGATAGTGGACGTAGGTGAGGTAGCCCAGCCAGGTGGCGGCGGCCCACGTCTCCTTGGGGTCCCAGGCCCAGTAGTGGCCCCAGGCCTCCTTGGCCCACAGGGCGCCGAAGAGCATGCCGAAGGTCATGAAGCTCAGGCCCACGTAAACCAGATTATCTACCGAGGCCATGTGGTCGGCCGTGGTGTTGGCCAGCCTCTTCTCGCCCTTTATCAGCAGCCACACGGCCACGAGGAACGAGGCGCCCAGCATGGCGTAGGCAAACATGTAGACGATGACATGGGGGGCAAACCAGGGACTTTGCAGGGCCGGCATGAGCATCTTCGTGTGAATCTCGGGCTTGAACAGGTTGATGCAGATGAAGACGGTGGCCATGATGGTCGAGAACGTCAGTATCCACTTGTAGCGCCAGCGGCCGTAGACGAAGAGTCCGGCCAACGGCAGGAACAGCGAATACCACAGGCGCGTCTCGCCCATGGTGCGCATGGGTGGCCGTTCCAGCGTGACCCACATGGCGAGGATGTAGGCAAAGAACACCAGCAGTCCGGCTACGGTCAGGCCTATGGCGGCTTTCTCCTTGCTCTTCCAGGCCAGGAAGGCGCCTGCGGTCCAGAGCAGCAGGGCCGCGATGGCGAAATATATGAATGAATTCCAGAACATAACTAACTCCTCACTCTTAACTCTCAACTCTTAACTCTTTCCCTCTTCCTGTGAACAGCATCAGCAGGGCGCCGGCCAGCATCAGGAAGATGCCCGCGTAGACCCACGGCAGCCAGGGGTCGCTCACCAGTTCGAGGATGCTGATCTGGCACTCGTCGCCGGCGTCGGTCAGCCGGTAGTCCTTCTGGTAAATCTTCCAGCCGTCAATGGTCACGGGCTTGTTCACGTCGATGGTGGCGGCATACTGGTGGTTTGAAGCCTTGGAGTAGATGATCACCTCGGAGGCGTAGCGCTTCGGCGTGACGCTGTCTTCGTACATCTCCATGATAAACCGTTTCAGCTCCACGGCTATGGGCAGCTCCACGTGGCGCCCGTTCTCGTCGAGGGCGAAGCGCTCGTACTGGTGGAAGGCGTCTGAGCCGGCGTAGCGGTTGGCCAGCTCTGGGTTGTTTGTTGTCCACATCTGCAGCTGCTTCATGTCGGCGTTGCCCAGCGTGCCTGCGGCCAGGGCCATGAACAGGCCCAGATGGGCAATGAACGACGGGCGGAGCATGAGCGGCGAGCGGCGGGCTATGGCTACGCTTATCTGCTTCAGGATGACCAGGCCCAGAATCAGCTCAATGTAGGTATAGATGAGCACGAAGGGCCAGAAGGTGAGCATGTCGCTGAGCCACGAGCCGTCGGGCTCCTGGCGGGTGAGGCCCATCACAATGGTGAGCAGTGTGCCATAGGCCAGTGCCGGCACGGCGGCGCCGAACGTGGCGAGGAACTGGAAGGCGACGACGCGCCGCCGCAGCAGGTACATGCCCACGATGACGGCCACCAGCACGCCCAGTGCCACTATGTTCACGGGCCAGGTAAATATAGACCAATTGATGGGGCCGATGCTCAGCTGGAGCACCAGTCCCATCACTATCAGTCCGGCTCCGAGGAGGAATCCCTCCTTCAGGTGCCAAGGCTTTCCCTTTGTCATATAGGGTCAGTTTATTTTTCGGGCAGCATCACCACCTCTACGTGGTTGCCGCTGCTGAGCAGCTGCTCGCGGACGAACTTGCTCAGGGCCTCGGGCGTCAGCGACTCGACAATCTTCTTGTAGTCGTGGAAGATGTCAACGCCGTAGGTGCGCATCTTGTCAATGGCACCCATCCAATAGCTGTTGGTCTTGGCGTCGATGTCGATTTGCTTCAGCATATAGTCCTTAACCTTCTGCAGCTGGTCGGGATCAATCTGCTTAGCCACGCTCTTCATGCCCTCGTCCAGCAGGCGCAGGGCGATGGCGCTCTTGTCGGGGTTCATGGGGCAGTAGGCCATGACTATGAGCTTTGGTTCGGGCGATGAGATATCGAGCTGACCAACGGAGCCGCAGCTGTAAGCCGCACTTTCGTCCTCGCGGATGGTCTTGAGGTAGAGCATCGAGAGAATCTGTCCTATGGCGTCAACCTTGATGGCGTTCTCCAGATTGTAGGGAGCTTTAGCCCACCAAATCTCACGTACCACGGCCTTGGGGCTTTCTGCCTTCATGGTGAAGTGGTTTTTCACCTCGCCGCGTGCCAGCGTCTGGATGTTGACCACCTTTTCAGCAGGCTTGTTGTTAGCGGGAAGGCTGGCAATGTACTGCTCGATAAGGGGGCGCAGTTGAGCCTCGTCGAACTTACCCACGAAGGCGAAGGTGAATGCGCCGGCGTTGCTGGTGCGCTCGCGTGCCATTTCCAGGATGCGGTCGTAGTTCATCTTGGGCAAATCTTCCACGTGGGGAATCATATGGCGCGGATTGTGAGCGTAGAGCGTGCTGGTAAGCGAGTCGCTGAAGACGGCATCGGGCGACAGCGAGATGTTCTTCAGGGCCATGTCGAGCATGTTGATGAGATTATCATACTGCTTCTCGTCCTTGCTGATGTTTGTGAAGTAGAGATAGACGAGCTGCATCATTGTTTCCAAGTCCTTGGGCGTGGAGTGAGCGTTGACGTACTGGCGTGAGTCGCTGAGCGTGAGGTTGGCATTGACGTTCTTGCCGGCCAGTGCCTTCTGCAGCTCAGTGCTGTTGAAGTTGCCCAGTCCGCTGATGCCCACCACATCGTCGAACAGCTTCAGGTTGGTCACGTCGTCAGCGCTGCTGTATGCACTGTTGCCGCCGGGTGCCCAGGCTTGCAGCAGCACCTCGTCGTCCTTGTAGTCAGTGGGCATGAGCAGCACGGTGGCCCCGTTCGAGAGCTTCAGCTCCTTGTAGCCGAAGGTCTTGTCGGTGGTCTCGCTGACGATGGTTCCCTTTTCGGGCAACTGGGCGATGAGCGGCTCGTTCTTCACGTTGTCCACATAGGCGGTGAGCTCCTCGGCGCGAGCCTTGGCCACTGCCTGGCGCATGTCGTCCTCAGTGGGGTAGGTCAGGCCGTCGGCTTCACGTGCCCACTCCATGACTACGAGGTTCTTGTCGCCGTCGGTAATCATCTCGGGCAGCGCCATGTTGATCACATCAACGGGAATGTTGGGGGCCAGCATCTGCATGGTCTGGTAGAGGTCCTCAATCGAGGGGATGGGCTCACCCGTCAGATAGTTGTCGCGATAATTGTCGCCAAACTGGTCGTTGGTGATCTTTGCGCGGTTGGTATACTGCTTCTCCAGTGAGCTCAGGTAGTCGGCCTTGGCGCGCTCATACTCCGTCTCGGTGAAGCCGAACTTGGCCACGCGGCGAGCCTCACGGATCAGGGCGGTGAGCGTCTCCATGTCGCGGCCGTCCTTGGGGACACCAATGAGCTGGAAAGCGTCCTTCGTCGAGGCCAGCAGGTACACGTCGTCATCGCCCATGGCCTGCAGGAAGGGACAGTCGGGGTCGTTGGTCAGCTCCTGTAAGCGGGCGTTGAACATGTTGGCAATGACGTTCTTCACGTAGACCTCAATCAGGTAGTCCATGTTCACCTTCTCCTCGGGCTTGGTGGCGTCGTGCTTCATGAACACCATTATCTGGTTGACACGCATCTCCTTGTCCTTCTCGAAGATGTAGATGGCTTCCTCGTTGTCGGGCACCTCCTCGGGCACCACCTTCGGGGCTTTGGGGCTGACCTTGATGCCGCTGAAGAGCTCCTTCACCTTCTGCTCGAAGTGGTCCACGTCAATGTCGCCCACCACGATGATGGCCTGATTGTCGGGACGATACCACTTCTGATAGTATTTCTTCAGCGTCTTGGGCTTGAAGTTGTCGATGACGCTCATCAGGCCGATGGGCATGCGCACGCCGTACTTCGAGCCGGGATAGAGCTTGGGCAGCGAGCGGGTAATCATGCGCTGCGAGGGGCCTTCGCCCAGGCGGTACTCGTTGTGCACAACGTCGCGCTCTTTCACTATCTCGTCCTTCTCCAGCAGCAGGCCGTTGCTCCAGTCCTTCAGAATGAGCATGCACGAGTCGAGGGCCGACTGGCGCGTGGTGGGCACGTTGCAAACGCGGTAGACCGTCTGGTCAATCGAGGTGTAGGCGTTCAGGTCGCTGCCGAACTCTACGCCCAGCGAGCGGGTGAACTCAATGAGGTCGTTGCCTTTGAAGTGCTCCGAGCCGTTGAAGGCCATGTGCTCAAGGAAGTGAGCCAGTCCGCGCTGGCTCTCCTCCTCCTGGATGGAGCCCACGCGCTGGGCAATGTAGAAATTGGCCACATGCTCAGGCCACTCGTTGTGGCGGATGTAGTAAGTCAGACCGTTGTCGAGCTTGCCGATGCGCACGGCCTTGTCCACGGGAATGGGCGGCATCTGTGTCTGTGCCGTCACAGCAGCTGCTCCGGAAAAGAGCAGCAGCGCTGCCATAAATAATTTTTTCATCTTCGTTTTTTGAATGATTAAATTAAACGCAATTTGGGTACAAAGTTACACATTTTAAATATATTAGAAGCAAAAAAAGGGAAAATCTTTTGCATTTCTCTCGTTTTTGCGTAACTTTGGCTTCGCCGAACTTACTTGGCACTCGCAAATGAAAAGAAAATCTCGATTTTCTTTTGCATTTCTCTCGTTTTTCCGTAACTTTGCGCTTACAGCGCGAAGTTTTTCGCTTTGCTCAAGGAAACTCCTCGGCACTCGGCAAAAAAAAGAAATAAATTTCTTTTGTTTTACTCTCGTTTTTTCGTAACTTTGCCACTACTTTTTCTACGCCATGATGCACCAACATCCGTTCCATGCCCCATTGCTGCTGCCGGCCGCCAGCTTGGCAGCGGGCATTGCCGTGGGCATGCCGCTGAGCGCCGTGGGGGTGCTTTGCCTGCTGGCGGGGGCCATTGTGGCGGCCCTCTTCCTGGGGCGGTGGCCCTTATGGCAGAGCGCGGCCCTTGGGGCGGGCTTCCTGCTGTTAGGCATGCTGCTGTCGCCAGCCGACGAGCCCCGCGTGGCCGACGGCACGTGGACCGAGGCGGTGGTGGCGTCGGCTCCGGCGCAGCGGCCCAAGACCATTATGGCAGAGTTGCTGCTGCCCGCCACGGGCGAACGCCGCCGCTGCTACCTGTGGAGCGACGAGCGCAGCCAGCAGCTGCACGTGGGCCAGAACCTGATGGTCCGCATCCACGACGGCCAGTTCATTGGCCGCAGCGACTGGCGCCCGGGCGGCGATGCCTTCAACCACGCGACGAGCCTTCAGCGACTGCGCATCAGGGCCTTGCAGTGGCGCGGCAGGCTGCTGGAGCGCTATCGCAGCATGGAGGGCGACGACGAGGCGCAGGCCGTGCTGGCGGCCATGGTGCTGGGCGACAAGTCGGCCCTGACGCGAGACCTGCGCCAGACCTACAGCAGCAGCGGCGCCTCCCACGTGCTGGCCCTCAGCGGACTGCACCTGAGCATCATCTACCTGCTGCTGTCGCGCCTCACGCTGGGCCGCCGCCGCTGGTGGCTCACCCAGGTGCTGGTGGTGCTGGCCATCTGGGCCTACGCCCTGCTCACGGGCCTGTCGGTCAGCGTGGTGCGAGCCGCCACCATGCTCACCGTCTATGCCCTCTTCTCGCTTGGCGGCCGTCGGCGCTCGTCGCTGGGCGTGCTCAGCTTCACGGCCCTGGTCATGCTCTTGGTCAGCCCCGCCTCGCTCTTCGACGTGGGTTTCCAGCTGTCGTTCATGGCCATGCTGGCCATCCTCCTCTTCGACCCCTTCTTTAAGGGCCTCATCTCCACCCGCTGGCTCATGGAGCACTGGCCCGTGAAGTGGGTCTACGACCTGGCGGCCGTCTCGTTCTCGGCCCAGCTGGGCACGGCGCCCTTGGTGGCCTATTATTTTGGCCAGCTGCCCGTGTGGTTCCTGCTCACCAACCTGGTGGTCATCCCCCTGGCCACGGTCATCCTCCACGGCGCCGTGCTGGTGCTGGTGGTGCCCGCCCTGGGCGGCGCGCTGCTGTGGGTGGTGGAGGTGCTCAACGCTTTCCTTGAGTGGGAGTCGCGCCTGCCTCTGGCCAGCATCAGCGGCCTCCACCCCTCGCCCCTGCAGGTGGTCATGGCCTATGTCTGCATAGGCGTGCTCCTCTTCATCCTGAGCCTGAAATCCGCCGCCAAATAAGCCACATAAGACCGACTGAATAAAACTCGGGATTCAGCGCACGCCCACACATATAAGACCGGCCGCTCTCATTAATAAGGGCGGCCGCCCTTATTAATGAGAGCGGCCGCCCGAATCTGGCAAACCAGTACCTTTTTCCCTATTACCCAGTGCCTTTTCCCTATTACCCAGTGCCTTTTCCCTATTACCCAGTGCCTTTTTCCCTTTTTCCCTTTCTCCCGTTTCGGCAGACAGGGTCTTCTGAGTGAAAAAGCATGGCAGGGGCGGCGAGACACCCCCTCAATAGTAAGCGTTAAGCAGCGCTACATTACTTTTCCATGGCGCGTATCACGCGTTCAAGCATCGTGAGGTCGGAGCGGGTGGCTTGGCTCTTATTCACCTTCTTCAGCATAAGAACTACCGAGAAGTCCTTCGATATTGGAGTACCGTCTTCGAATGCTTCCACCACGTCATGGCTCTCGTATACATCCGTTTTTTCATCTTTGTGCGTGACGGTGTACTTCCAGAAGAAGTCAGTATAGGTGACGTCTTCTCCATCCACTCGCCACCATATCTCAATGTCATAGTCATCTCGTGAACTATAGTCCGAATAATCGAAAGAAGTAATGGGAAGTACTGCATCGGAAGCAAAGCGGCTCTCCTCTCTGGTTGACGTGACATCACGTGAATTAGGAGAGTTATAGGTATAAACAGACTCAAATTTCACGTTGCTTACCTTTGCTTCTTTGCTTTCCAGCAGTGAAAGGTCGTCAACGGTGAACGAACCTATTTTGTGCTTATGCTCCGTCAAACCATCGGAGAGCGGTCCATTGTCGTGGTTGTACTCCACTTTCACGTCCAATCCCTTGCCATTCGGGGTGGCAGTAAATTCTGCCCCATCGTAGTATGTTGTGACTTGAACGTTGCCTATCTCAACTACGCGATAGAAAGCTGTACCTTTTAGGTATGAACACAAGTTAATATTGACATAAGCACCAAATATGCTCCATTGTGGGCTTTCTTCTTGAGTGTTGTCTCCTGCCGCCTGCCTGACGGTGATGGGCAGCAGCACATAGTCGTCCTCCGTCTCCACATGGCTTTTGTTGGTGGCAAAAGCGTAGATGGTGCCCGTACGCTCCTGGTCCGTCTTGTTGGCAGCAACGGTGATGGTGAGGCTGACCTGGGAGCCGTTGCTCTTCACGGTGACCCAGTCCTCGCAGTCGTCATCGGCAAAGCCGCCATAGTATTCGTAGGTCTTCACGTCGAGTTTTACCGTCTGTGAGCCTCCCTTGGCATCGAACAGCAACTCCGTCTGGTTGGCCTCTATCTGCGGTCGGTCGTCTTCCTCCTTGAAGCCCGCCTGCGTTATGGTGATGTTGGCGCTGGTGTCGGCATTCTTTCCGTCGAACGACACAT
The DNA here is from genome assembly GCA_017400455.1 of Prevotella sp. Taxonomy (GTDB): domain Bacteria; phylum Bacteroidota; class Bacteroidia; order Bacteroidales; family Bacteroidaceae; genus Prevotella. The sequence goes on along the minus strand of JAFPTC010000032.1, from coordinate 30,338 downwards.
CAACCCTGAAGGTGACCGAGCGTGGTTGCTCGCTGTCGTTGGCCTTCGCGTCAAGAGTCAGCATCTTGCCCTTGCGGCTTACACTCAGCCAGTCGGGCTCCTTGCCGTTGAAACGAAAGCGGGCGTAGGGGCAGTTGGTCAGGATTTCTACTGTGGTCTTGCCGCCCGTAGCCACCATGTCGACTTTCTCGGGCGACAGCTTGATGGTGGCCTTCGTCTCTTGGGGCTGGGCCTCCACCTCCACCTTGCCAGGCTTCTGTTCGGGCACTTTCTGCGTAATGCGTTCGCCGTCGGTAGTCACCACGGTGACGTTCTTTTCGCCCGGCTTGGTGACGATGTGTGTATCGCCGTCCTTGTTAGGGAAGCCGATGGTGACGTTGCCGGCCTTCACGTCCTCGATGATGGTCACCAACGTGCCCTGCGGCGAGTTCTTCTGTATCTCATAGAGGTTCATGCCCAGCTCCTCGGCTATCTCCTCGTCGGCAGCCTCGATAGCATTTGCCGTGACATAGTCGGTAATCTCGCCGGCCAGCTTCTCCAGCCCGCCTGGATCTTCGCCGATGAAGTCGCCGGCCTTGTCCTTGACGTACTTGCTGCCCAGGGTGGCTGCGAAGCGCTTCAGGTCGCTGGTGGTGGCTTTTCCTTCCTTGATCTTCTTGGCCAGACGGATGGTCTCTTCCGAGATGTCGTTGATGTCCACCCACTTGCCTACGTAGCCGCCTGTCACTTCATCGACGCACGACACGTAGAAGGTACCGCCCTTCTCGGCCACATCCTTGATTACCTCGTGGCTGTCCTTCCAGCGGGGGTTGCCGGGGCCGTTGTCGTAGAGAGCGGCATAGGTGTCGAAATACTGTGCCACAGCGTCGTTGCCGCTACCCTCACCCTCACCCTCGATGAGCCATGCGTCGTGGATGCTCATGCACTTGTTCTTGTAGTCGCCGTTATAGAGGTTGACGAACCACGTGCGGGCATCGGTCTCGCCGCACTTGTGCTTGTCGGGTACAGCGTTGAACAGCCGCTGCATGGCAGCCATGTTGCCCATCACCTTGTTCTTGTTAAGGATGGTGAGCATGCGTTCGTAGGCCACTTCCTTCGGAGCATTCAGGCTGTAGCACCAGTTGGCGAAGTCGAGCATGATGCCACGCGTGATGGTGGACTTTGTCAGGATGCCGTCCTGCTCCAGCCGCTTCAGGGCTGCGGTGTAGGCTTCTTCATTGTCGAGCAGGTCGGCCACGTAGTCGTAGAACTTCTGTCCGTCGGTGAACTGTCCTGGTCCGCTGTACAGCTCGCCATGCCAGCCGTTGCTCATCATCTTGGCATACTGCACGCGCAAGCCCTCCATCTTCAGCGACAGCTCCACCAGGGCGTCGATGTCGCTCATCTGGAAATCCTTCGCCGTCACGGTCGACGTGGTGGGTATGGCCTCGAAGGCCGTCTCCGTCTTTTCCCCAGAGCCGCCTTCGGCCTCGTCATTGCTCTCCTCGCAGGCCCCCATGAGGAGGGCTAATGCCGGCAACAATAGCCAGCCAAATAGTTTCTTGCTATTCATGTATGTTTCGTTTTAAGGGGTTCACCACCACTTTTTTGCCCCGTTTCAGGTAGACGCCTTTATTCATAGGCTTCTCGGCATCTACCTGTACGCCTTTCAGGTCGTAAACGGGGTCAAGCTGCTGGTCGCCATCTGCGGTTTCGATGGCTTCGGGAATGATAACCTTGTAGGTGAAGGTGGCCACGTCGCTCTCGGCATATCCCGGAGCCACGGCCATGGCCTTCACGGTGACGTCCTTCGTCAGGACGATGCTGCCGTCGTAGCGCAGGCGGTTGGGGTTGTCGCACGGACAGGTGCCGTCCAGCGTGTAGTAAATCTGTGCGTCGGGGGTGGCGCTCTGCAGGCGCAGCGTGGTGCCATATTTCACCTCGATGCCGCTAATGAGCGATGCTGTGGGTATGCGGGTCATCATGCCCTCGCTGCTGCGCACGCCTACCACGGTCATGGCCTGCACCTCGGGATCTTCGGCCAGCTGCATGCGCAGGGCGGTGGTGCCATAGCCCCGTCCGCTGAAGGTCAGGGTGGCGCGTCCGTTGGCGTCGAGGGTGACGCTCTCTTGCTGCAGGCCTACGATGTCGTTGTTGAGCGAGCTCACCAGCACCTTCTGGCCGGCGGCGGCACTGGCGGGCAGTGCGGCAATCTCCAGCGTGTGTTCCTCGCCATAGAGGATGCCCACTACGCTGTCGGCCACCAGCTCGGCCACGCACTGCTCCACGTCAAACTCCTGAGTGAAGTCCTGCACCATGCCCACGTTGGCATAGCTCTCCACGCCGGCCTTTACCGTGAGCTGCACCTTTTCGTTGACGCTTAGCTTCTGTGCAGGCACGAACAGCACGCGACGGGCAAAGGTCTTCGTTGAGTCGGGCGTGCGCTCGCTGTCCAGCAGGCGTATGGTGCCGTCGAGCTTCTGGCCGGCACGGGTCACGAAGATGTTGTTGGGCGTCAGGTGGGCTGGCTTCATATACTTATCGAAACCCACTTCCACGCCTTGCTCGCTGGCTACGACGCGACTGACCACGGGGGCCGATGGCTGCGTCATGGACAGGTTCACGTCGAGCTGTGGCGGCGGCACGGGCAGCCACTCCGACTGTGTGTCGAGATAGCCGTCCTTCACCACGCGCACCTGCCACAGTCCGGCGGGCACGTCCCAGCCATACTCGCCGTTCTCGTCGGTCAGCATGGGGTTCACTTGGGCAAACTCCTCAGCGTCCCAGAGCACGATGCGCTCCTGGCTGTCGCCATACATATCCTCATAGATGTCCTTGTAGTAAACGCTGGCCAGGGCATCCTGCACGCGGTTGGAGGCCACGGCCTCAAAGACATAGCCCGAGGGGTCCATGATGGGGGTGCCGCCAGGAGGAGGCGGTGGAGGTCCGCAACCAGGGCCTGTACAGCACTTGTCGCCCTTGCAGCACTCGGCGCTGTGGTCACCCGGCGGGCACTTGCAGTCGGGGTCGTTGGGCTCGCATCTGCAGTGTAGCTCTTTGATGCGCTGGTTAATATCCTTAAAATAGTCCTTATAAGCGTAGTCGAACACCAGGCCGCCAATCCAGTTGGCTGCGCTGATGCCAATGGTTACTCCAGCTCCTACGGCCACGCTGAAGCCTCCGGTGGGCATGCCGGCAATGAGGCCGGTAATGGCGGTGACCAGCGACGTGACGTCGGCCACGACGGCCGCTCCCTTCTGGATGATGCGTGCCGAGCCCCACCCGCGCAGCGAGCCGAGAATGGCATCGGCCTTAGACTGATCCTTGGGACAGGGCTTGGGCACACTCTCATAGGCCGAGATGGTTTTCATGCAGATGTCAACGAAATCGTTGTAGTCGCCATAGAGCGACAGACCGGCAAAGATGGGACCCAAGATTTTTGAGCCGCGCAACTTCTCGAACATGCCCTTCAGCTCCTTCAGTTCGGCCGCTTCCTGCATGGCCTTGCTTGCCTTTCCGCGCAACGACCGATAGATGTCGCCGGCACGGGGACCCCAGTCGGCCTTGCACTTATGGAACAGTTCCCAGCTTTTCTGGGTGGACTTGTTGAGCGCTTTGTAGGCCTGTTCACATTTCTCGGCACGATAGTTCATCCAGTCGGCCCACTGTGAGAGGGTGCTGTTCAGCTTCAACATGGCGTCCTTCACCTTCGACATCGTCCTCATGATGCTGGCAATGAAGCCATCTTCTGACTCGCCTGCCAATGACCTGGCTTGAGCCTGTAGCTGCTGCAGCTCCTGAGCGGCAGCCCGCAACTCATACACGCTGGCAGCCAGCTCGGGGCTGATGGCGCTGAAGTCTACGTCAATCTGCAAGTCTTCATCGAGCAGCACCAGCGTGTAGCCATTGTCGTTCATGCGCATGAAGACGTTGCTGCCGTTTTCGCAGGGCACGGTATATTCCAGCACATCGGGATTCTCCTCAGCCTGTGCAGGCTGAGTGGCCCGGCTGCGTGCCTCTACGTACTGGCGTGTAGCGGCCGATGGCTTCGACATGGTGTAGCCCGGCACTACTATGCCCAACTGGTTGAAGGGTGTGGGGTCGGTAATGGTCCATCCCGAACCATCCAGCTCGTATTCCTTATAAAGGGCATCGAGCTCAGCTATTGCGGCTTGGGCATCGCTGAGCCACTGCTGATAGCCCTCTTCGGTGTCGGGGTAGGAGGTTTCATCGCCTCCGTTGGGGTCGATGCCCAGTTCAACCATTAAATCTTCTACAGCTTTCTGCTCCTCGTCAGAGCCAGGTGTCATGCCGTCAATGGCTTCCGTCTGTTGCTGAACGCTGACAACGCCCGAGCGAGCTTCATCAATAATGACATCCATGAAGTGCAGGCGGTCGCTGATGCCCTGTTCGCCCAATATTTTCGGGGCATGGTCGGTGACGTAGACGGCCACCTGCGTGGGCAGGCTGCTGGCATTGAACGTGTGGGAAGCCATCCAATGGCCCGTCTGCGGGTTGAACTTGGCCTGCAGCGAGTGGGGTGTCTGGCCACAATAGACGTAGAGCATGACGTCGTCCACGTAGGTCTCGTCAGTGACGTTGAGTTGAATGTCGAAGGTGAATTCGGCCTCGCGAAAGAAGTAGTAGGAGCGCGGTTGGCAGTCGTTCTTCTCCAGGTCGAATACCACGGTCTGATTCTTCTTGTAATATTTGTTGAAGTGGGTCATGGTGACACTCAACGGGCGGATGCCGCCCTTGTCTAACGTTACGGAGGTCACGGGCGTCTTCAGCTGGCTGCCGTCGAGGCCGCTGTAATAGGCATAGACACGGTTCACAGCCATGTTGTAGGTCAGCGACAGGGGAGCATTCATCTGCCATTCTCCCTGGTTATTGCTGCGCACGGTGCCCACCTCCTCGTCGTTCACCACCACGGTGACGTCGGCACCCGGCAGGGCGGTGCCAACAACGGGCACGGTGGTCTCTACACACACTTCAGGCACGCGGATGTTGGCCGCCTCAACACTGAAGGCGGTGGTGGGCAGGGGCTGCTCGCATGGCTCGCCGTCGAGCAGGAAGGTGAGTTTGCCGCTGATTATGCGCTGACCCTCGGCTATAGGCACCACGCAGAAGCGCAGCACCTTGTTCTCAAGCAACGGTACGGTGAGCTGTCCGTCGCTGTAGGTATAAGCGGTTGAAAGACTATTCATCAGCACCGAGCCTTCAATGAAGTGTATGTCGTCGGGCACGGTGAACACAGCCTTCACCTGGCTGATGCGCCCCTTGTACTGTGGGCGGAAGACGGCCTGCATGCTCAGTGTCTGGTAGAGGCCGGCCATCATGGAGGAACGCTTGGGTGAGATGCGCGTCTGGTTGGCTTCGGTATAGAAATTCACGTTGTCGCCCATGGCCGGCACGGCAGGTGCCACAGCCTCGGCAGTAGTGCCCGAAGCCACCACGGCAGCCACGCGGCTGAAGTCGGAGTTCTCAACCAGAAGTTTTTCGACATCGGCCATCGACGTCATGGCACTGGCAATGCTGCTGCTGCCGTCGAGGAAGACAACGGTGTAGGGACCATCGGGCAAGCGGGTGAAGGTGTGGTTGTTGGAGGCGTTGCACAGGTGGCTGGCCACAAGCTGACCGGATGCGTCGAACACTTTCACGCTGACGCTGGTACACTCCGTCTGGCGGAAGACGGTGCTGAGTGAACCAAAGTCGCGAGTGGTGATAGAAAGGTTGGCTGAACCGTCGCTATTTATGGTTGCCGTCTGGCTGACGGGCATGAATTGTGCGTTGCCTCTGGCACCGATGGTGACTTCCACTTGCGTGCCGGCTTCGAGCTGCTCTTGAAGGCGGATGGTGCCGCCGGGCCTGACGCTGAAGTTCTTCAGCTCCACGCCGTTGGTGAGGTCGCGAATGGTGATGGCGGCTTCGGTAATTTGGCGGTCGGTATAGGTGGCGGCATCGGCCTGTTCGCTTACGCCGGCCACACCATAGTGGCGCCACGCCAGGCGCAGGGTGCTTCCAGCGGCTTCGCTGAGACGGAAATCCACCGTTTGGTCGCTGTAAAGCTGGATGCGCTGCGAACTGGTGCTGAGGTCGGTGTTCTCCACGCGCACCGTAACGTCGTATATGCCCTCAGGCAGTGGGTCGATGGCTCCGCTGCTGATGCCGCCACCAGGTGTGAGGTCGCTGAATGTTAGCTCGCGCACCAGCTCGCTGCCATTACTGGTGACGCGATAGATGTTCTGGCGCACCGACTGGCGGCCAAGGAACTGGCCATCGGCTCGTTGCACGGTGGTGGTGAGCCGGTAGGTGGGCATGGGCTTCAGCTGGTAGCTGAGGCCGGAAGCCTGATGGTCGATTGGGCGGCTGATGGTGATGGTGTCGCGGTGGCGATAGTTGGCCTGTAACTCGCGGTCGGTGAGGGTGATGACGGCCTGAACGGTCTCGTCCTCCACAATGCCGCCGAGCTGGGTGCTGCGGCTAAGCACGCGGCCCTGGCTATTGAGCCACAGGCATGAATACTTCTGCTGGTCAACGGGCGTTGCGCCCTGGGCCACCTGAAGCTGGAGCGTGCAGAGGCGCTTCAGCTGAGCCAGGTCTACCATAAGGTCCTCCTCGCCCAGAAATACATTCTCTACCTGCCCCACAACGCTGCCTGTGCTGCTGAGCAGGCGCACCTGATACTGCGTGTTCTTGGGCAGGGTGGCAAACTTGTAGGCTGAGCGGTTGGAGATGAGCATGGTGCGGCTGAGCAAGCTCTTCACGTTGAGCAACTCAAGCGTCATGCCGAAGTAGTCGGCCAGTGAGCCTACTGAGGGCTTGACGTTCACCGTCAGGTTGGCAGCGTCCTCAATGATGGGCAGCAGGTTGAACTCCTTCCAGCCGGGGGCTGCCTCGTAGAGGGGCAGCGACTCCTCGGGTACGTAGACCGTCATGTCGCGTGACGAAGGAAAGGCATCCTGCCGCTGGCCAATGATCTGGCCCTGTTCGTTGTATATATCCTCCATGCTCAGTTCGGGTGGCGTGGTGGCGTAGATGGTGAGTGCTTCCAGCCAAGTGTCCTGGAACGCGTTCCTTCTGATGCGTTTCACCGTCGGTGGTAGCAACAGCTCGGTCCATGGGAGGTTACGGTAGTAGTACCACGCTCCTATGTCCTCCCTTTGCCCGTTGACGCGGCTGATGTCGACGCGAAGGAGGTTGGGGAAGTTCTGGGCCGTCATCTGGCTCAGTATATCGCCATAGGTGGTATAGCCACCTGCCACGACCTCCTGCACCAGTGCATAGTCAGCGGCATCGGGGATGAGTTTTCGGCACTGCGACATGAAATCCTGGCCGTTCATGTAGTCGATGACGAGCTTGCCCTCGGCAGGATACCAGCCGTTGGGCATGGGATTGTCGGGGTTGTCGGGATTAAACTCCATGACGGCGGTGAGGGTGAGGTTCTCAGCCGGCATGGTCAGTTCGACTGTGGGGCTGTTGGGATGGGGCGACAGCGAGGCCGTGCCCTGCGTGGTGCGCCAATTGGCTACTTTCCAGCCGGAGGGCATGTCTTGCAGGTAAACATACAGACTGCTGCCTGCCGGGACGCTGTATGTGCCCGTTCGGGGCTGTCCGTGGCCGTCAATATGGACATTGACCAATCCAAGGCCCTGGGGCAGGGTGTTGACGGTGAGTGTATATGTCTGCTGTGCAAAGAGTGCTGCGGAGAGCAGGCACAGGCTGATGATGCTCAATAGTCGTTTCATAATGGTTCGCACTTATATATTAATAATGTGTGTACTTCTTGCCTCCACGGATGTAAAGGCCTCGGCCGGGGCTGCTGATGCGGCGGCCCTGCAGGTCGTAGAGCTGCTCAGATGGCGACGTGGGCACGGCAACGGGCTCCACCTCGGTGATGCCGTCGCCCAGCAGGAGTAGGAACCGGTGGTTCAGCGTGGTGGGCTCGTCGACGGTGAAAGTATAGGGCTGGCTGGTTATTTCGGTGATGGTGCCGCTTTCACGGTCGAGCAGGCGAAGGTTGGCGTTGGAAGGAGTGCCCTTTACGGTCACGGCCAGCGTGTAGGTGCCGGCCTGGGCAAGATACATGCCCAAAGGGACGCTGGTGACCGTGGGTGGCTGCTCGTTCAGGCTGTAGCGCAGACCGTTGACGCGGGTATAGAGGGCGGTGAGGCTGTCGTCCATGGTGAGGAAGGGGGCGTCCTGCCCAGGGTCGTAGCCCTCGGTGGCTCGCGGGGTGACCACTAAGCGGGTGCGGGCCAGGAGGGTGTCGCCCTGTTGGCTTTGATGCGACAGTGTTGCATCATAGCGGACGCGGGATTGGCGCAGGGCCTGGCGGCGCAGCTGGCGGGCATTGTTGGTGGCCTCCTGGTGCTTGGGGAAGTCGGGCTGGCGCCCTTCGGGGTGGAAGACCACTTGCTGCTGGGTGCTGCTGCGCTGGACGAGGAAGGCCTGAAGGGGTTTCAGCACGAAGTCGTCGTCGAGCGGACTGACGGCCTGGAGGGTACGGAACGACGAGCGGTCGGAAACGAGGATGGGGGCGTCGCTGTCTAAATGCTCAATGTCGAAGTAGGACATGAAGGGGTTGGCAACGAAGTTCCAGCCCTCGTTGTGAGGATACTCGCTCTTGTATTCCTGCAGGGGGATGGTGACAGGCTCGGAGCTGAGGGCCGTGGTGCGCAAGGGCTGCGAACTCTGAAGGTTGAACACGATGCCGTCGCTGAAGTCCTTCCACGTGGGATTGCCGTAGTTGTTGTTCTCGAAGCCCGATTGCTGGCGGTAAGTGCCGTATTGCAGGATATAGCCGTGGCCAGCCTCTAAGGTGGCGTCGGCAGCGACGTCGGCCCATACATGGTCGTGGTTGCCGGCAGCACGCTGGGCGCCGTCGAAGGTGCGCAGTACGTAGGGCGTGCGCGGGTCGCTGCAGGTGAGCTGGCTGGCTTTCATGTCGAAGGGTGGGGTGAAGTAGAGCCATTGGCCCACCGGGAAGCGCAGGTTCAGCTCCATGGTCTGAGCCGTCATGGTGCCCTCGTTGATGAGGGTGGCCGAGGGCTGCTGGTTCTCCCAGTCGTAGTTCTGCCAGGGCTGCTGGTAGTCGTAGCGCAGGTGGCTGACGGGCCAAGTGACCTTGTTGCCCACATGCAGATGGCCGGAGTGGAAGCTGTCGTTCCAGTCGGGGTTGTGGGTGACCGTGAGGTTGGCGTTGGGCACTACGGGGAACCAGATGGAGTCGGTAGAGAAAGGTTCGGCCACTACGACGTTTTGGATGGCATAGCCTGTGAGGGGAAGGATGGTGTTGAAGCCGCTGAAGCCGCTGTTGTGCTTGTAGGCCTCGACCGACTGGGCCGGTACGTAGAGTGCGCCTTCGAGCCAGTTGCGATAGAGGCCGCCCCAGTTGCGCGGAGGCACTGCTGCACGCAGCACGATGCTGTCGCAGGCACCGCCGTCGCCCTGGAAAGCCCAGGAGCCTAAGGCAGCGACGGTGCTGGGGAGGTCGACCACCCGCAGGTTCTTGCTATAGAAAGCTCGCTCAGCAATGCTTTCCACGCCTTCGGGCACCACCACGCGGGTGTAGTTGCCGCCATTGAAGGCCCTGTCCTCGATCCTGCGTACGGTGGAGGGAATGTTGACCTGGGTGAGCGGACAGTTGTAGAAAGACCAGGCACCTACCGTGACCAGGCCTTCAGGCAGGTCGATATGGGCCAGCTGCGTGCACCCACAGAAGGCATTGTTGCCAATCTTGGTAATGCGGTTGTGAAGCGTCACGCTGGTCAGGTTCTCGCAGTTTTGGCAGATGTAACTGGGAACATTGTTAATTAGCGGGGGCTGCACATAGGTTTTCTTGCTCTTGTTGCCGTTGAACACCCAGTCGCCCAGCACGCGCAGACTGTTGGGCAGTGCTACGTCTTCCAGCAGCGGACAATTATCGAAAGCGTTTTGGAGCAGGTAGAGCAGTCCCTCGTGCAGCGTGGCTTGGCGCAAGTTGGGGCAGTCCTGGAAGGCTCCGCTGCCAATTGATACCACGCTGGCGGGTACGTTGATGCTGGTCAGGCGGCTATAGCGGAAACACTGCAGGCCAATGTTCTGAAGGGTAGAGGGCAGGGTGATTTGCTCGAAACGGGTGTCCCAGAAGGCTGCCTCGTCGAGCGTGATGAGCCCTTCGGGCAGCACGGGAGCCGCCAGCTGATAGCAGCGCACGAAGGCATCGTGGCCGATGCGGGTGACGCGCTGCGGAATGTTCACCTCCTGTAGTACCTGGCAGTCGCTGAAACAACGAATGGGGATGGAGGTGAGGGCGCGGCTCAGGTGGACTGTTTTCAGCTGCTGGCAACCGACAAAGGCGTAATCGCCCAGCGAGGTGACGGCATCGGGCATGGTGAACTGTTCAAGCGAGGTATAATAGAAAGCATATTCGCCAATAGTGGTGACTTGCTGGGGCAGGGTGATGGAACTCAGGGCTGAACATTCAGAGAAAGCTGAACGGCCGATGGTGGTGACGCTGGAGGGAATGTCAATGGCTGTCAGACTGGTGCAACGCTCGAACATGCTATTGGAAATCATGGGAAGCCCTTCGGGCAGTGTGACACTGGCCAGCAGCGGACAGGCATAGAAGAGGGAAGAACCTACATCAGTAACAGTCTTAGGAATGTCAATAGTAGTCAGTGCATCGCAGTAGCAGAAACAGTCATCGCCTATTTTCTGCAATCCCTCGTGGAGCGTCACCGTGGTGAGTTGCTTGCAGTCGCGGAAGCAACTGCTGGGAAGCTCGACAATGGAGGCGGGAATGTCAATCTGCTTCAGGCTTTTGCAATTGCGAAACATGTCATAGTTCAGCTGAAGGATATTGTCGGGCCAGACCACTTCCTCCAGGTTGTCGCAATTCCTTAGGCTGGTGCCATAGAGCACGTGCAGGGTCTTGGGAAAAGTGATGCGGCGCAGCGAATCGAGATCAGTGAGTCCCATGAACTCTATGAACGCAAAGGGGTCGGGGCCTTCGTAATAGTTTGAATGGATGGCCCAGTCAGGATTGGCTGTGACCTCTGAGAAGTCAAGCTCGCGTGCCTTAACCACCAGCTGGCGTAAGGCTTGTTTGCCTTCGCTATACCAACTGTTGGAAAAGTCCTGACCCGTAATCTTCAGGTGGGTGATGTTCTGCTGCTCGGCCAATTGCTGCCAGGTGCAGCCAAACTGCTGCTCGATCTTGGCGGGCACCTCTTCCAGCGTGGCGGGCAGCACGAACTCTGTCCACTGCTGAGCCCACGACATAGAGGCTGCCAGCCAAGACGTCGTCGCAGCAACAAGTAATTCTAATCTTTTATTATTCATCATTCCTATAGCATTTAGATTTTTGTATTTGGTAATTTGCTGGCAAAGATAGGCAATTTAACGCATAGTCTGAGTTTCATAATCGCAGAATTTATATGCCATTTTTGCAGAAAATGCAATTATGGCGATTTTTTAATTGGGAAACCAAGACTTTTTGCTAACTTTGCACACAGAATCAACGCATGGAATACTATCTGCTGGCCTCGATGCCATTTTTCGTGTGCGCCACGTTTACGGCCATCATGCTGCTGGATTTGGTGCAAAACCCCACCCCGGCAAGGCGGGCGCTGACCATCTTCATGGCCACGGCCGCCATGCTCTATCTGTGTCACTGTGTGTACTTCTGCCATGAGACGCGGCTCATACCCGTGACCGACACGATTTATAGTTTCTGCAATCCGCTGGTGTACCCACTCTATTACTTATATATAAAGCGGCTCACTGGCGCACGGTTTGGTTTCTGGGGCGTGGGCGGCATCGCCATGACCCTGGCTCCAGGAATATGCTGCGGAGTGGCGGTGGGCATTCTCTACGCACTGATGGAACCGACAGAAAAAGTGAGCTTCATTGAGGAATATCTTTACAACAACTACATGCAGACGGAGGGGCTCATGGGATGGCAATCGCTGGCCCACATGGCAGTGAAGGTGGTCTATGGGCTGCAGCTCATACCCATTCTCTGGCTGGGTTTCAAGCGCATCAATGCCTATGACCAAGAGCTGGAACGATATTACTCTTCGCCCGAGGAGAGACGGCTGACATGGGTGAAGCTGATGTTGCTGATTTTTACCGGTACCTCGATTGTGGGCTTCGTGAGCAGCCTGGTGGGACGCTATCGCTTTACGAACGACGAAACACTTCTGGCTCTGCCGTCGACGCTGTTCACGATGCTGCTCTTCACCGTGGGCTATGTGGGACTGAAGCAAAAGGAAGTAGACCTGCCCCAGGCGGAGGAGAAGACAACCGTTGAGCCGGCTACTGAGAGGGTGAAGTTGCCGCCAATGGCTGCGACCGAGGAGGTGCAGGACAGCCTCACCCTGCGGCAGCGCATTGACCAGCTGATGAGCAAGGAACAGCTCTACCTGAACCCGCAGCTGAAACTCACCGACCTGGTGCAGCGCTTAGGGTCGAACCGCAACTATGTCTATCAGGCTATCAACATCGAGATGAGCATGCCCTTTGCAGAATACGTTAACCGAATGCGCATAGAATATGCCGAACAGCTGATGCTCAGCCAGCCGCAAATGCCGCTGACTGAGGTGGCGACGCGGGCAGGATTTGCCAGCACCACGTCGTTCTATCGCAACTTCAAGATTTTCAGGGGCTGCTCACCCAAAAGCTTCAAGATGGCTTCTTCATCCGGAGATTCAACTGAAAAATCGAAGGGATGAGGATGCAGAGCGAGAACAGCAACGCCAGCATCGCAGGACGCATTCCAGGGCCTACGATGTCTTGTAGCGACTCGGGGTTGTGGTACAGGTGGAACATCACATAGGCAGCCGTGTTGTTGGCCCAGTGATAGGCCACGCCGGGAACAATGCTCCCCGTGCGGGTGTACATCCAGCCCAGTAGAAGACCGATGAGGAAGGCATGGGGCATCTGGGCTGGGTTCAGGTGAACCAGCGAGAAGAAAAGGGCCGACAAGGCTATCATCGCCCATTTCTTTTCAGGTTTCCATTCCAGCAGACTCCTGAGCACGGCACCACGAAACACCAGTTCTTCAACCACTGGCGGCAGCAGGGCAATGACCATGTAGCCGCCAGGTATGCTCATCAGGCCCTCCAGCTGCTGGTTCGTCTGGTCAACAATGTCCTTGGCCCAGCCCGTCCATTCGGGAATGAGGCCTTGCAATAAGAGCGACGGAACAATGGCTCCCAGCGAGGCCACTACGCTCCAGAGCAGCACATCCCAGGGACGGGACTGCAGATAGCTGCGCGACGCCTCAGCCCAGCACATCTTCAAAAACAGCACGATGCTCACCACGGAGAAGAGCACCATAGTGGCTATGTCCCACATGGGAGGCAGGTCATCGGACACCTGACCATTTACGAGGGAGTAGATGGCCACCACCAGGAACTGGGCCACAAACTGGACGGCCAGAAAGGCCAGCATATAAAGAATGGGTTTTTTCATATCGTGTGGGATAATATTTGTTTGGCTTGTTCGGCGTCGAGCGCCATCTGGTGGGCCAGGGCGTCAACAGTGCTGAACGCCTGTTCATCACGCAGGCGTTCCACAAACTCTATGCTCAGGGGCTGGCCATAGATGTCGTTGGAGAAATCGAAGATGTGGGTTTCTATCGTCAGCCGATGACCGTCAAAGGTCGGGCGAGTGCCAATGTTCGTCATGCCCGTCAGCAGGGTAGAGCCCAGCTGAATGCGTACGGCGTAGACACCATGGCGAGGCACCACGGCATCGTCGAACTTCAACCGCAGGTTGGCCGTGGGGAAGCCTATCTGGCGTCCTTGCTGCTCACCATGTTCCACCACGCCCTGAAGCTGATAGTAACGGCCCAGGCAGCGGACGGCCTCGGCCACCTGGCCATCGGCCAGCAGCTTGCGAATGCGCGAGGAGCTGACATAGTCATCGTCAACCTCGATTCCAGTGGCGCAGACAACGTCAATGCCCAGCTGACGGCCATAGTCCACATAGTCGTCGAAACCCTCCTGACTGTCGGGGCTGCGATGGCCAAAGCTGTTGTCATAGCCTGTCAGCAGCAGCCTTACGCCAAGCTGCTTGCCAAGCACCTGCCGCATGAAGTCGTAGGCCGACAGCGAGGCCATCCTCTGGTCAAAGGGCAGCACCACGAGCCGATCCACTCCTGTTTGGGCAAGCAGCTGCTCTTTCTCCTGCAGAGACGTGAGTAGCTGTGGGCGCCAGTCGGTACACAGCAACTCACGCGGATGTCGGTCGAAGGTAATCACCATCGATGGGCATCCGCGTCCTGATGCTAGGCGGCACAATTGTTGAATGAGAAACTGATGACCACGATGAACGCCATCGAAAAAACCGATGGTCGCAGCGCTTCCTGCCGCCAAATCAGTATGTTCCGTCAGTCTTAACGTTGTCATTTGGCCTGCAAAGTTACTGCTTTTTTTATTTTTCACCAAAAAAATTTGGATATTTGCCAAAGAAACCGTACCTTTGCAACCACATTTTTCGGACTTGTAGCTCAGTTGGTTAGAGCAACAGACTCATAATCTGGAGGTCCCAGGTTCAAGCCCTGGCTGGTCCACACTGAAAGTCAAGCACTTGTGAGTTTCTCGCAAGTGCTTTTTCTTTTGTCGGTTGGTGACCTTCAAATGGCATTTTGCCCAAATACAAAAATGAAATATGCCACATTAGACCGCCTGAATAAAACACGGGATTCAGCGCCCGCCCACACCTATAAGCCCGCCCGCTCGCATTAATAAGGGCGCCCGCCCTTATTAATGAGGGCGGCCGCCCGAATCAGGCAACCCGGTACCTTTTTCCCTATTACCCAGCGTCTTATCCCTTTTTCTCGCGTGTCTTTCCCCCTTTCTCCAGTGCTCCCGTTTCAGCAGACAGGGGCTTCTGAATGAAAAAAGCATGGCAGGGGCGGAGAGAGGGCTGGCGGGAGACAAAACAGATTTGCAACCGCACAGGTTGAAAAAGTTTCAGAGATGATTGTTCTTCGCTAAAGTTACTGGCAAATAAGCCTTACCATAAGCATAAATGCCCAAAAGAATTACTGATAAAAAACAATAATCAACGAGGTTCAAACAATACTTTCGTTTTTACGACAAATATTCTATCGCTTTCTTCGCCAATTCTTCAATGGTGGTTTTACAGGAAACAGTCGTCCCCCCATGTTAACGCCTTAAATGATTTCTTCAAGAAAGAACTGTTCCAATTTCTATCTGCGTCATAATCAGTGACCTTACCAAAGAATAATCGTAAAATAAGCATTTTTGATTACTTTTTCAGCTTCCTTACTAATTCCCGGTCCGCTGGCAACCAGTTGACGCTTTCCAGCTCGTCTTTGCGGAGCCACTTCGCAGCCTCGTGCTCCTTCAGTTCCAGATGTCCGCTCTCTACGTGGCAGAGGTAGCAATGCATGGTTAAGTGGAACTGCGGGTAGTCCCATTCTACCGTTTCCACCAGCCGCTCCACCACGATGCGCGTCTCCAGTTCCTCCCATATCTCGCGCTTCAGCGCCTCTTCGGGCGTCTCACCCGCTTCCATCTTTCCGCCAGGAAACTCCCACCAGTCCTTATAGTCGCCATATCCCCGCTGCGTGGCGAAGATACGATCTTGGTCATCGTGGATGATGGCTGCAACAACTTCTATTCGTTTCATAACTTTTGACAGCATAATTATTTCTGCTTGCAAAGATAGTAATTATTTCACGAAAATTTCTGCGGTGGCTCCGCATTTTTTGTCGGACAGACATCATAATCTCAGAATAATTATCTATCTTTGCAACACGATACTGAATCTTGCCATGCCATGATATTGCTTTTTGGAGGAACAACGGAGGGACGCAAGGCCGTGGAGGTGCTGGAAGAGAGCGGCTCGACCTATTACTACTCGACGAAGACGGGAGAGCAGGAGCTGACGCTGCACCATGGACGACGGCTCGACGGCGCCATGGACGCGGAGGCGATGGCCGCCTTCTGCCGTGAGCATGCCATAGGGCTGCTGGTGGATGCCGCCCATCCCTTTGCCAGCCGGCTGCACCAGACGGTGGCTCATGTGGCCGCAAGGCTGGGGCTGCCCGTCATTCGCTTTGAGCGCATCTATCCTGAGCGCGACCCCAGCCTGACCTGGATTGAGGACTACGACCAGGTGCCCCGCGACATCGGCTCGCTGCTGGCCACCACGGGCGTGCAGAGCATCAGCCGGCTGAAGCCGTTGGAGGCCGAGGGCATGAAGGTGTACTACCGCATCCTGCCTCGGCCGTCGTCGGTAAGCCTGGCCCACAGACAGGGGGCAACGGACGATCAGCTCTGCTACTATGAGGACGGCGGCACCATCAGCGTGGATGCCGATGCCATCCTGCTGAAGGAGAGCGGGCTGAGCGGCGGTTTTGCCGAGAAGGTGGAGGCCGCCCGACGGAGGGGCATGCGCATCATTGTGCTGAAACGGCCTGCTACGCCTGCATCCTTCCTGCCAGTGAACGGCCCTTATGGGCTGCGGCGCATGGTGGAGAGGCTGTTGCCGGCGTTCTTCCCCCTGAAAAGCGGACTGACAACGGGCACTTGCGCCACGGCGGCCGCCATTGCGGCTACGCTTCAGCTCCTGAAAAGCCACTCGTCGACCGCCCTCCCTGCTGAGGTGGCGGTGACGCTGCCCAACGGCGAGACCATCAGCGTGCCCGTGGGCTATGGGCCTGACTATGCCTACTGCATCAAGCAGGCCGGCGACGATCCCGACGTGACCGACGGGCTGGAGATTCGTGCGCAAGTGGCCGTGGCTCCCCGGTTCGAGATCCTGGGCGGCCAGGGTGTGGGCCGCTTCACGCTGCCTGGCTTTGACTATCTTCCTGGCGAGGCTGCCATCAACCGCGTGCCCCGCCAGATGATTCTGCAGAACCTACAGCACCTTCTTCCCCTTTCTTCCCCCGCCCTCAGCGTCACCATCAGCGTGCCCGACGGCGAGCGCGTGGCCAGCAAGACCTTCAACCCCCGCTTAGGCATCGAGGGCGGCATCTCGATCATTGGCGTGAGCGGCATAGTGAAACCCTTCAGCGAGGAGGCTTTCATTGAGAGTATTCGCAAGTGCATGGAGGTGGCCAAGGCCAGCGGCTCGGACCGCGTGGTGATGAACAGCGGGGCCAAGAGCGAGCGATTTGTGCGTTCACGCTATCCAGACCTGCCCCAGCAGGCCTTTGTGGAATATGGCAATTACATTGGGCAGGCACTGGCCATGGCCCATGAGCTGGGCTTTCCCAACGTCACGCTGGGGGTGATGCTGGGAAAGGCCGTGAAGCTGGCTGCTGGCCATTTGGACACTCACAGCCGGCGCTCCACCATGGACCGCGCCTTCATTGGCCAGATGCTCAGCGAGGCCGGCTGCCCTGACGTCAGCGTGGGCACCATCACCCTGGCCCGCGAGCTGTGGGACCTGCTGAGCCACGGGCAGAAGGTGGACTTTGCCCGCGTGGTGGTGGGCCACTGCCTGGAGCATTGCCAGCCGCTGGTGGAAAAAGAATCCCTCACCATCCTTCTGATAGATGATGAGGGAAACATATATCCGTAAAAGACTTCTTTTCTCAGTCTCGGCTTACTTCACCACATACTTACGTCCGTTCTGGATGTAGATGCCCTGTGAGGGACGGGCGTTGAGGCGACGGCCCTGCAGGTCGAAGATCATGTTGCTCGTGGGCTTCACGATGGCTGCGGGCAGCTCCTCGATGCCGGTGAGCAGCTTCTGCGACTCCTTGCCCTGGTTGGCGATGTAGAGGTCATAGAAGCCCACCTTCGAGTTGTTGGCGCAGAGGTAGGCACGCACATACACCTCGTCGGTGCCCTCATAGCTGCGCACGAAGTTGCGGGTCAGGCGGGCGCTCTCAGTGATGACGATGGTGTCGCCAGCCGTCTGCCACTGGCTCTCCCACTGGTTGCCGTCGGCCGAGGTCTGCAGCACTACGTGGTGGGTGCCCGGGCTGTCGGGCTTGGTGATGCTGCCAATGTTGGCCACGATGTCGAAGGGACCCTTGAACTTCTGGGTGCTGACGATGTAGGCGTTGTAGGGGAAGTCCACGCCGCCGGGCTGGGTGTTCTTGTCGGCCAGGTTGATGTAGGAACGTGTGACGGGGAAGTAGGGATTCTCGTCGTCCACGGTGGCGAAGTTATAGCCGTTGGAGTTGCCGAACTCGTTGCCGTTGCTGGTGTTCTCCCAGATGACCAGCTGTCCGCGTGAGCGAATCATCCATCCGTTTCCGAAGTCTTTCTCCTCCTCGGGGTTCATCTCGGTGTAGACGGTCTTAATGGTCTCTTCTCCCGTCTCGGGGTCTACTACCACCTGGTCCTCGGCCGAGTCGGGGTTGTAGTAGAAGTAGCCGTTCTCGCCGCTCTTGTTCTTGCCCCACGAGAAGTAGTAGGCCGTAGAAGTGCTGCCCTCGTTGTAGGTTTCGGCGTTGGCGTCCATGTGGGCTAACACGTCGATGCGCACCTTCGGGTTCTGCACGGGCACCTCGGCCGAGGCCAGCTCAGAGTCTACATAGCCCTCTACCGCTGCGAAGGCATAGATGGTGCGTCCCAAGACGTTGACCTTCACCGGCTCTTTGTAGAGTGAAGACTTGCTTCTGTCGGCAGAGCCGGAATAGTTGTAATAGATGGCTACGCCTTCAGCGTCGCCGGCACTCAGGCTGACCACTGTGTAGCCGTCCTGCTGATCCAGGGCGATGGTGGGCTGTTGCTGCTGGTGGCGCATGTCAACCAGCTGCTCGGCCACGTCGCTCATCAGGTAGCCGTCGCCGCGCACCACAGCCTTCACGGTGGTCTCGGCCGTGAGGTTGAAGGGCTCGGTGTAGCGTGTGCTCTGCTCGGTGGGCGTGCTGCCGTCGGTGGTGTAGAAGATTTCGGCACCGGGCACGCCGCTCTTGATGCTGACGGTGGTGTTCATGTTCTTATACTCCAGTGCGAAGGTGGGGGCGGGAGCCTGCGACACCTTCACCTTGGTGTTGGTCAGTGCCAGCACGGCGTTGTTCAGGAGCATGTCGGCCACGGCGTCCTTCATCAGCTCCTGGGTGTAGGGGATGTAGATGTAGCCGTTGTGGCTCATGTTGTGCTGGTGAATGGCCACGATGTCATCGTTGCCCATGGCTGTGGCCAGCACTTGGTCGTCCTGGAAGCGTCCGGCCAGCTTCAGGCCCTGATAGCTGGTGCCGCCCGAGAGCACGAGCACGGTGGTGCCGGGATTGTCGGGGTCCTCCAGCATCTGGTCCTCGGTGAGGTTGCGGAAGATGGCGTTGCCGCTGTTCTTCACAATGGCGAAGTTGGTGCCGGCATCGACGGCCTGGCCCACACCCCATGCCTCATAGACGGCGGGGTTCAGGCAGAGCGTAGGCACGAAGGGCGATACGGCGTTCAGCGAGTTGATGGCCTCGGCGTTGGTAACGGTCGAGCTGATGACGATGGCGTCGTACTGCTCGGCCAGGTCCATGGTCAGCGGGCCGTTGGCCTCGATGGCCTCGGTGGTGAAGTTGAAGTCGGTGCCCAGCTGCATGTAGGCCTGGTCGACGGCGAGGTCGCCGCCATAGAGGAAGGCCACCTTCGACTTCTGTGAGTTGTCGCCCACTTCCAGCGAGTAGATGTGGCAGCCGTTGGTGTTGTAGACCTGAATGTCAATGGTTCCGTCCTCGCTGGCTGTCACTCCGTCGGGCAGGGTCCAGCCCTCTTCCCAGGTATAGGTATCCAGTGTGGTGGGTGTGAAGCTCTCGCCAATCTTGTTGTCATCGTTGGTGCAGTCGCCGGCAAAGAGCGACACACCACGGGCGTCGCTGGGCTTGTGCGACTCGGCAGTGATGGTAATCTTCTGGCCTACCTGCACGCGGGGAATGATGAAGCAGTAGAGGCGTGCGCCGGCACTCTTGGCATTTCCGCCGCCCAGCCACAGATACTGCGGGCCACTATATTCGCCCAGCGATGTGGAGGGATAGTCAACGGCAATGGCCAGCGAACGACGGCTGACGTAAGCGGGGTTGAAAAGCAGTCCGTCGGTTTCGGAGATGGGTGTGCCGTTGGCCATCAGTGTTCCGTTGACGCAGTTGTCAGCAGAGTAGGACCAGTAGCACTTGCCCGGCTGAGGGTTGTCGCCATTGGCCTTCTCAGTGTCAGACCAAGCGCCTCCGGTGACGCCCTTGGTGGCCTCTTCGGCCAGGTTAGCCACGGTCTGGGTACTCCAGTTGGTGAAGTCCCAGCGACGGTAGCCCTGCGCGCTGATGGTCATCACGGCCAGCAGCGCGAGCATGCTCAGTGTAAAGATTCTCTTCATAATTTTGTAGTTGTTTTGATAGTTGGTAATTATTTGAAGTGGGTTAGTTCGTAGAGGGCAGGCAGGGCGCGCCCCGTCTCGTTGTCGAAGAGTCCGGCGTTGTACCATTTGTCGGTCACGCGCTGGGTGTTCCAGTTCAGTCCATACTCGTTGGCCTCGGGAAACCACCAGAACAGTCCGCTGACGGCTCCGTGCTGGCGCAGGGTGGCGATGAGGTCGGCCGTGAAGCTCCGCTGGCCTTCATAGGTCAGGGGATAGCCCGTGTCGTCGTCGCCCACCTGGTAGTGGTAGGCGCAGCCCGTTTCGACTATCATCACCTGCCGGCCGCCGAAGTCGCGTTCCAGCATACTGAGCGATGCTGAGAGCGTGGAGAGCGAACCGTGGTAGTAGGGATAGTAGGAGAGGCCTATGATGTCGTAGTCCACGCCCTGGCGCTGCATCTGCTGGTAGAAGTTCTTTAGCACGCTGGCCTGGCCGGCGCGCTCGGTGTGGATCACGATTTTTGCCCTTGGGCACACCTCGCGGCAGGCTCGGCAGGCCTGCTTCAGCAGTCGGCCGAAGCGCGGCCAGCCATCGTCGCTGCCCATGTAGCAGCGGTTGGCGGTGGTGCCCTGTTTGCCCCAGAGCATGCCATAGCTGATTTCGTTGCCCGTCTGGATGAAGTCGGGCGAGGCGCCTTCGGCGTTCATGCGCTGAAGACATTCGCGGGTGTAGTCGTAGAGTTGGGTGGCCAGCTGCTCGTCGGTCAGGGCCAGCCAGGCGGCTGGCGTCCACTGCTTGGCGGGGTCGGCCCAGGAGTCGCTGTAGTGGAAGTCGAGCATGAAGAGCATGCCGGCCTCCTTGATGCGGCGCCCCAGGGTGGCCACGTAGTCCAGGTCCTGGCGCACGCCCTGGCCGCGATCGGTGGCCGAGGCCTTCGAGGGGTCGACAAACAGGCGTACGCGGGCGGCGTTCCAGCCTTGTTCCTTCACAAAGGCCAGCACGTTGTCCAGGGCCTGTCCCTGCTGGTCGAAGTATTTGGCACCATGCTCCTCGTAGGTGGGCAGCAGCGAGATGTCGCCGCCCACGAAACGCTGGCCGGCAGGCACGTCGATGGTGATGCTGTCGATGGCTGAGGTTTGCAGCGAGCCGTCGGTGAAGTCGAGCTGGCTCGTGGTAGTAGTATTGTTGCCCGAACAAACATAGAAGGTCTGTGCTGCCAGAGGCCTTGCCCCCAACAGGCAGCATATCAGAGCAAAAGCTTGCATCACGCCGCTTACACGTGGATGCTGCAACATCTGCTTCAGTGTCATCGTCGTTACAGTTCTATTGTTTTTAGATTTTCACTGCAAAGATACAGTAAAAAACGTGAACGGCCAAATGATTCTTCCTTTTTTGACAATTATTTTCCTTTTCCTGCCTTTGGCTCGTCATTGGCTTTCCTGGCATACCACCCGTAGCCCCCTGCTGCGCTCCCTGCACAGGGGCTCTGACTGCACCCCCGCACACCCAGCCCGTTCCCACGTCGTATGGCAGCATGTGGAAAACAATTCATCGGAAGAACTTGCACTGCTTGCACCACTTGCACCTGAGCCCTCAACCGTCGAGCTGTTCTCACGGGGAGGCTCCGCAGCATCATGGGAGGCCGAGTTTTGAAAAAATCTCACGTGAGATTTTTTCAAAACTCAATGCCGTATGAAAATACAGCGTTGCCTCATGCTACATTTCCCAGGTGCAAGAAGTGCAAGATAAAAAAGTGCAATCAATATTCTATTAAGTCGAGCCCTTGAGCGCGATAGAAGGGAAACTTCAAGTCGCTCGAAAGAAGCGTAATATGTTCGGTGATGGCGTGCGCGATGATGACATGGTCGCTTGGGTCGCGATGGTCCATTGCCTCGTTCAGCGTGAGGCGTGAGTAGGTGTAGCCCACCTGCTCACGCAACGGAAGAAATTCTATTGCAAGGTCGTCCTGCACGGTGTGGATGACATCCTCGGCTGTTTTCCATTGTTTGGAGAACATTTTCTTGTTATTGAAGAGCACCACAAGCTCGCGCATTGTCTCGAAGCTTGCACAGAGCATATTGTCCGGATCGTCCAGCAGATCGGTCACGCAATTATCAAGGCCGTCAGCATCAAGCAGCATGTCAACGACGACGCAAGTGTCGAGCATCAGCCTTCTCATCTTATTATTTTTCTTGACCTTTCTGCTCTTTCTTCCTGTAGAACGCTAATTGTGAGCGCAGTTCGGCATCCGTCACTTCTGTGATGAATCCCTTATGGGCCCTTGCCCACCTCATTGTTCTCGAAATCCGCTTCTTTGGAGCGGGTTTGGTCATATTTGTTGCTTCCATATTTGTATGGTTGTTTGTCACTATCGGGTGCAAAGATACGGCAAATTTGCGAAACGACAAAGCGTTTTTGCAGGAAAATGCTGTTTGTATCCTCCTGAGCCACTGCTACCAGCGGTCCTTGGTCACGATGTCGTCGGCCCAGCGGTGGTCCTTGGGGAAGGGCTGGCCACCCCAGGCTTTCACCTGCGTCCAGGGCTCGGCGGGGCAGGCCCAGAAGTCGTGGGTGGCGGGCAGGCCGAGGGGCATGAGCGAGAGCGAGGTCATATAGAGCGAGCCGTTGTTGGTGTACCAGTCGGCCATGTCGGGCTGGGAGCCGCAGAAGCCGATGGTGAGGAAGCCACCGTCGTTGTAGTTTTGCTGCTGGTCGTACATGCGGTGCATGACGGCCGTGAGGGCGGAACGCACCTGGCCGTTGCTCAGCTCCTTGGGCAGCGTCTGCTTCCAGGCCATGAGGGCCAGGGGCTGCAGGGCGGCCATGCGGTAGGTGCTGCTGCGGCCGAAGACGGGGAAGGTGCCCTCGGGCGAGATGAAGCGTTCGAGGATGATGCTGAACTTCTGGGCACGCTTCAGGGCGCGGTCGTAGTATTTCTTGTACTCCAGGCGGGTGCTGGCCTTGGCGTCGATCATGTTCTGCAGCGTCTCAAGGTACATGGCGTGGAAGACGTAGCTGGAATAGTAGTCGAAGGCGAAGACGGGGCCGTCGGCATACCAGCCGTCGCCCACATACCATTCCTCCACCTTGCGGATGGTCATCATCACGCGGAAGTCGTCATACTCCCTTAGGCCGGCGGCCTTGGCAATGAAGCTCTCGATGACCGAGGAGAAGAGGAACCAGTTGGTGTAGGGCGGCTCGATGGAGCGCAGCTTCTTGAACTCGGTGATGTAGCGGTCCTTGGTCTGCTGGTCAAGGGGCACCCACAGGGCGTCGTAGGCACGGATGAAGGACTCGGCAATGTATGCTGCGTCGACCAGGTTCTGGCCGCTGACACCCCAGCAGAGGTAGTCGGGCGACTGGGGATCGACGCTGTTCTTATAGGAGTCAAGCGCCCACTGGCGCAGCTGCTTGCGCTGCTGGCCCTCAGCTGTGTCATCGTCGGGCAGGGCCAGCCAGGGAGCTATGCCGGCCATGAGTCGGCCGAAGGTTTCCATATATACCACCTTGCGGTTGCGGTTGTCGAAGGAGGGGCTGAACTCGGTCTTCATGTTCTTCTGCAGCTCGCCCTTGGCCATGTTCTCTAAGACGGGCTGGGCCATCTTCCAGGCCTCCTGGCACCAATACTCGCGGTCGGTGGGTTGGGGGTTCACTTTCTTCTTGGCATCTGCGGGCACCAGGGCTATGCATGCCAGCAGGATGATGGTCAGTAGTTTTTTCATACTTTTATTATTTTATTAGGGTTAGTTTTCCGCTGATGATGTAGAGTCCGCTTCGGGGATTGTCCACGCGGTGGCCCTTCAGGTCGTAGGCCACGCCGGCAAACTGGGGCTGGGCGGGGGTGACATCGTGGATGGCCGAGGGGTCGGGTGCCACCTTCACGGTGTAGTCCTGCTGCCAGTAGTAGGTGCCGGCGGTGATGCGCAGGGTGAGGGTGACGTCGGTTAACGATGGTACGGCGGCGGCATTGAAGTGGCCGTGCTCGTCGATGATGTCGGGATGGCTGCTGGTCCAGCTGGCGCTGACGTTGTCATCGCCCAGCCACACGCCGTCGAGGTCAAGGTCGGCCTTCACGGTCTGGTTGTTGCGCACGGGCACCTTCTGGTTGTTCAGCTGCCAGGCCAGGGCATACTTGGGATGACGCTTATAGCCCCACACATTGATGCCCGAGGCCGAGCAGGCGGTGAAGCTGATGGCGTGGAGGTTCTGCTCGTCCATCACTTCCTCGAAGAGGACGCCAGAATAGCTGATGCCGCCCATGCGGATGGTGAGGTAGCA
Source organism: Prevotella sp. (assembly GCA_017400455.1). Lineage (GTDB taxonomy): Bacteria > Bacteroidota > Bacteroidia > Bacteroidales > Bacteroidaceae > Prevotella. The sequence goes on along the minus strand of JAFPTC010000032.1, from coordinate 5,813 downwards.
GGTGCCCTCGTCGATGCTCCATGTGCCGGTGTAGGCGCCGCGCACGGTGCCGTCGGCATTCAGCACAATCTGCTTGGGCGTCACCTCCTCCATGTTGTTGTGGTCCATGTTGTACTTATGCACCATCACGTCGTAGGTGCCCACAAGGTCGTCCGTGCCGAAGGGCAGGGGCTGCTTCATCGTCTCGTCGGAAAGTTCCTCGCCGTTATACTCGAAGGGAGCGGCCACGGGCCAGCCGTTTTTGTTGATGAACACCTGGTGGGTGCGCACCTGGTGGCCAAAGGTGCCGTTGTTGAACTTCGTGTGATAGACCAGGTAGGTGCGGCCGTCGGGGGCGCTGATGATGCTGTTGTGGCCCTGGGCACACTCGCCCACGGTCATGAATCCCCACTTGTTGTAGGCACCCATGATCTTCTCGCCGCGCTTGTCGGTGGCGTTCTTGCCATAGTTCAGCACCCAGTTGGTGAACTGGGCGGAGCGGCCTTGCGGGTCCTTGTAGGGACCGTCGGGCTTCTCTGAGCGGAAGACGCGCATCTCGTAGCCGCCGTCGGGGGCGAAGCCGCCATAGCTCATGAACAGGTAGTAGTAGTCGCCGATGTGCTCGATGTAGGGGCCTTCGCCCGAGACATAGCAGCCGCCGGCAATGCGCTTGCCGAAGTAGGGGTCGCTGGTGCACTGCTTGCCCTTGGCGGAATAGTCGCTGGGGTAGCTCACGTCATAGTCGCGCAGGCCGTTCTCCTCGTTCAGCTGCAACATCCAGATGCCGCCGCTCCACGAGCCGTAGGCTATCCATAGCTGCCCCTCCTCGTCGTAGAACACGGTGGGGTCGATGTTGTTGGGCCACCAGTCGCCCCACATCTGGCTGTTGGCATTGGAGGGATGGTTGTAGCGCGAGGGTAGGGCAGACACCTCGCCGATGACCATCTCCAGGTCGGTCTTCTTCCAGCTGACGCGCTCGTCGGTGGGCGAGCGGAAACCGCTGTAGACCACAGGGCCCTCGTAGACCCAGGGGCCGGTGAGCTTGTTGGCCGTGAGCAGCACGATGACCGAGTTCCAGGCGTTGCCGTTGAGCGAGAGGTACTGGCACCACTTCTGCATCACGGGGTTCCACACCATGTCGGGGGCCCACATCACGCCGTTGATGTCCCAGTTGCCATGGTCGTCGGGAATGGCGCGGCACCATTCGGTGGCGTCATAGTTGCCGAAGGGCACCTCCTGACCGCCCTTCCAGATGGTAGTGGTGCGATGGCGGCTGAACACGCGGCGCAGGTTGGCCTCCATCTGCGAGCCGCTGGTGGCCACGGTGGTGGTAGAGCCGTCGTCGTTGACGCGGGCAAACGACTCGGTGACGCCCGTCCAGTTCTGCATGTCGGTGGAGTTGGCAATGCCTCGGTGGGAGCCTATGATGTAGTAGCGTTTCGTGACCGACACGGAATCATAGACCACCGAGGGGTCGTGCACGCTGACGCGTTTCTTAGTCACGGCTTTGTAGAGCGTGCGGGCCTGTGTGGTGGTGAGTTCTGTTTCCTGAGCCTGCAAGCCCAGCAGGGGCAGGAAGGATAATAGTAATGCTGATAGTTGTTTCTTCATAATTGTAGTTAGTTCCACTATTTGCGAAAAATGGCAATTTGGCGCAAAGTTACGAATAATTAGTCAAACGGCCAAATATATAGATGAAAAAAAGGGAGGCCGCCATTGCAGCGGCCTCCCCTCACAAGAGTAAAAGCTATTTCAAGAATGCTTATTTCACCATGACTTTGCGAGCCTGTCCGTTGGTGATGACGATGTTCAGGCCGCGCTGCAGCTTGTCGGCCTTCACGCCCGAGAGGGTGTAGATGCCGTCGGCAGCGGTGGCCTTCACCACGGTGTTGCTGATGCCGGTAGCCAGCGGGCCGTCCCATCCGGTGTTGTCGCCCTTGGCGACGAGCGTCAGCGTCCAGCCGCCCACTGAGTACCAGTTGCCGGCGAACACCTTCGGCGTCTGGCTGGCAGCGGTGCCGGCCATGGTGCCGATGAGCAGCTCGTGGTTCTTCACCTCGATGTTGGCCATCTCCTGGTGCTGCCAGCCACGGCCGTTGCCGTTGTTGGCGTTGTAGATGGCATCCCAGTGGTCGTACATGGGATCGGTGACGGCGATGCCGCCCTCAATCTGGGCCTTTGCCTCTTCCCACAGCGGTCCGTGGGTGTCGCTGGCCACGGCGATGGAATCCTCGCCGGTGGAGCTGATGGTGGTCCAGTAGTTCAAGGGAATCTCGACGAAGGTGGTGTCGGCAGCGGGAGCGTTCAGGATGTAGGCGCCCTCAGCCGGCGTACGGGTGTAGACACCCACGTTGTAAGTACCGTTGGGCAGGTCCTTCACCAGCTGGGTGGCGATGAAGCCAGCCAGGCCAGCACCATTGTAGGAATCGATGTAGCGTGTGCTGCTTCCGTCGAACCACTGCGAGCTGGTGGTGTTATTGTTGCCGTTGCCCTTGTCGAAGGTCCATCCGGCCTCGGCCTCAAGGTTCGGGTTCTGGATGAAGGCGGTGTAGTCGGTGGCGTTGGCATCGTCCACGATGTTCTGCTTCTTCACCACGGCAATGACGCGGTTCAGCTCCTCCACATAGGCGTTGATGGCGTTCTTGTCGCGCATCTCGGCGGTGACGGCAGCCTTCTGGGCGTCCATGATTTCCTGCAGGGCAGCCTTGCCGGCAGCCGAAGCTGCCTTGGCCACCTCAGCAGCATTGTTGTAGGCGGGCGTGTAGGTGTTCAGATAGTTCTTCAGCAGGTCCACGGTGGCGTCGAACTTGGTGTAGGTAGCGGTGTCGCAGGCAATCCAAGTCTGCACCCAGTCGTAGGCAAACTGCATGATGTCCTCGGCAGCGTCATAGCCCTCGCCGCCATTCTTCTTCAGCGTGTTCTGCACGGTGGGAATGGTCTTGCCGTCGATGGTGCCGTCGCTGGGGATGTACTCCTCGTACTTGGCGATACTCTTCTGAGCCTCGGCCATGGCCTCTTGCAGGGCGGTCATGGCAGCGATGTAGTCGGTGCTGGAGGCCTGCTGGTCGATGACGTCGCTCAGGGCCTTCTTGTCAACGGCGAAGTGGATGTTGGCAAGCATCTCCTTGGCGTCGGCAATCTTCTGGTCGAAGGCCTGCTTCACGGCCTCGGCGGGAGCCTCGCCCAGGTAGTAGAGGTGGAAGTTGGTGGCCAGGAACCATCCGGCTGAAGCGTTGCCGTCGCCCTTGCCCTCGGCGCCGATGGTAAGCTTACCGTCGACCACGAGCACCTTGTCGTCGTTGGTCATGCTGATGGTCTCCCACTGTGCAGCGGCGGGGTCAGCGTCGTCCCATCCCTCTGAGGACAGGGCCTGCGAAGAGGTCTTCTTGCCGGCGATGCTCTGTGCAAACACCTTCTGTGTGCCGTTGGCATAGCCCGACTGCGTGATGAGGTCAGCCGAAACGGTGTAGTAGCCATTGGGCAGTCCCTCGAAGTCCTGGCCCACGGCCAGTGTGGTGGTGAAGTTGCTGTTCCAAGCGTTCCAGCAGCTGCGTCCCTGCTGCCAGTTCAGACGCTGGTCGCCGCCCTCGGCGCCTGCGATGTACCATCCCTCCTTGTTCAGGTTGGGGCTTGCGCCGTCGCCCTGCTTGTAGAGGTCGTTGCCCTCCTCGTCATAGCGCTTGGGGAATACCCACTCGCCGTCGATGAGCGTAGGCTCGGCATCGGCATCGATGAACCAGGGGTGCTGGATGAAGATGGTGAAGTCGGCAGGATTGTCCTCAGTGGCGGTCTGGGTCATGAAGTAGGCCTTGATGGCCTCGGTGGCCTCGGCCACGGCGCCCAGGATCTTAGCGGCCACGTCGACGTCTTCGCCCAGGAGGCCGTTCTTGTAGTTCAGGATGTTCTTGTAGGCCTCCTCAAAGGCGGGCTTGCCGGGATAGTCGGTGGTCTGCAGCAGCTCGTCCATCTTCGAGAGGATGGCGTCAACCTCGCCGATGGCAGCCACGGCGTCGCGCAGCACCTGCATGCGGGCGTTAGCCTCCTTCAGTGCTGCCTCCAGTTCTTCCTGCGTGCCGCCGAGATAGCTTTCCAGCTCAATCTCATAGTCGGCAATCTGTGAACCCAGGTTGTCGAAGCCGTTCGACGATGCGGTGTAGCTCAGCTCCTGGCACTCGTCCATCAGGTCGGAGATGTCGCTTTCCAGAATCTTCACGGGGTCGGCTTCGTCGATCTTGTAGAGCTTGATGCCGTCGAGGGCCACGATAGGCTGGCCGCCTGAACCGGCGTTGGCAGCCTCATAGCCAAACTGCATGGTGAACTCGGCGGTGGGGGTGAACTCAAACTCGTGCTTGGTCCACACCTGCGAGCTCAGTCCGGTGCTCTCCTCGTCCTTGAAGGTCTCCTTACGGCATACAATCTGCGTCAGGTCCTTAGCCACGGCCGAGGTGTTGGGGTTGATGTTAATGGTCCAATACTCCAGGCGATAGACTGCGCAGGGCAGCTTCACCACCTGCTTGTAGAGGGCGCTGTTGGTCCATCCGGCGCGCAGGTAGACGAAGCCTTCGCCACCGTCGAACTCAGTAGGACGCTCGGGCACGGCCAGGTAGGTAGTACCGTCGTCGGCAATGGGTACGGCCTGCTCGCCCAGGTCATAGGGCACGGTGCCGAAATAGGTCCATTCGCACTTGGGGAAGTCGGCGTTCGACTCCATGGTCCAGCCCTTCACGCGGCCCTTGAAGCCGTTCACGGCCTCCAGCTTGCGGCCGTCGGGACGGTTCTGCGAGCTGGTGCTCTTGGGGCGTGCATACACTGTTGAGTCGGCTGCGATGTAGGCCCAGCTACGGTCGCTGAGCGAGGTCTCGGTGCTGATGGCCTCCTTCATGGTACCATCGGCCTGGAATGTCAGGTCTTCGTCAAAGCCTGCATTCTGGATGTAGTGCGTCACGTCTTCCTGTGCAAACGACGAAAGCGCGAAGAACACACTACTCACAAGTAGTAGAATTTTCTTCATAGAAATATAAATAAAGTTAGTAAATAGTAATCCAGTTGCAAAGATAGCTTTTTCTTGCAAATTATCTAAAAAAATGAGAAAAAAGTTCCTTCCTTTTAAGGACTTTTAATAGAATGTTGCTGAAATCTCGCGTTTTATTTGTAAATGAGCGTGAGGAGTCGCTCGGGGGCGAACAGCTGCTGGGCGGCCTGCTGCAGGTCGTTGACTGTGAGGCGGTTGATGTGGTCCATCACGTCGGCCAGCGTACGTCCGTGGCCGGTGTGGAGGAAGGTGCGGGCATAGTCCAGCACGCGCTGCTCCTGGTTGTCCATGGCTATGGCCAGCTGGCCTTGCAGTTGCCGTTTGGCGGCCCTTAGCTGGGCCTCGCTCAGGGGTTTCTGCATCAGTCGGTCCAGCTCGTGGCGTGTCAGCTTGAGGCATCGCTGGGTGTCGTGGGCGTCGCAGCCGAAGTAGACGGTCCATAGCCCCGTGTCGCTATAGCTCGTCATCGAGCTTTCCACGGTGTACACCAGTCCGTGGCGTTCGCGCAGCGCAAGGTTCAGCCGCGAGTTCATGCCCGGCCCGCCCAGGATGTTGTTCAGCAGATAGAGCGCCCAGCGGCGGTCGTCGCCGGCGCTGAAGGCCTGTGTGCCCAGCATCACGTGGGCCTGGTGGGTGCCTCGGTCGCGGATGATGGGCGTTTTTAATGAAGAATGAAGAATCAGGCTGTTGACGGCATCAGCGGCAAGGCTGTAGCTGCCCCAGTCATTGGTCTGCTTCATCAGGAGCATCCACTTGCGTATCTGGTCAATCTCGTCCTGACGCGGGTCAACCTCGCTCATTG
>JAFPTC010000031.1 GCA_017400455.1 Prevotella sp. | reverse complement strand
GAGGTCAAAGCCTCACACTCACTCCTGGCCAGCCTGCCTGCATCGGTAACCTCCCAACTCTCACCTCTCACCTCTCACCTCTATTTCTTCTACTTCTCAGCCCACAACCCCAAGACCAACCGCAAGGAGATTGGCGTGGCCGTGAGCGACAGCCCCACCGGCCCCTTCGTTGACTCCGGCGCACCCATCATCACCGACAACGACCGCCCGCAGGAGGCTCGCGGCGGACAGGCCATCGACGTCGATGTGTTCCAAGACCCCAAGAGCGGCAAATTCTACCTCTACTGGGGCAACGGCTTCATGGCCGGAGCAGAGCTGAACGACGACATGATGAGCGTGAAGAAGGAGACCATCACCCACCTGACGCCACAGGGCGGCACCGTGCATACCTGGGCCTTCCGCGAGGGAGCCTACGTTTTCTACCGTAAAGGCACCTACTACTTCCTATGGAGCGTCGACGACACCGGCTCGCCCAACTACCACGTGTGCTACGGCACGTCGAAGAAGCCCCTCGGCCCCATCACCCTCGACGAGCAGAACTACATGGTCATCAAGCAGAAGCCCGAGGACCAGATCTACGGCACGGCCCACAACTCCGTCTTGCAGCTGCCCGGCAAGGACGAGTGGTACATTGTCTACCACCGCATCAACAAGAACTTCATTGACCACGAGCCGGGCATCCACCGCGAGGTCTGCATCGACCGCCTGACCTTCGACCGTCAGGGCCGCATCATCCCCGTGACCCCCACCCCCGACGGGCCCGCCCCGCTGCCCGCCAAGTAAGGGCTTTATTAATAATCATCAATTCAAAAATTAAAACCCAAAACCCTGGTTGCTCGCCCCCGGACGCTCCGGCAGTGGAGCACCCACCCTGGGTACTCGTCCCCGGAAGCTCCAGCAGTGGAGTAAAGACCCCTCTACTCGGCCCCTGACGCTCCGGCAATGGAGTAGAGACCCCTCTACTCGGCCCCTGACGCTCCGGCAATGGAGCAGAGACCCCTCTACTCGACCACGGACGCTCCGGCAGTGGAGCAGAGACCCCTCTACTCGCCCACGGAAGCCCGGGCAGTGGAGCAGAGACCCCTCTACTCGGCATCCGACGCTCCAATACCTTGCAGGCAGAATACTCCACAGCAGAGTAATCTCGTACCTCGCACCTCGTACCTCGTACCTCGATTCATACCTTCTTAGTAAAAAGCGCTGTATCTCTGTGCCTTTGTGTTATCATGATGAAAACAAATAAAAAAAATCGGAAACCAATGGATGGTTTCCGATGAATGGGCTGTGCGGGCAGCGGCGGCGTTACTTCTCCGTTTCGGGGGCCTCGCCGATGAGCTCCATGAACTCGTCGAGCTTCGGGGTGATGATGATCTGGGTGCGGCGGTTGCGCTGCTTGCCCAGCTCGGTGTCGTTGCTCTGCAGGGGGTTGTACTCGCCACGGCCGCCGGCGGTGAGGCGCTTCGGGTCAACGCCGTACTTGGTCTGGAGGGCCTGGACCACGCTGCTGGCGCGCAGACAGGAGAGGTCCCAGTTGTTGCGGATGTTCTCGCGGGTGATGGGCACGTTGTCGGTGTTGCCCTCGATGAGCACGTCGTAGTCCTTGTAGTCGGTGATGATCTTGGCAATCTTCGACAGGGTCTCGGCGGCACGGTCGTTAATCTCGTAGGAACCGCTCTTGTAGAGCATGTTGTCGGCCAGGGAGATATAGACCACGCCCTTGAGCACCTGCACGTCGACCTCCTTCAGCTCTTCTTTCGAGAGCGAGCGGGTGAGGTTGTTGGTGAGCACCATGTTCAGCGAGTCGCTCTTCGACTTCACCTCCACGAGGTGGCGGATGTACTGGTTGGACTCGTTGATCTGGTCGACGAGCTTCTCGATCGAGATGTTGTTCTGCGAGGCGTTGGTGAGGCTCTTGTCGAGTGCCTCCTGCAGCTTGTCATACTTCTGCTCAGCAGCGCGCAGGGCCTGCTGCAGTCCTTTCTGCTGTTCCTCCAGGCTGGCTATGCGTGCGTTCTTTCCGGCCAGGTCTTCCTTGGTGGTCTGGAGCGAGGTGGAAAGGGTCTTGTTCTCCTCGCGGCAACCGGCCAGCTCTTTCTTCGAGGCGCAGCTGCTCATGAGCAGTGCGGCTCCCATTGCGATGAATAATACGTTCTTTTTCATAATCGTCTTGATTTGGTTGAATAATTCGCATGCAAAATTAATCATCTGACGGGAAAAACCGCCAATTGGCTGATATTATTAGAATTATTTAACCTGCGAGGCGGCCCATTTATTATTCTTTCAGCAGCGGGGCGGCTGATGGCCGGCCAGAGGGGAGGTTTCCCTGCATCAGAGGGGAACTTCAAAGATGAAGCGGCAGCCCTGGCGATAGTCAGCGTCGAGCGAGAGGTCGCCACCGAGCGTGTCGGCATGGCGCTTAGCCAGGGGAAGTCCGAGGCCGAGACCTTCGGAGAGGTCGTCGCGCTTGCTGAAGGGCACGTACATCTGCTTCTGTTCGTCACGGGCTATGCCTGGCCCCACATCCTGGATGATGAAGAGCACCCGGGCGTCCGTCTTGGTGAGCAGGAGCGACACGTGCTGACGGTCGGAGAACTTCACGGCGTTATAGAGCAGCTCCAGCAGGCTGCGCGAGAGATAGGTGCGGTTGGTGAGCACGTGCAGGTCGTCGGGCAGGTCGGTGGTGAAGGCCACCCTGACGTCGGGGAAGCGCCCGTGGGTGACGTCGATACATTCGCGGGCCAGTTCGTTGCACAGCACCTGCTCGTTCTTCAGGCATTTCTGCTCTTCGTTCAGCCCCGTGTCGGAGCTGTCGTAGAGCATGAGCACCATGCGCTTGAGCAGCATGGCGTTGTAGCTCATCATGGAGGTGATTTTCCGCACCTCGTCCTGGGTGGTGCCGAAGTTGTCGCCCAGGACGTGGGCAAAGCCCATGATGATGTTCAGGGGCGTGCGAATCTGGTGGGTCATGTTCTGCATGAAGATGGTCTTCTGGCGAATGCCGTCGAGGGCCAGCTGGCGGGCTTGCTGCAGCTCCTGGTTGCGCTGCATGGTCTGGTCATTGACGTGGCGTATGTCGCCTACATGGCGGTCGATGGCATCCTGCATGGCGGCAAAGCTGTTTTGCAGGCGGCCCACGGAGTCGGTGCGGATGGTGCGGGGGAAATGCTCGTCGAAACGGCCTTGCGCTATGCGGCGGCACTGGCGGTAGAGGCTGCCCAGCGGCCGCAGGAAACGGGCCACGATGCGGCGGCAAAGCATGAGCACCAGCAGCAGCCCGATGACGACGAAGGGCAGGATGAAGAAGGTGAGCTGGCGATAGTTCTTGAGGATGCCGCTATGAGGACAGACCAGCGCAAGGCTCCAGGTGGAACCGGGCACGGGCTGATAGCACACCAGACAAGGCTCGCCGTCAACGGTGACGGTCATCGAACCCTGCTTGCCGGTGGTCATCTCGTGGCCCAGGGCAATGACGTCGGGATGGTTGCTGGCATCGGCAATGCTGAAGATGGACTCCTTGCCCAGCCGCGACGAGTCGGGATGGAGGAGATACTGGCCCTCGGAGCCCAGCATGATGAAATAGGCCTTGGGGAAGGGCTCCTTGGCGGTGATGATCGCCGAGAGACGGGACAGCGACAAATCGACAGAGAGCACGCCCAACAAGGAGCCTCGGGCGTTGCGCAGCGGACGGCTATAGGAGGCAATGACGCCGGGGGCCGAGAGGGTGCCCTCGGTATAGTCGTCGAAGGGGTCAATCCAGCAGGACTCGCCGCGCTCAACGGCCATACTGTACCACGGCTTGGAGAAGTAGTCGTACTCGGCCTCAAGCACCGTGGCAATGCTGTCCTCGCGGAGGCTGTCGGCCTGGGCCGTCTGCTTCGGCAGCCTCACGGAATAGGCCGAGAAGTAGCGCCCATGCTCGGGAAAGGCATCGGGAGCGGCGGTGATGGAGCATCCGCCAACGTTGTTGTTGAGCATCACGATGAGCCGCGAGAAGTGGAGCAGCGTGTCGGGACGGAAGTTCTGCTCAATGATCCAGGCATTGGAATTGGTGGCGTCCTCGATGGTCTTCATATAGCCGGCGACGCGCAGCGACGTGGTGTTCAGCGTGCTCGTGGCCCGCTTCACGGCCTCTTGGCGCACAAGGTTGCGCGAATATTTGAAGAGGACGCCCAGCGTGATGACGAAGATGGGCATGGCCAAGAGCAGGATGCCAATGCTGAGCTTCAGCGAGAGCGACTGTCGGATATGTCGGATCAGGTTCTTCATCTTCTGTTTCAGTGGGATTCGGGTATTTCTCGCGAGGCGCTGAGCAGCTGGTCGAGCAACTGCGTGGCTTCCTGGCCCTGCTGCTCAATCTGGTTGACCAGGGTCTCGACTTCCTCTTGGTTCATGTCGCTGAAGCGGGTGGACAGGGCCTCCACGCCGTCGGCAATGGCATTGGCGGGCCTGAGCATCTGGCTCGACATGTTGTGCAGCACGGCGGTCTTCATCCGCTCGGCTTCCTTGGCCTGCTTGTAGGCCCTCTCCAGCTCGTCGCCGTCCTCGCGTAGCGCCGAGGTCAGGCGGTTCAGCTCGCCGATGTGGGTCGACAGGGCCTGCTGCATCTGGCGGAAATGGTTCTGCAGCGTTCCCACCTCGTCGACGTGGCGGCTCTCGGCAATGGTCTCGACATACTGGCCTTCGGAAATGAGCTGGGCCGACTGGGTGAGCATGCGCAGCGGACGCAGCTGGCGGTTCATGATGAAGCGGCAGAGCAGCCACAGCACCAGCAAGCCGGCTATGGCCACAAGGATGACGATGGTGCACATGCGGGTGAAGCCGCCGAAGATGTCGTCTTCAGACATGACCACGGCCGAGCTCCAGTTCAGCTCGTTATCGGAACGGCCGGGCACGGGCTTGCGCACGAAGGGCTTGAAAAACACGTAGCTATAGCCGCCCTCGTCGAATCGCACGCGCAGGTGGCCCGTCTGGCCCTCGGCCATCAGCTTCAGGGCCTGCTTCACCGTCGGGTCGGCATGCTCGTCGAGCATGGGTATCAGGCCCTGATGGAGCAGCTTGCTGCTGTCGGGATAGACCACGAACGACTGGCTCTGCCCCATCAGCATGGCGTAGGAATGGGGCGTGGGCTTGGCTCGCTGGATAATGTCGGAGAGCAACACTGTGGACACGTCGGCACCGAGGACGCCCACCACACGGCCCTCAGCATCGAAGATAGGCAGGCTGAAGGTGGTGACAGACTCGTTCGACGACGAGGCTTCTTTCATGGGGTCTATCCATGAGGGGGTGCCCGTCCGCATGGGGCGTGTGTACCAGTCCTGCTCGTGGTAGCTGCAGTTGGCAAATGACTGCGAGGAGAGGATGGCGGCGTCGTCCGACAGGCCATCGCGATAGTAATAGGCCATGAACAGGCTGTCGCGCCCGGGGAAATAGCCCGGAGCCATGGCTATGGCGCAGCCTGCGACATAGGGATTGTTCTGCAGCAGCTGGCGGCAGTAGGTATGCATCCTTTCCGGCTCATCAACATGGTTGAGCAGGTCCCAATAGATGTTTCCAGCCGACTGCTCGACGCTGAGCAGGACGTTGTCAATATGCTGCAAGGTGTACTCCAGGGTCTCGTTGGCATTCTGCATGGCGTCTTCTCGCATGGCCTTGTAGGAGAAGCGCAAAACGAAAAACACAGCCAACAACAGCAAAAGGCCAATGGCGCAAACAACCGTCAGGCTGATGCGAGAAGACAGAGTCTGGCGAATGCGGCTTCTGAGTCTTTTCATTTTCTGCTGCAAAGATACGAATAAAACCGCAAACGGCCAAACATGGCGCCCGTTTTTTCATCCGTCCCGAGCCACTTATCATTCTTTCGTAGCGTTTTCTTGCTCTTTCCTTCCCGTTTGCTTCCCCTACCCTTCTCGTTTTTTTGTTCTTTCGTGCCGTTTTTCCCCTTTCTTGTCGCTTTTTCCCCCTACCCCCTCGCCCCGTGTTTCTGGGAGGCCTTCCCGTGAAAAAATCTCACGTGAGATTTTTTCACGCGGAGCCTCCGCGTAAAAAGCTGCGGCTACCCCAGCCATCGCAAAAGGCTAAAACATACAAAAAAAAACATGCTCCCACCAATGGCGAGAGCATGCTTTTATAAAGGGAAAATGATTGCCTGATATTACTCGGCCTTGGGAGCCTCCTCAGCTGCGGGAGCTTCGGCAGGAGCCTCGGCTGCTGCGGGAGCCTCCTGTGCGGGAGCCTCGACAGCCTTCTGACCACCACGACGGCTACGGCGGGTAGCCTTCTTCTTGGTCTCGGTCTTGGCCATTTCAGGATCGAAGTCAACGAGCTCGATGAAGCAAATCTGTGCAGCATCACCCTGGCGGAAGCCGAGCTTGATGATGCGGGTGTAGCCACCGGGACGGTCGCCAACCTTCTCAGCCACGGGGCCGAAAAGTTCCTTGATGGCTTCCTTGTTCTGAAGGTAGCTGAACACCACACGGCGTGAGTTGGTAGAGTCCTCCTTTGCCTTGGTGATGAGGGGCTCTACATACTTCTTGAGTTCCTTTGCCTTTGCCAGGGTCGTAGTGATTCTTTTGTGCATGATCAGCGAGATGGCCTGGTTGGCAAGCATGGCGCGACGATGATCTGCAGTACGGCCCAGATGATTGAATTTCTTATTGTGTCTCATTTTCTTTTTTTACTTGTTTTTGGGCATTTGGTGGTCATCAACGACTACTCCTTGTCCAGTTTATACTTACTAATGTCGGTTCCAAACGACAGATTCAGACTCTCGAGCAAATCATCAAGCTCAGTGAGCGATT
>JAFPTC010000004.1 GCA_017400455.1 Prevotella sp. | reverse complement strand
GCCCAGGTGGGCCTGTTCCATGCGGTAGATATTATTCTCAAACTCGGGCGGGAAATAGAGTATGCCGTGGCACACCTGTTTCTCGACCAGGTCTTTTGCGTCTTCCATGTCGTTGCAGCGATAGGCCACGCGGGTGTCGGGAGAGGCATCGAACTGGCGTATGAACTGGCGCGACAGCTGCGAGTTGGACATGTCGACAATGGCAACGGGAACCTCGCGCACCACCTCGTTGTTGTAGATCCATGAGTAGAGCAGGGGATAGACCAGCGGAACCACGATGAAGAAAAGCAGCACGCCCTCGTCCTGGACAATCGACTTCATTTCTTTTGCCCAGATGTAGCACATGTCGTGCAAGCCTTCGTTGATTCGTTTAAGGAATGTAGACATACTCGGTCATTGCTTTACGGATGGATTTCATGACAAAGAGCGGCAGGCAGATGAAAATGCCCAGCGCCATATAGTTGAACCAGGCTATCTCCATGGGGTAGCCATTGAAGATGTTGAGCTGGTAGACCATGTAGTAGTGGCGGAGGGGGAACAGCTGGGCCATGGCCGTGATGGGCGCGTCCATGGCAAAGATGGGGAAGGCTGCTCCGCAGGTAGAGAAACTGAGCACGCCCCAGAGCGAACAGATACTCATCGACATGCGCAGCGAGGGGATAATGCCAAAGATGAAGATACCAAAACCTTCGGATGCCAGCACGGCCAGCAGTCCAATCAGGGCAATGAGCCACGTGCCGCCGGGGTGGGGGAATCCCAGGTGTCCGAAGACGTACCACATATAACCATAGACGATAATGAGCCAGATGAGCGTCTGCGGAAGGAACTTTCCGATGATGGCAGCGTAGATGTCGTTGCCGGAGAGCTTCATCAGTTCTTGCGAGCGGTGGAACTTCAGCTCCGTTCCGATGGAATAGGCTGAGATGAGGAAAATGAAGAGCAGCAGGATGCCGGGAATGATGAACGTGGAGAGATAGATGTTGTAGCTGGTCCACGGGTTGCCCACAGCATGCAGGTCGACGGCAATGGGCTGCAGGAAGGTGGTAATCTGCTTCTGTGTGAAGCCTCGGGCCTGCATGGTGGCCTGGCCCACGGCAGCGGAACCCAGCGTGCATACTGTCTTCAGGTCGCGCATCAGCATGGCGGCGGCTGTGAGCGAGGTGCCGGTGTAATAGAACGACACCTTGGGCTGACGGGCCGAGAGCAAGTTCTCGGTGGTGCCTTGCGGAATATAGAGGAAGGCGTAGATCTTGTTGCGCTGGATGGCCTTGCGGGCATCGGCAGGGGTGGCAAAATAAGCGGCCACGTGGGAGGTCTGCATGCCGTCGAGACGACGGATGAGCGCGCGGGTGGTGGATGTATTGTCGAGGTCGACCACTCCGATGGGCATCTCCTGGGGCTGTCCGCTGTCGAGGAGGAAGGTGAAGAAAAGGATGGTGATAATAGGGAAGATGACCATACAGAAAAAGTATATGGGCGTGGTGGCCAAGATGCCGCACTCGCGACTGGCCACTCGTAGAATCCTTGTTATCTCGCTTGCCTTCTGTTTCACCGCCAGAGCCCCGAAGGGGGCGTTATTATTTGATAATGAGTGACATTCCGGGGCGCAGACCGTCGAACTTGTCAACGGGACGGGCCTTCACTTCGAAAGTCTTCAGGTCGTACTGACCGGTAGATTTTGTGGCTTTCCATACGGCATAGGTGCCCTGGTCCTTGATGCTGTAGACCTTCAGCCGGAAATCCTTGTTGAACGCAGGACTGAAGGCGGTAACCTCGTCGCCTACCTTCATGCCCTTGAGCTGGTCTTCGCG
>JAFPTC010000030.1 GCA_017400455.1 Prevotella sp. | reverse complement strand
TCGGTGCCGTTGGAGGCAGTCTTGGCGGCATAGAAAGCTCGGCTATCGAGCACGCCTTCCTTGCCATCCTTTGGCCAGTTGGCACCCGGGTCGTTGAAGCAGGCCTTCAGGGCATCGAAGGTGGGAGCCATCATGTACTTCACCTTACGGCTCCATGAGGCACGGTAACCTTCGCTATAGACGATGTACCACCAGTCGCCCATCTTGAAGATGTCGGGGCACTCGCACATGCGGTCCCAAATCATGGGGAAGCTACCGACGTGCTCCCACGTCTTCATGTCGCTCGACTTAAACTCGGCGAAGCGAAGCTTGCTGGCAATAACCATGTGGTAAAGGCCGTCGTCTGCAATGAAGATCTGCGGATCGCGGAAGTCGTTGGCATCGTAGCCATAGTCGGTACCTTTCAGCTGCCATACGTTGTCTTTGGCCCACGTCTTAAAGTCGGTCGAGGTGGCGCGCATCACGACCTCATGATTGGGAAGAAGGACGTTGTAGCCGGTGTAGTAGATATAGTAGAGACCTTCCTTCTCGTTGTAGATGGCGCAGCCAGTGCCAAGAGAAGCATCCTGCTGGGCGGTGCTGGTGCCAGTAGGAAGGACTTCCCCGAGGGGTGTGTAGTTGGCACCATCCTTGGTGCTGATGCCCCAAAAGGGATGGTAGCAGGCGCCGTTGTTGTCGTACTCCTGTAGGTAGAGCACCTTGTATTCGCCAGCCTTCTGATCGTAGAAGGGCATGGGGTCGCCACAGCGTCCGATGGCGGGCATGTAGTAGGTGTTGAAGCCAGCATCGTCGGTGGGGGTGAAGAAGGTGGTGGTGCCAGCCCAGTCGCGTGAGGGGTCAGCGGTGAAGTCGTCGTCGCTGCATGCCGTCAGCACGGGGGCTGACAGCATGATTGCGAATATTGAATATATCATTGTCTTCATAAGGCTTTACTTTGTTAAATAATTAATGGCATTCTTTGTCATAGTCGCGATGTTCTTGTGGTAGTTCTCCTGATAGCCAGGTTCGAGGGTATAGCTGTACCAGTCGTAGCAGCCAGAGCCGATGCAGATGACGCCTCCCTTGCCGTCGTGGGCGGGATATTCCCAGGCAACGACAGCGCCGTCGCCGCCAACGCCGAGGACTTTACCACCAGTGCGGGCCTCCCAGGCAGCGTGGTCATCGTAGCCACCCCAGTCGGTGCCGATGTGGTACTGGGCGGTGGAGTTGGTGATATGATAGCCAGCATCGGTGCAATAAACCTCCTGCGGGTTGTCGCCTTGGATAAGATTCTGCCACATCGGATGGTCGTTCTGGCCGTCGAAGATGCGGAAGCTCCACGGCCCGCCGCACAACTCGGCTGCGTCCTCGTTCTGGCCCCAGCAGTTGTTGGGCGTAGTCCACTCGTCATCGCCGGTGACGCCGATGAAGGAGGGCAGGTTGGTGGCGTAGCGTGTGAGGAAGAGGGCACCGCCGTTCTCATAGAAGGCTCGCAACTCGTTCTTCGTGTCAAGGGCGTCGGTAGCCTTGGCCACAAACACGTCGTGACCGTCCACGCCGCCGTCAACATGCCAGTGCCACCAGATGACCTTACAGTCGCTGAGGTCGAGCGTTCCGGCACGCAGGTCGGCGAAGCTGGCGTATAGCGAGTTGGCCACGTTGCCAAGCATCCACTCGCAGGCGGCCTTGGCCTCGGGGTCGAGTTCGCTCATCGTGGCGGCGCTACCGATGAAGAGGGCGGCGGGCTTGTCGATGGCTATGACCTTGACGGTGTAGGTGCTCTCAGCGGAGTTATTCTTCACGGTATAGGTGACGGGCTGGGTGAAGTCCTGCGGCACACCGCTGCCGGGTGTCACCGTGGCGTTCTGGCTATAGACGATGGTGGGCACGAGGGCCTTGATGTCGACGCTGGCGGGCACATAGACGGTGATGGTCTTGGCATCCTGGTCGATGGCACCAGTATAGATGTCGTTGATGACGAAGGAGAGGATGCGTGCCTCGTCGTGGAGCACGCTGACAGTCCAGTCGAGGAAAGTGTCGCCGTTGCTGACGCGCAGCACCTGGGCGGCATCCATGTTGAGCGTCTGGCCCTGAGCGATGTTGCAGTTGGCACCGCTACTTATCGTGAGTGCGGTGAGCGTCATGGCCTTGGTCTCATAGACTTCGGGCAGACGGACAACGATGGAGCGCGAGGCGAGGTCGATGGTGCCCTCATAGTTGTCGAGGGCGAGGGCGGTGACCATGCAGTCGCCTGAGAGTTGCAGGTCGCTGGCGTTGTCGTCACTGCACGACCAAAGTCCGCAGACAACGCAGAACGCAAAGAATATATTTAATATCTTGGTATTCATAATGACAATTCGTTTAATTCGTTTAATTCGATGTTTTTTACCAGTTGCCGCAGTTCTGGACGTAGTGACCATTGCTGGCAGAGATCTGCTCAAAGGGGATGGGCAGGTATTCGTCCTTGTCGGCGTTGAAATGGGCGCTGGTGTAGATGGCGCAGTGGGGAATCTCCTCAGCGAAGTACTTGTTGAGTACGGTGGCGGCGTCGCCCCAGCGCACGAGGTCGAAGAAACGCTCACTCTCCATGCCCATCTCTAAGCGGCGCTCCATCTTAACGATGCGGATGGCCTCGTCCTTCGAATAGTTTCCCTTGTAGTTGGCGACATACATCTTCACACCATAGAGCGTTTGGTAGCTGCTCACCATCTGGGTGCTGCCGGCGGCGCGGGTACGAATCTGATTGACGAGTTTGATGGCTTCGTCTGTCTGTCCGAGTTGGGCGTATGCCTCGGCGCGCATCAGGAGGACGTCGGCATAGCGGAAGACGATGCGATTCATCGAAGAGGCCCAGTAGCTGCCCTTGATGAGGTACTGGTCGATGAGGGCGGGGTCAACATTCTGCTTCAGGCTGACGTTGTAGCCGTAGAGGCCGTTGGAGCGGCTCCAGATGCTGGTCTCCTCCATCATGAAGTTGCGGTTGAACATGTAGGGCAGTCCAGGGATGCCGACGGTGAGGAAGAGGCGCGGGTCGGCGTTGTCGGCAGTCTTGTCATAGTCCTTCTGGTTGAACGTGTCGAGCAGGGGCAGACCATCGGCACCGGTGCGGTAGGCGTTGACCAGGTTCTGGCTGGGTTTGTAGAAGTCGCAGCCACCGTCGGTGGCACCAGGAATGTTGGGCGGGATGAGACCGTAGCTCCAATTCAGGTTGCCGTAGGTGCTGCCGTCGTTGCGACTGTATTGGATGGCCCAGAGGCTCTCGCGTCCGTTCTCGTACTGCTCTTCGGGGCGGAAGTTGTTGTGCAGGTCATCCTCCAGACCGTAGTTGCTGTAGAGGGTGGGGGCGGTGAACTCGATGACCTTCTGCAGGTCATCGGAGTTGATGCTGGTTACTTGATTGCTGTTGGCATCGTCTTGATGATAAGCCTTATAGAGATAGACCTTGGCGAGGAAGGCGGCGGTGGCAGCCTTGGTAGGGCGTCCCTTTTCAGCCTGCGTCACAGGAAGGGTGTTGTAAGCCTCCATGAGGTCGTCGATGATGAGTTGCCAGCCCTCGTCGTTGGTGTAGGTGCGGTTCGAGAGGTTGTTGTATTCCTCGTAGGTCAGGTTCTCGTCCACCACGAAGGGGATGTTCTTATAGAGTCGCTTCAGGAGGAAGTGGGCGTAGGCACGGAGGAATTTCATCTCGGCCAGGCGCTGCTGCTTCATGGTGAAGCTGTCGTCGCAGGAGTTGAGCAGGGCGATGGCGCTGTTAACGCGTGAGATGCAGTTGTAGAGGCGCACCCACATATCGTTGATATTCCAGTTTGTGGTCAGTACGCCCTGCTGCACCTCAAGTTGATGGAAGACGTCCCCGTCGCTGGTGCCACTGCCGCCCTTGTAGGCGTCGTCGGAGCGGACGTCGAAGTTCCACATAGAGAAGCTGGAGTTAATGTCCTCAGCCGAGGTAAAGATGGCGTAGGCTGAGATAGCCATGTTTTCTGCATTGGCAGGGGTCTTCACCTGCTCGTCGCTGAGGGTGCCCTGTGGGGTGTGCTCGTCGAGGAAGTCGGAGCAACTGCTGAACGTGCAGATAGCGCTGACGGCACAGAATATATTGATGATCTTTTTCATGATGCTGTTATATTAGAATGAAACATTGAGTCCGAAGGTGACATTGAGGGGGATGGGGTAGCCGAAGTTGGCGTTCTCAGGGTCGACGCCCGTGAAATTGCTGCTCTTGACGGTGAGCAGGTTCTGGGCACTGACATACATGCGGAGGCGCTGCATGAAGAGTTTGTCGGTGATGGCCTTCGGGAAGTTGTAGCCCAGCTGTATGGTGCGGAGCTTGGCATAGCTGCCGTTCTCCACGAAGTAGCTCGAGACGCGCTTCTCATTGTTGTTGTCCATCGTGCTGATTGCGGGGATGTTCGAACCCATATTGGTGGGACTCCAAGCATCGAGCAGGCGCTCGCCCTTGTTCAGGTTCGAGATGTTCAAGCCGCTCCAGAGGTCGGTTTCCTTTTTCAGGTCGCTGATGACGTCGACACCCTGAACGCCCTGCCAGAACATGCTCAAGTCGAAACTCTTGTACTGCAGGTAGATGTTCAGACCCCAAGTGAAGTCGGGCACGGGGTTATAGATCCACTCTTGGTCCTTCTCGTTGATGACATCATCGCTATTGAGGTCCTTCCATCGGATGCGGCCGATGCCGGCACCGCTCTGTACGGCGTGATTGTCAATCTCGTCCTGACTCTTGAAGATACCGTCATAGACGTAGCCCACCTGGGCGCCGAGGGGATGGCCTACTACGCTTTCCACGCCGTTGCCACCGAAGGTTCCCTTGGCGGCAATGGTTTCGGGCAGACGGGTCACCTCGTTGCGGTAGGTTCCGATGTTGGCGGCGATGTCGTACTGGAAGTCACCCACGTTGCCGCGATAGCCCACGTTCAGTTCCACGCCCTTGTTCTCCATTTCACCAGCGTTAATCCACTGACTGCTGCCCTCACCCATCACACCGATGCCCGGCATGTAGACGAGGATGTCCTTGGTCTTCTTGAAGTACCACTCAAAGCTGCCGTAGAGGGCGTTGTGGAAGAGTCCGAAGTCCAGGCCGAGGTTGGTCTGCGTGGTGGTCTCCCACTTCAGGTCATCGTTGCCCAACTGGTTGCGCTTGAAGCCGCTGGGGAGGGTCTGTCCGCCGTTGGTGCCGGCAATGTCGTAGCTGGTGCCATAGCTTTGGCCACCAAAGCCAGCCTCGCCGTAGTTGCTCTCGTAGAGGGTGTAGCGGGCGATGTTGCTTATTTCCTGGTTACCGGTCTGTCCCCAGCTGGCACGGATCTTCAGGTTGTCAATCCAACCAAGCCCCTCCATGAACTTCTCCTGGTTGATGCGCCAACCGGCACTGATGCTGGGGAAGGTGCCGTAGCGGTTGTTCTTGCCGAAACGACTGGAGCCGTCGTAGCGCAGGGTCAGGCCGAGAAGATAGCGGTCGTCGTAGGTGTAGTTAATCTTGCCAAAGTAAGAGACGAGCGTATAGCCCTCGCCAAGACCGTAGGCCTCGGCCTCGCCCACACCGGCATTGGGCCACATATAATCAGGATTGAGAATCATGTAGTCATACTTCTTACCGCTGAACCACACGTCATCCTCACGGTTCAGCTCAGTACCTACAAGAATGTCGCCGTGGTGACGTCCAAACTCGTAATTATAGGTAGCGATGGCGTTCCACATCCATTTGGTCCAGTGCTCCTGCTTGGCCTCCACACCGTTGGTGACATTGGCCACGGTGCCTTCAGTGATGGGATACTGGAAAATACGCTGCGCCTTTTGTGCGTAGTCGAGGCCAAAGGTGGTCTTGATGTTGAAATCTTTGAAGGGGTTGATGTTCAGATAGGCATCGCCGAACATACGCCAGTAAGTGTAGCGGTTGTCGCTGTTGCGGTCGAGACGAGCCACGGGGTTCTCGCGGTCGGGATAGCCACCCACGGGGCCGGCGTACTCGCCGTTAGTGGTATAGACGGGCAGCGAGGGGTTGAACTGAAGGACGTTCTCCAAGAAACCTCCGGGAGCCGCCACCTCGCTAGTGCGGTTTAGCGTGAAATTCTCGCCGATGGTCACGAGGTTACGGTCGTTCACCTTCACCAGCTTGTAGTCGCTGTTCATACGGGCGGAGAAACGCTCGAAGTCGCTCTCCTTGATGATGCCCTTGTTCTTGTAGTAGCCCAGCGAGAAGAACGACATGCCGCGCTCGCTGCCGTTGCTCAGGGAGACGTTGTACTGCTGGATGAGACCAGTACGGGTAGTTTCGTCAAACCAGTCGGTATCAGCGGCGGGCGTGGTACCAGCTGCGTCGAGGTATTTGCTCATTGTAATACCGTTCAGCACGGGAACACCCTGCTGGTTGTAGGTCCAATCGTAGTGGTAGCCGAGGCCATTCTGGTTGGGGTCGAGACCATCATTGACGTAGCCCTGCCACATCACCTGGCCGAATTCCTTGGCATTGAGCACCTTCATCTTGTGGGCGTACGTTTGCACGGCGATGCTGCCGTCGAAGTCGACGCGCACCTTGCCTTCCTTGCCGCGTTTCGTGGTGATGATGATTACACCGTTGGCGGCACGGCTACCATAGATACTGGCCGAGGCGGCATCTTTCAGCACCTGGATCGACTCGATGTCATTGCCATTCAGCTCATGCATGCCAGCTTTCGTCGGCACGCCATCGATAATGTAGAGCGGGTCGTTGTTGTTCAGCGTGCCCACACCACGGATACGAACAGTAGCAGAGCCGGAAGGGCTACCATCGGCCTGGACGTTCATGCCCGGCACACGACCCTGCAGGGCCTTGATGGGGTTGTTCTCGTTTTGCTTAGCCAGTTCATCGACGTTTACTGTCGAGATGGCACCCGTCAGGTCGGCCTTCTTCTGCGTGGTATAACCAACGACTACCACCTCGTTTAGCGACTGGGCGTCGTCTTTCATCACCACCTTCATGCCGTTCTGTGCCGGCAGTTCCAGTGTCTGATAGCCGATGTAAGAGAAGACCAGTGTTTTGCCTGCCTCCACCTTAATTTTGAAATTGCCGTCGAAATCGGTCACCGAGCCATTCGACGTACCTTTCTCCATCACCGTGGCACCGATGACCCCTTCGCCGGTTTCATCGACCACCGTTCCCGTTACCTCCGTCTGCGCGTACATTATCGTACACAGCATTAGCGAGAGAAAACTCAGAATGAATCGTTTCGTTTGTTTCATTTGCTTTTCGTTTTTAGCTATTAATACTCTTGTTTCACAAATCTGCCGCAAAAGTACCAACTTATTCACCTCAAGCCATAAAAATATCGTTCATCCCATGCAAAATATGTTGCAATGTAACATTTTTGCGGTGGAATGAACGATATTTCACATTCTCTGATGCTACTTCCTCACGTCGCCAGGCACCATGCCATACTCCTCCTTAAAGCATTTCGTGAAGTATGAAGGGGCGGTGAAGCCCACGGCGTAGGCCACCTCCGATACGCTCTTGTCGGTGGTAAGCAGAAGCTGGTAGGCGCGGTTCAGGCGTGCCGTGCGCAGCAGCTCTACGGGCGATGAGCCTGAGATAGCCTTCACCTTGCGGTACAGTTGTACGCGGCTCAGGCTCATGTCGGCAGCAAGGTCGTCGACCGACAGGTCGCTGTCTGACAGACGGGCCTCGACTGCTTCGCGGAAGCGGGAAAGAAAAGCACCGGAAGCACCCGAAGCCCCTCCTACGGCCTCCGAGGGGGAAGCCCCCCCTACGGCCCCCGAGAGGGCTTCTATAGTTTTGCTTTCAGGGGTAGGGTCTATAGCAGCCCCCTCGGAGGCTGAAGGGGGAGCTTCGGGGGCTGAGCAGGGAACTTCCGGGGCTTCCTTCCCTTCTTTGTTGATGTTCATGTTCCACAACGTGTTCACCACGCGTTCTCGCTGCAATGCAATCTTGCGCAGGTGATAGAGGTAGAACAGTACGAACACGATGACCAAAAGCACGATGACACCGATGGCCTGCCAGGTGATGACACGCTGCGTGTCGAGCTCGCGCAGGTAGCTGTCGGCCTTCAAGTGCAGGGAATCCAGCTGGTTGGCCTGGCGCATGATTTCCTTGCTCTCCATTTGCAGCACCTTGGCATTGTCGTGAGTGACCAGGGCCGACATCAGCATCGTTTCCTTGTTGTAGGGCTGGCCTTCGAGTATGCGTACGGCCAAGTCAATGATCTGGTCGCCGTGGGTGGGATAGATATACGAGGCGTCGAGCAGCGAGTCGCGAACCAGTTGTATGCCTCCGTTCTCACCCGGCAAGCCGTCGATGCCGCAGTATAGCACTCCCTCGCCGAGGGTTTTCCTTGCTCCCATCGCAGTGCGGTCGTTTGCCCCGAACACCAAGTCCACGCGTACATCTTTATGATTATTTAGCCACTGCTGGGTGTTTTTAGTGGCCGTGGGCTCCGTCCAGTCACCCTGTAGCGAGCCCACCACTTCAATGCCGGGCGCATTCTTGATGGCATCCATGAAACCGTTGTGGCGCTCAATGGCGGGCGACGAGCCTTCCAGGCCCTTTATCTCCAGCACCGAGCCCTTGCCGCCAAGGCGCGAGACAATGTATTCGCCCATCACGTGGCCCATCTCATAGTTGTCGGCACTGATGAAGGCGGTGTATTTCTGCGAGTTGGTCTTACGCTCAAACACAATCACGGGAATGCCCTTGTCGAAGGCACGGTCGATGGCTGGCGAGATGGTGCCCACCTGGTTGGGCGCCACAATCAGCAGGTCGATGCCGGCATCTACGAGGCTGTCTATCTGCTGCACCTGTCGTTCGTCGCTGTCGTCGGCCGTGGCAAACTTCAGTTCCACATTGTCGTGGAAGTAGGTGCCCATCCTCAGCTCAGCATTCTGCTTGTCGCGCCAGATGTCATTGGAACACTGCGACACGCCTATACGGTATTTCACTTTGCCTCCAGAACAGGAGGCAAGCATGGCTGTAACTACAATGATGAAAAAAAGAATCCTTCGCATATTGTCTGAACCAGCTACTCTCTTCTGTCATTTTCATTGGCAGACGCCTGCTGTTTTTAATTGGGGACAAAATTACGAAAAAAATATCAAAACTACAAAATGCATGGTTAAAAAGATGTGAATGGACGTGAATTTTCATCTACGCTTTTTGGTTAGGAAAAAAACGCAAACCAGCGCGAATCATCCACCTTTTCACCTGTTTGTGAAGCCATTTCACGGGTAGAAAAACCGCCGTGGCATTGCTTTTTTTGCACAACTCCCAGCAGAGTGTGCACTTTTTTGGCCCTTTTTCGCCTCGATTTCCACTCATGTAAGCACGTCCCAAGAAAAAAAGTCAACGCCAAATTTTTCTGCGGCCTTGACTTTTTCAGCTCCGGCGTGGCTTTTTGCCTCCAAAAAGAGCTAAAATATTTGTCACTCAATTAGTTATGCAATTCTCTCAAAACTTGCGTCTTTCCCCGCAAAAGTTTTCTCGTGCAAAATATTCGAGTTTTGAGCTCCTTCAGCACCCCCTCGGCAAGGCTTGTCTTAACATCTTTTCAGCTTTCAGCCCCGGAGCGATTTGAGTTTTTGAGTTTATGAGTTTTTGAGTTCTGAGTTTTTGTTATACTTTTTAAATTTCCCAAGAAATTAAGCGGTTATATGCCAAAAAACGACTATCTTTGTAACCAATTTACAGCTGTGCTCAGTTAGGGAGTATAGGGTTCAACGTTTAATAAGGTATGGAAGAGAATAAAATCATCATATATCAGACCGAGGACGGACAGACGCAGATAGATGTCCGGCTGGAGAATGAGACAGTGTGGCTGACACAGGCTCAGATGGCAGAGCTGTTTCAAAAAGACAGGACTGTAATAACCCGACATATTAATAATGTGTTCAAAGAGGGTGAATTAGAAAAAGAACAGGTATGTGCAAAATTTGCACATACCACTCGGCATGGCGCTATGGACGGGAAGACCCAAACGCAGGAATCGGTTCTTTACAACCTCGACGTCATCATTTCTGTTGGCTACCGCGTAAAGAGTAAACGTGGTACAGCGTTCCGTATCTGGGCACGTAAAGTCTTGAAGGACTACCTCGTCAAAGGCTATGCCGTCAACGAGCGCATCCGCCGTGAGCAGATAGGCGAGCTGCGCCAACTGGTGGGTATGCTTGGGCGCACCATTCAGAATCAGCCTTTATTATCGAACGATGAAACGACTGCCCTCTTTGATGTTGTAACTGATTACACTTATGCCCTCGACACCCTCGACAACTATGACTACGAGCGCTTGGCTATAGAAAAGACAACTAAAGAAGAACCTTTCCATGCCACATACGACAATGCTATGCAAGCCATTAACGGCCTGCGCGAGAAGTTCGGTGGTAGCTCACTCTTTGGCAACGAGAAGGACGATTCGTTCAAAAGCAGTATCGGTCAAATCTATCAGACCTTTGGAGGCGAAGAGCTATATCCCAGTGTGGAGGAGAAGGCTGCCATGTTGCTCTACCTCGTCACTAAGAACCATTCCTTCAGCGACGGCAACAAACGTATTGCCGCCACCCTGTTCCTTTGGTTCCTCAACAACAATCGGATTCTCTATCGTGAAGATGGTTCAAAGCGTATTGCCGACAATACTCTTGTTGCTCTCACGCTGATGATTGCGGAAAGTAGGACGGAAGAGAAGGATGTCATGGTAAAAGTGGTGGTTAACCTTATTAATCAGCAGAACTAAATTCCCATATATGGAAGAGAAGAATACAACAAAAATGTCGCTGGGAACGACACAATCTTAGATAAAGGATTTGCATCAGATTATTGATCAGGCGCGAGGTCATGTAGCAGCTACAGCCAACTTCGAGATGGCGAAAAACATGTAAATGATTGACGAGATACGAGCCTGATGTCTGGTGAAATAAAAGTGGGGGATGTAACGTTATAATTTAAAGAAAGAACAGAATATGTATATACCGCCATTTACAGTAAGTGCAGAAGCCATCAATCTGATTGCGGAGATTTCCGGTCAGATAGAGCGTTATGCCATTCGGTTGGAGCAGGAGGATGGGCTGCGGCTCCGCAAGGCGAACCGCATTAAGACTATTCATTCGTCACTGGCCATTGAAGGCAATACATTAAGTGAGGATGAGGTGCGCGACATCATCGACGGAAAGAATGTGGTTGCTCCCATCAAGCAAATACAGGAAGTGAAGAATGCCATAGCCACATACGAGCTCTACCCTTTGCTGAACCCTTACAGTGTGAAAGACCTGCTGAAAGCGCATGGCGTAATGATGGAGGCACTGGTGGATGATGCAGGGGCATTTCGTCATTCTGGTGTGGGCGTATTCTCAGAACGCGGACTCGTCCACATGGCACCTCCTGCCGACCGTGTGCCTGGATTGATGGACGATCTGTTTGCGTGGTTGAAATCATCGAAAGACCATCTGTTGATTCGTTCGTGTGTATTCCACTATGAGTTTGAGTTTATCCATCCGTTCATTGATGGTAACGGACGTACAGGGCGACTGTGGCAATCGCTGATACTGGGCAAACTGCACCCGCTGTTCGAGCATTTGCCCGTTGAGAATATGGTCTATGCCAATCAGCAAGCCTATTATGATGCCATCACTGCAAGCACCAACGTTGGGCAATCGGGACCATTCATCGACTTCATGCTGAACGAGATATACAAGACGCTGAAGGAGCATCAGGGGGAATCGCTTCCTGATAAAGTTCCGTCGGGAGTTCCTAATAAGATTCCTAATAAAGTTCCTAATAAGCTAAGGAGTAAATATCCGGAATTGTCTGATGCAGTATGGGAAGTGTACGCATTAGTCAAGCGTACGCCTACCATCACTTCAAATGAGTTGGGATTTGCATTAGGCATTAGTGACCGAATGGTGCGTAAGCATATTTCTACACTACGCGATGCTGGACTTCTTGTTCGTGTGGGAAGTAACAAAACAGGGTATTGGGAAGTCCGTTCGGAATAAAGTTCGGTATATGCTAAACTAAAACGGCACGCCCAGTGAGCGTGCCCTTGTACCCCGACCGGGAATCGAACCCGGAACTAAGCTTTAGGAGAGCCTTGTTATATCCATTTAACTATCAGGGCAAGCCGGAAAGCGGCGTTTGCGGGTGCAAAGGTACAAAAAAAAAGTGATAAGTGAAGAGTGATGAGTGAAAAGTTTTTCCAACTTGTGTTTTTTTTCACTCATCACTCATCACTTATCACTCATCACTCATCACTTATCACTCATCACTTATCACTCATCACTTATCTTTTTTTCATGACTTTTCGGCCGTCTTGGATTACCACGCTACGGGCGGGAGCCGTCACGGGGCGGCCTTGCAGGTCGTAGGCCTGGCCTGCTGGCTGGCGGCTGCTGGCTGGCGAGGCCACGGCGGTGCTGATGAACCAGGTGAAGGTGACCACCTCGCTCTCGCGGCCGTCGGCAGTCTGGGCCATGGCGCGCAGTGTGGTGTTCTGGCTGATGGTTATGGGGCCGGCGTAGCGCTGGCGCTTCAGATCGTCGCAGGGGCAGGAGCCGTCGAGGGTGTACCAGATGGTGCAGCCTGGGTCGGCCGTGAGCACCACCTGCGTGCCGTCGCCCACGTAGGTGCCGCTGATGAGGCTGGCCTTCGGGGCAGCCACGAAGTCGAGGTCGCTGACCACGCGCACGGTGTCCATGCCGCTCACTTGCGAGCCCTCCACGGCGTAGCTGAGGTAGGTGGTGCCAGGCAGACGCCCGCTGATGGTGACATAGGCTTTACCTTCGGCGTCGAGCGTCACCTGGCTTGTTTCGAGCCCGGCAATGTCGGGCGAGAGGGTGGAAATCTTCACCTGCTTAAAGGCTGCTGCGGCTGGCGACAGGGCGCTGATGATCACCTGATGGCTGCCGCCGTAGGGCACGAGGATGTTGCCCTCGCTGCCAATGCTGGTCACCTCGCGGCCCACGGTGAGGGTGCGCTCCAGGTCCTCGCCTATGGCCACGTCGGCATAGCTGCGCAGCAGGCCGCTGACGCGTACGGTGACCTGTGAGCCCACGGCCAGCGTTTTCTTGGGCACGAAGCGCAGGCTCCTGACGTAGGCCTCGCCGTCGGTCTTGTCCTGTCCGAAGGCCGTCTCGGCATTGCTGGCGGTCACCTCGCCGCTGAGCTGCTGACCGTCCTGCCAGAAGGTGACGGTGGCATCGGTGATGTAGCGGCCTTTCATGTAGAGCGAGAAGTCGAGGTCGATGGCGCGCTCGTAGGCGTGGCCGTCGCTCAGGGTGGGCTGGGCGCGGCGCACCATGCCCACGTTCACGTCGAGCTGTGGCGGCGGCACGGGCAGCCAGGCCGAGTGCTGCGTCTCATAGCCGTCCTTCTCGTAGAGCACCTGCCACTGCCCGGCCGGCACCATCCAGCCGTACATGCCCTGCTGGTCGGTCAGCTGTGGGTTCACCTGGCCGTAGTTCTCGGCATCCCACACCACTATTTCCTCGTGCTTGTCGCCATACATGTCCTCCACCTCTTTCTTGTAGAGGCAGGTGGCGGTGACGCCCTGTAGGCGGTTGCTCTCCACGGCCTCGCAGACGAAGCCTGAGGGGTCGTGCAGCGGACGCTTGCGCGGCGTGCGGGGGAAGTGGGGCCAGCGTGGCGGACGCGGACGGTCAATCTCGCCCGGGTCCTCGGGCTTGGGCTCTTCCTCCTCTTCATCACACTGAAGTGCGTCAATAGCCCTGTTGATGGCGGCAATCTGCATCTTGTCGTTCTTCTCGAAAGCCCAGTCGGCGGCGAAGAGGGCGGCCTGCTTCAGCAGATAGGCAGCTGCGCTGACGAGGAGCGAGCCACCGCCCGTCTCAGGGGTACCGGCAATGCCAAGGAGCATGGCAATGTCGCCGCCCACCTGGGCCACCAGCTTGGTGGTGACGTAGGCCAGCGTCACCTTGGCGCCGCTCTCAATCATGTCGCGGCACATGGCTATTCCGGCCTGGTCGTTCTCGCAGGGCTTCTCCGTCTTTCGCCACAGGGCCTTGTACTCGTTGAAGGTCTTCACGAAGTCGTAGATGAGCGAGGCATATTTGGCCAGTGGGATGATCTTCTTGGCTATGGTGACGGCCTTCATCACCACCTTCAGCACGGTGTCGAAGTGCATGAGTGCTTTCTTCGCACCGAAGAGGGCGGCGCGGGCGGCCGTCTTGCTCACCAAGCCGGCGTTGGGGTTGGCCAGTACCTGCTCCAGCCGCGTGACGGCCTGCATCAGGGCGTCGCGCTTGGCAAAGAGGCTTGCCGTGAACTCAAAGAGCTGGGCGTTGGCTTGCTCCACGGCCTTGGTGAGATTGTCCATGAGCACGCCGGTGAGGAACTTCCTGCCCTGCTCGCAGATGTCGAACACGGAGACGCGGCGCGGCCCGTTCATAGGCTGGGTGTAGCGCGTCTCAATGGCGTAGCCCTCCTTGAAGCTGACCACCACGCTGCGTTGGTCCTCGTTGAGGCAGTAGACGTAGGTGCCGTCGGTCATGTCCTGCCGCTGGAAGCCCTGCGACAGGATGGTGGCCTCGCTGTAGGCCGAGCAGTCGGTAATGCTGATGACGGTGCCGTCGTCCATGGTGTAGGTGCCGATGGGCGAGGTGGGGTAGGGCTGCGTGGCCCTTTGTAGTAGGTCGTCGAGGTCGGCCACTTGAGCCTGCAGGTCGTCAATCAGCGCCTGCGCCTCGTCTCTCAGCTCCTCGGGCGTCAGCGCGCTGGCCCATGCCGCCCATTCCGCGTCTTCCTGCGTGGCCTCGCGCATGAGGCTGTAGCCCACCGTCTGCTCGTACTTTGCCACCTGCTGGTCGATGTTGTCGGCCGTGGCGGCGTTGGCAATGGCCACTAACTGCGCGTGCTCGGCAAAGAGGGTGGCCAGCTCGGTGCTGACGTCGGCATAGTGCTGGGCGTCGATGCGCATCTGGCTCTTGCGGTTGATGAACGAGACAGAGACGTGCTCCACCGGCGAGAAACTGCTGATCCTAGTGCTGGCCACCCAGCAGCCACGGCCCTCGTCGAAGCGGGCTGGAATGCTGACCGAGGTGCCGTTCTCCAGCTCGGCCGTCAGCTCCACGTCCTGAATGTCGGTAGTGTCGTTGCGCACGAAGTCGATGAGGAAGGTGTAGCTGTTTGAGCTGGGGTAGAAGTCGTAGCTTTCCACCTTCGTGTCGGGATTGATGAAATCCCATGTACACTCCTCGGTGCTCCCCTTCCAGGCGTTGGGATAGAGCATCTTGACGCGGCTCACGGTGTTCTGGTCGGTGTTCACGGTGACGTATTCCGTGGGCGATGTGTAGGCGTTGCCGTCCTTGGTCTTACACTCTATGCGCACGGGGTGGACGCTGAGGTTATAGGCCTCGGGCAGCGGCGTGTCGATGGTCCATTTGTCGCCCTGCACGGTGGTGGTGGCCAGCAGCACGTCGCCGTCGAAGGCGCTGACGGTGGCTCCCTGCGGTCCGATGCCGGTGGCCAGCAGCGAGCCGAAGCTCTCGGTGGAAATGTTATACTCCACGGGCTTGGCGGTGAACGATGCCTTGCCGATGGGGCTGGTGTATTGCTGCGTGCCGTCCTCCCAGCTGTAGTGGCTGTAGCCCACGAGTGCTGCCAACGTGTACTGGCCCTCGTCGCGGGGCACCACGCAGAAACGCACGTCCACCGTTTTGCCTTCCTCCAGGTCGCCGGTGCTGAACGACAGGTGTCCGTCCTCGATCATGGGCGTCGTTGCCTCGCCGTTCACCAGCAGCGAGCCGTCGAGATAGCTGCAGCCCTCGGGGATGTCGAAGAGCAAGCGGAAGTCGCTGTAGGTCCAGCCGCCGCTGTATTCGCTCTTCAGCTGCACGGTGGAGCGCACGGTGAGGTAGCTGCCCTGTATGACCTGGCTCTTGCCCACGCTGAAGGTCGAACCGGGTGTCGTCACCTTCAGGCCCTCGGTGTCGAGGCGGGGAATGTCGTCCATCTCAATCTTGGTGATCACGGCGGGGCTGACGTGGAATTCGCGCTTCACGTAGTCCAGGTTTTGGCGCAGGCCGGCTGCCGAGAGGTCTTCGAGCGTGAGCAGCGAGCTGAGCACGGGGTCGTTGGCCAGGGTGACGAGCGTGTAGTAGCCTTCCTTCAGGCCCTTCACGGTGAGCGTGGCCGATGAGTGGACGTAGCTGTGGGCCTGACGGCCGTTGCTGTCGTAGAGCAGGGCTGCCACGCTGCTGTTCTCCGTTGAACGGAAGGTGGAGCTGAAGCCGCCGTGCTCACGTATGTCGGCCGACAGGGCGGCGCTGTTGCCGGCGATGGTGACGGTGGCGGTGAGGGGCTCGAAGGCGTTGCTGGCCGAGCTGATGATCAGGCGCAGCTCGTCGCCGTCGTCCACGCCCTGGGGTAGCACCAAGAGCGGGTATTGCACCGTCGGGCTGGCCATCTCCTTGTCCTTCGTCACGTTGTAGACGCTGAAGAGCAGGTCGCTGGCGTCGGTCAGCGGCAGGGGCGAGGCTTGTTCGCCTTCGAGTGCGGGCTCAATGGTGTTGAGGCTGAGGCTGACGGTCATGCCCTGGATGATGCTGAGCATGACGTCGCCCACGGCCACCACGCCGTCGGTGGCAAAGTCGGTGGTGCGCTCCACGTCCTGCCGCAGATAGTCCTGCGAGGAGAACGACAGCGTGAGCGGGCCTTCGAGCACTTGCAGTGAGCACTGCCCGTGTGCGTCGGAGGTGGTAATGAACGAGGCGGTGAGGTCGTCGGCCAGTGTCTGCCGGGCGCTCATGGTGATGCCCGGCAGGGGCTGGCGGGTGGTGGCGTCGCGCACGGTGGCTGTCACCGTGTGCTGCTTTAAGGGCTGCAGGCTCACGGTGGTGGCGGGGGCCGTGGCCGTGACGGGCTTGGGCTGGGCGTAGCTGCGGGCCAGCGCGGCGGGCAGGCTGACGCTCAGTCGTGGCTCATCGCCGTTGGCCACGCCAGCCAGGGTGGCGCTGCCCGTCAGTCGGTTGCCGTCCTGATCCTGCCAGGCCAGCTGCGCCTGGGCGGTGACGTCGGTTCCTTCGGGGGTGAGCACGCGTGCGCTGTATGTGCTGACGGGCAGCGCACTGGAGAGCTGCACACTGTTGAGGCCCACCTTGGGCTCGATGTGCGAACGCTGGCTGATGACGGTGCCTAAGCGGTTCTGTAGGGCCACGCTGTAGGCCGTGCCCTCGTCGGCGTTGAGCCCAGGGAAAAGATAGCTCTTCCTGTCGGTCACCACATAGCGGGTGCTCTGCTGCAAGGCCTCGTCGGTCAGCACGAGCTGCATGTTGCGGTATTGCTCCAGGTCTGCGCCCTCGGGCATCTTCACTTCCAGCTTCGCCACGTTTTGGTCGAGCGAAACAATCTCCTTAGCCTGGCTCCATTCCGTGGCCTGATAGAAGGACACGGCGCCGTCCGGCACGTGGACGGTGACGCTGGCTCCTGGCGAGAAGAAGTCGCGCTCGTAGTAGGTCAGATCCACCACAGGGGGCATCTCGGCGTAGCAGAAGACGTCGGTCAGCCGCTCCAGCTGCTTGAGCGATGGCAATACCTCCACGCAGTCGGGCAGGAGGAGCACTTGCAGCGTGGTCCAGTCGGCCAGCGAGGCGTCGCCCCCCCATCCGTAGGTGCGGCTCAGGTCGAGGGTGGTGACGTTGGGGAAGTCGTCGTACAGTACCCAGTAGAGCGAGGGGTCGGAGTCGTAGTCTTCCCGCTTCAGCTCGCCGCAAACGATGATGTGGTGAACCTGTGCGAACACAGCCTCGCGGCGTTCGTTATTGTAGATGTCGTTGTCGTTGGTCCATCCGTTCTCCTGGCAGTAGCGCACCCACACATCGTAGACGGCCTCGCTCAGCTCGTCGTACTTGAAGCCGTCGAGCACCAGCAGGCCCTGTTCGAGATAGAGGCCGTTGGCTCCGGGCACGCCAGGGCTGCCGGGGTTGAAGCCGTCGCCGGTGCCATAGCCCGACTGCGCAGCTACGCTTATAGATAATAATGTATAAAGAATGAAAAATAAACTGCGTTGCATGGCTTGTCCTCCTTATCGTTTGATGGTTAGCTTTCCGTTTTCTATTACCAGGCCCCGGTAGCCGCTGCCGACGGGCTGTCCTTGCAGGTTGAAGGCGGCGGGGGTGGGGGACTGCACCGGTGATGCAGCAGAGATGATGCCGGTGGCGGTGGCGCCTACGTGGAGCACGAAGCGGGTGTCGTCGCTGCCTGGGCGCGAGAGGAAGGCAAAGGGCTGGCGGGCCAGATCGGTGAGTGAGCCGTTGAGGCGGTCCTCTAACAGCACGGGCAACGGAGCCGTGCCGTCGAGAGCGATGGTGCAGGCCTGCTGGGCCGCCGTCTTCACGCCAAGGCTGACGGTGCCTTCGCCTTCGGGCCGCTCGTTGATAGCGCAACAGGCCTGTCCCACGAGGGAGTAGAGCTGCGGCCTCTGCGCGTCGGGATTGAAGAACTTGGCGGCGTCGCGTCCAGGCTCATATCCGGCCAGCGCCTGCGCGTTGACCACCAGGCGGGTGCGGTCGGCCAGGCTGTCGGAGCTGAGCACCAGGTTGACCACCATGCGGCTGTTGGCTGAGCCTTGGTCGGCCACTTTCCCACGAGCATTGCTGACTAAGCCAGCGCGGCCGGCAGCACTGAAAGTAAGCTCGCTGGCGTTGGCTGGCTTTTGCAGGAAGAAGGCCTCGTAGGGTGACAGCTCGTAGCTGTCGTCCTGCGGCGAATAGGTGCGATACTCCTGGTAAGAATGGTTCCACACGGTGAAGGGCACGGCGGGCCAGAGCTGCCGCGAGTCGTAGTAGCAGGGGAAGGGGTTGCCCACCAGGTTCCAGCTGGCGTTGTGGGGATAGGTGGCGGCCTGCTCGGTGAGCGGCACCTTGACGTCGGAGGTGGCGAAGAGCTGGTTTTGCGAGCCGGCAGCGGGGCTGACGATGAGCTTCAGGTCGTTGCTCTTCCAGGCGTTGGCATCGTCGGTAGTGGCGAAGCGCCAGATGTAGCCCTGGTTGGCCTTCAGCGTGGCGCCATAGGGCACGTCAATCCACTGGTCGCCCTGCATCCGGGCGCGGTTGCGGCTGCTATACTGGCGCACCACCCAGTGGCGGATGTTGCTGTCGGTGACGACGTCGGCCAGCTTCACGTCGAAGGGGAAGGAAAGGAAGAACCAGCGCCCGTCGTTCACGCGCATGTCCACCGTCACCTGTCGGGCCGTCATGGGCGCCTGGAGCACCAAGGGGGTGCAGTAGTGGTAGGCCGAGGCGCGGTCGTTGGTCAGGTCGGCGTAGAGCGTCACTGCTCCGGCGCTGAACGACTGCTGTCCGCTGACGGAGAGGCTTCCGAAGCTGTCGCTGCGATAGCTGTAGTTCTGGGTGACGAGCGTGCCCATGTTCAGGTCGGGCTGATAGCCCGTGGGCAGCACGCTGGTGTCGAGTGTTCGCGGCGTGTAGACCTGTATCACGGCAGGCTGATGGTCCGTGGTTTGCAGGCTGAGGCCGTTCCACTTGCTGTCGGCGGCGTAGAGACCGGCGCTCATGGCTGGCACGCGCAGGGTGACCTCGGGGCCGGCATACATGGCATCGAGGAGCACGCGGCTGCCCACGACGGGCGGGAAGAAAGCGTTGCAGACGATGGTGATGGGCGGCTCGGCGCCTTCGCCCCACGCCACGCGATAGATGAGGCTGCCGGCCACCTGCACCAGCGTGGAGGGCAGCTCGACGAGCTTCAGGTTGGGACAGTTGAAGAAGGTGGCGCTGGTCGAGCCCGAGCCTTCGAGCTGCTCCACGCCCTCGGGAATGACCAACTGCTCCAGCCGCTGAAGGCCGCTAAAGGCGGTGGTGCCGATGCGCTTCAGTGAGCGGGGCAGGAGGATGGAGCTGAGCTTGCTGCGATTGAAGCAGCTCTTGGGCAGCAAGGCCGTCTGAGCCTCCTGCATGTCGAGCGTGAGCAGGTTGGGCAGCGAGTCGCCGATGAAGTGCCAGTCGTCGTCGTTGAGCGGACCACTCACCGTGAGGTGGTTCACCAGCTGGGGCACGATGTCGTGGGTACGCAGATAGTCGGCCACGGTGCCGGTGCGCTGGGTGGCGATGGTGAGCGTGAGGTCGTCGCCCTCGGTGAGCATGTAGAGCGCCCACCACTCGTTCTGCAGGTAGGCGCGAGCCGTGCCTTTGGGCACGTGGATGCGCGTCATCACCGACTGGCTGAGCACCGACAGCGGGTTCTCTGGGTCAACGATGAGATAGTAGTCCAGGGCCGGCGGCGTGGTGGCGCTGAGGTAGAGGTGCTGCAGGGCCGTGGTGAACACTATGGAGCCCACTTGCAGCTGCATGCTCTCTAATCGCGCCTCGGTCAGGGCGGCAGCTTTGAGGAAGGCGCCATCGGCGATGCTCACCACCTGATAGGTGCGGCCGCCACTGCTCATCGTGGCGGGCACGGTGAGCGTGGCGGCGCCCTCCTGGCCCTCGGCCAGTCCGATGCACTGGGCGGCCAGGCGCTGCTGGTCCAAGGCGTAGCGCAGGGAGCCTGCGCTGACGGGGTTCTCGGTATCGAACTCCCAGCTCTGGGCCTGCGCCTGACCGGCCATCAAAGTGCACAGAAAAGCCCACAGGGCCACATTCATTTTCCAAAAGTTTTGTAGAGCTTTCATAGGCAAAAAGTTTTTGCAAATATACACAAAATTCCTTGGAACTCAGACGCTTTCCCTGACTTATTTGCCCTTTCACAGGCAAAATACCCCCATTCGGGGGAAGCTGACGGCTACTTGGCTCAATTTAGGCCAGTATGGTTAACATTAATTAGTAGGGTTTTCGCGGCCCATGTGGCGAAAATGTTGTAACTTTGCATCGGAACAACCAATTAATAACCCAAAACTATGAACAATTCCGTCATTACCTTCCCCCTGCCGGCTAACGAGCCGGTGAAGGCCTATCTGGCCGGCTCGCCAGAGCGAGTAGCCCTGGAAAAGGAGCTGGAACGCCAGAAGAACACAGTCGTTGACATTCCCATCATCATCGGTGGCAAGGAAATACGCACTGGCGACACCGGCACCGTCACCTGCCCCCACGACCACCAGCACGTGCTGGCCACCTACCACAAGGTGGGCCGCAAGGAGATTGAGCTGGCCGTGGAGACGGCCATGAAGGCCTGGCAGGAGTGGAGCCACACACCATGGACCACCCGCGCAGCCATCGTGATGAAGATGGCAGAGCTGCTGGCCACGAAGTATCGTCCCATTATGAACGCCGCCACCATGCTGGGCCAGAGCAAGAACTTCTATCAGGCAGAAATAGACTCGGCCTGCGAGACCATCGACTTCTTCCGCTATAACGTCCACTACGCATCGAAGATCTACCAGATGCAGCCCAAAGACGGAACGGGACAGCTGAACCACACGGAATATCGCCCCTTAGAGGGCTTCGTGCTGGCCGTCACGCCGTTCAACTTCACCAGCATTGCCTCGAACCTGTGCATGACGCCCGTGCTCATGGGCAACGTAGCCCTGTGGAAACCCTCCACCACGGCGCTGCTGTCGAACTACTATCTGATGCAGCTCTACAAGGAAGCCGGACTGCCCGACGGCGTGGTGAACTTCCTCCCCGGCAGCGGAGCACTCATAGGCCAGGTGGCCACCGAGAGCAAATACTTTGCCGGCATACACTTCACCGGCTCGACAGCCACCTTCAAGAGCCTCTGGCAGCAGGCCTGCCAGGGACTGGACCGCTACGTCAGCTATCCGCGGCTGGTGGGCGAGACGGGCGGTAAGGACTTCATCTTCGTACATCATTCGGCCGACGCCAAGGCCGTGGCCACGGCAGCCTTCTGCGGAGCCTTTGAGTTCCAGGGACAGAAGTGCTCGGCCGCCAGCCGTATGTACATTCCCAAGAGCCTCTGGCCCACGGTGCTCGACGACGTGAAGCGCATGTGCGCCGAGATCAAGATGGGCGACGTGTGCGACCCCTCGAACTTCGTCAACGCCGTCATAGACGAGGCATCGTTCGACAAGTGCAAGTCCTACATCGACTACGCCGAGCAGGCCGCCGACGCCAAGATCGTCATCGGCGGACGCTGCGACAAGTCGAAGGGATGGTTCGTGGAGCCTACCGTCATCGAGACCACCAACCCGCAGTTTAAGTCGATGGAGGAGGAGATCTTCGGCCCCATCCTCACCGTCTATCCCTACGACGACGACAAGGTGGACGAGACCGTGCGCCTGTGCGACGAGGCCTCGCCCTACGGACTGACGGGCGCCGTCTTCGGCCGCGACCGCCTGGCCGTGGAGAAGATTACCGAACAGCTGAGCTATGCTGCCGGCAACTTTTACATCAACGACAAGCCCACGGGAGCCGTCGTGGGCATGCAGCCCTTTGGCGGAGCCCGCGCCAGCGGCACCAACGACAAGGCCGGCGGCGAGTTCAACCTCATTCGCTGGATTATCCCCCGCGTCATCAAGGAAACCCTCGTCTCGCCCACAGACTACCGCTATACTTACATGAAGTAAGGCTGTCCTTGCCCACAACAAGGCCCTTTTTACATGCTGTAAGTCGCCCGGCCAGAACGCCACGGCGCGACAGAAAAATTTCTCACGTGAGATTTTTTCACGGGAAGGCCTCCCAGAAAAATTTCTCACGTGAGATTTTTTTGCGCGGCGCCCCCATGGAAAAACCAGTGCTAACGATTTGATTCAGACTGCCGCCTGTTTTTTGGAAAAAAGATGCAATAATAAGAACAAAACACAGAGATACAAAGACACAGAGGCTTATTTTGATAAGTTATATCACTCTGTGTCTTTGTATCTCTGTGTTTTCTAAATCGTAATGCGTGTTTTTTATGCCAACCTTTAGTGCATGCCGGCCTTCAGGCCCCGGATGACGGACGAGGTGAAGCCGGCGCGCTCCATCTCGTTCAGGCCCTTGATGGTGACGCCCTGCGGCGTGGTCACCATGTCGATGGCGGCCTCGGGGTGGAGGCCCGTTTCTTCGAGCAGCTCGATGGCTCCGCGCAGCGTCTGCAGCACCACCTTCTTGGCATCGTCGGCGCGGAAGCCCAGCTCCACGCCGCCCTCGCTGGCGGCCCGGATATAGCGCATGGCGTAGGCAATGCCGCACGAGGCCAGCGTGGTGCCAGCGGCCAGGTGCTCCTCGTCGGTGATGAGGGTGCCGCCCATCTCGTTGTAGATGTCCAGCACGGTCTGGGTGTCGCGCTTCGAGGCGCTGATGGGCACGATGAACGTCATCGACTGCATCTGGGCGATGGCGATGTTGGGAATGCAGAGAAACAGCGGCGGACAGTTCAGTCCCAGCCACTCCTCGATGCTCTGCGAGCTGACGCCGGCGGCCACCACGATGAGCAGCTGACGCTGGGGCACCAGCACGGGCTTGATGCCGCGCAGCACCGACTCTACCAGCCACGGTTTCACCACCACCACCACGATGTCGGCCTTCTCGGCAGCGGCCGTGTTGTCGGTGGTGACGCAAACGCCACGCTGGGCGAACTTCTCCAGCACTGCTCGGTTGGGGTCGCTCACGGTAATATCCTCGTTCTTGAAATAACTGCCTCGGATGAGGCCTTCTACGGTGGTGCCACCCATGGCACCGGCTCCTATTACACTGATTTTCATGCTTTAATCGTCTTCTTCGGGCTGTACGCGGATGAGTCGTTCAATAAAGTCGTCGGCATCGGCCTTGGTAAGGCAGAGCGGGGGCAGCAGGCGCAGCGTGTTCTGCCCTGCGGCGCCGGTGAAGCAGTGCTCGTGGCGGATGAGGGGCTTGCGCACCAGCTTGTGGGGCATGTCCAGCTCGATGCCAATCATCAGTCCTCGGCCGCGCACCTCCAGGATGTGGCTGCTGCCTATGCCCCGTATGCCCTCCATCAGGTAGTCGCCCACCTGGCGGGCGTTCTCCACCAGGTTCTCCTGCTCCATGACGTCGAGCGTGGCCAGTGCGGCGGCGCAGGCCAGGTGGTTGCCGCCAAAGGTGGTGCCCAGCTGACCGTATTCGGGCTTGAAGTCGGGGCTGATGAGCACGGCGCCCATGGGGAAGCCGTTGGCAATGCCCTTGGCCATGGTGATGATGTCGGGCTTGATGCCCAGCCACTGGTGGGCAAAGAACTTGCCGCTGCGGCCGTAGCCACACTGAATCTCGTCGGCGATGAGGGGGACGTGGTAGCGCTGGCAGGCGTAGGCCAGCTTCTGGGCGAACTCGGGCGTGGCCATCTTCACGCCGCCCACACCCTGGATACATTCGAGGATGACGGCGGCGATGCCTCCGCGACTCAGCTCGCGCACCCACGGCTCAAGGTCGTTCAGCGGCAGGAAGCGCACGTGGTGATTGTCGTTGATGGGGGCCACGATCTTGCGGTTGTGGGTCACTTCCACAGCCAGCGACGTGCGGCCGTGGAAGGCGCCTTCGGCAGAGAGCACACGGGTGTTGCCCGTCTTGAACGACGCCAGCTTCAGGGCGTTCTCGTTGGCCTCGGCGCCGCTGTTGATGAGAAACAGCTGGTAGTCCTCATAGCCTGAGGCACGCCCCAAGCGCTCGGCCAGCTCCTGTTGCAGCTTGTTCACAACGGAGTTGCTGTAGAAAGCGATTATCTGCAGCTGCTCGGTTACCTTCTGAATATAGTGGGGATGGGAGTGGCCGATGCTGATGACGGCATGACCACCGTAGAGGTCCAAATACTCCTGACCCTTGTCGTCCCAGACTTTGCAACCCTGTCCCTTGACGATGTTCACGTCGAAAAGGGGATAAACGTCGAATAGATTCATGTCCTTTTAGTCTTTGATTCTTGAACTTTCGACTGCAAAGTTACGCCTTTTTGCGCAGACTACCAAAGAAAAACGTATTTTTCTTCTCAGCTGGCAATGGCCTCCTCTTCTTCGGGGCGGTCTTCCTCGATGACGAGGTTGTCGATGATGAAGAGCTGGCGTTCCATGGTGTTCTTGCCCATGTAGTATTCCAGCAGCTTCTGCACCTGGTCGGTTTTGTGCAGGGTTACTTGCTCTAAGCGGATGTCGGGGCCGATGAAGCCGGCAAACTCCTCGGGGCTGATCTCGCCCAGGCCCTTGAAGCGGGTGATTTCCGGGTCGGGGCCCAGGTCGCGTATGGCGTTGATGCGCTCCTCCTCGCTGTAGCAGTAGCGCACGATGAAATCGCTCTTCTTGGCGTCTTTCTGGCGGGCCAGACGCTCGTCCTCGGCGGCGATAACGTTCTTGTTCTTGATTTTGGTGCGGCGGTTGCGCACGCGGAACAGCGGCGTCTGCAGCACATAGACGTGGCCCTTGCGGATTAATTCGGGGAAGAACTGCAGGAAGAAAGTGATGATGAGCAGACGGATGTGCATGCCGTCGACATCGGCATCGGTGGCCACGATCACTTTGTTGTAGCGCAGCGTGTCCAGTCCCTCCTCAATGTCGAGGGCGGCCTGCAGCAGGTTGAATTCCTCGTTCTCGTAGACCACTTTCTTCGTGAGGCCAAAGGTGTTGAGGGGCTTTCCCCTCAAGGAGAAGACGGCCTGCGTGTTTACGTCGCGGCTCTTGGTGATGCTTCCGCTGGCCGAGTCGCCCTCGGTGATGAAGATGCAGCTTTCCTCCTTGCGGTCGTTCTTCACGTCGCTGAAGTGGATGCGGCAGTCGCGCAGCTTGCGGTTGTGCAGGTTGGCCTTCTTGGCGCGCTCGCGGGCCAGCTTCGTCACGCCGGCCATGGCCTTGCGCTCCTTCTCGCTCTCCTGTATTTTCTGCAACATCACTTCCGCCGTGTCGGGGTTCTTGTGCAGATAGTTGTCCACCTCCTGCTTGATGAAGTCGCCCACATATTTATTAATAGAGGGGGGCATGGGATGGTCGGCATCCACCTGTGTGGGCACGGGGGCCATGGTCAGCGAGCCCAGCTTGATCTTCGTTTGGCTCTCGAACATGGGCTCCTCCACGTTCAGGGCAATGGCGGCCACGATGCCCGTGCGGATGTCGCCATATTCGAAGTTCTTTTGGAAAAACTCTTTGATGGTCTTGGCAATATGCTCCTTGAAAGCGCTCTGATGGGTGCCGCCCTGGGTGGTGTGCTGGCCGTTGACGAAGGAATAATATTCCTCGCCATACTGGTTGGCGTGGGTGAAGGCAATCTCGATGTCCTCGCCCTGCAGGTGTACGATGGGGTAGAGGGCTTCGCTGGTCATGCGATCCTTGAGCAAGTCCTCCAGTCCGCGCCGGCTAAGGATGCGCCGGCCGTTGTACATGATGGCCAGTCCAATGTTAAGGTAGGTGTAGTTGCGGAGCATGGTTTCCACTATTTCGTCGTGGAACTGATAGTGCTGGAACAGGGTGTCGTCGGGCTCGAAGTAGATATAGGTGCCGTTCTCGTCCTGCGTGGGTTCTGTGACGTCGCTCACCAGTTTTCCCTGCTCGAATGCGGCGCGGCGCACCTGTCCGTCGCGATAGCTGTGTACCTCGAAGTGGCGGCTCAGGGCGTTCACGGCCTTCACGCCCACGCCGTTCAGTCCGATACTCTTCTTAAATGCCTTTGAGTCGTACTTGCCGCCCGTGTTCAGCACGCTGACAGCCTCGATCATCTTGCCCTGCGGGATGCCGCGCCCATAGTCGCGCACCGAGACGCGCAGGTTGTCCTCGACGGTGACCTCTATGCGGTCGCCGGCGTGCATCTTAAACTCGTCGATGCTGTTGTCGATGACCTCCTTCAGCAGCACGTAGATGCCGTCCTCGGCCAGCTGGCCGTCGCCCAGTCGGCCGATGTACATGCCGGGTCGCAGGCGAATGTGCTCAGTGCCCGATAAAGTACGTATGTTGTCGTCGTTGTAGTCAACAGGATTCTGTGTTTGTTCGAAAACGTTATTCTCTTCCGCCATTGCTCTTTTTTCAGGTTTTGAGTGCAAAGTTAATAAAATCTTCCGAGAAGTGCAATAAAAAAGTAAGGAAAAATTTGCTGTTCGGAAACTTTTGCTTAACTTTGCAACAACATTTATCAATAACTATCTATCATTTAAGCAATCGCCATGGAAGAAACAATAGACATCCGCTGTAAGAACAACGGACAGACCATCAAAGTTCCCGTAGGCAGCAAGTTAGAGGAAGTGTACCAGCTGGCAGGACTGCAGATGCAGTATCCGCCCGTCATTGCACGTGTGAATAATAAAGTGGAGGGCCTGAACTTCCGTCTGTACAAGCCCAAGATGGTGGAGTTCCTCGACATTACCTCGTCGTCGGGCCTCCGCACCTACACCCGCACGGTGTTCTTCGTGCTATGCAAGGCCGCCCACGACCTGTGGACCGACTGCCGCGTGTCGATAGACATCCCCGTGAGCAACGGCTATTTCGTTGACCTGCGGCTGGGCCGCCCGGTGACGCTCGACGACGTGGGCCAGCTGCGCCGCCGCATGCAGGAGATCATCAACGACCAGCTGCCCATCCGCCGCCACGAGACCACCACCGACGAGGCCATCAGCATGTTCAAGCGCCTGGGTGCCACGTCGAAAGTGAAGCTGCTCCAGGGCATAGGCTCGCTCTACACCACCTACTACGAGCTCGACGGCTACCTGGACTACTTCTACGGCGCCATGCTCACCAACACCAGCAAGGTGTACCTCTTCGGCTTGGAGAAATACCACGATGGCCTGCTCCTGCGGCTGCCCTCGCCCCAGCATCCCACTGAGCTGGGCGAAATGGTGATGCAGGACAAGATGTTCGGCATATTCAAGGAACATCACCAGTGGCAGGATATTCTGGGCCTGCGTACCATTGGCGATCTGAACGACGTCATAAAGCTGGGCTACTCGCCCGAGCTGATTCAGCTGAGCGAAGCCCTTCAGGAGAAGAAGATTTCGCAGATAGCCGACGACATTGCCCGCAGGAAGGGCATCCGCCTGGTGCTCATTGCCGGCCCGTCGTCGAGCGGCAAGACCACCACCTGCAAGCGCCTCTCGGTGCAGCTGGCCGTCAACGGCATACGTCCGCTGCCCATCTCGCTCGACGACTATTTCGTGGACCGCGAGAACACCCCTCGCGATGCCTCGGGCGACTATGACTACGAGCACCTGCACGCCCTGAACCTTGAGTTGTTCAACCAGCAGCTCAACGCCTTGTTCCGTGGCGAGGAGGTGGAGCTGCCCCGCTACGACTTCACCACGGGTCGCTCGATGATGAGCGGCAAGAAGCTCAGCCTGCCCGACAATGCCGTGCTCGTGATCGAGGGCATCCACGCCCTGAACCCCGAGCTGACGGCCCAGGTGCCGCCCGAATACATCTACCGTGTGTACGCCTCGGCGCTGACCACGCTGCTCATTGACAACCACAACTACGTGCCCACCACCGACAACCGCCTCTTGCGCCGCATCATACGCGACCATAAGTACCGCAATGTGTCGGCCGTCGACACCATTCGCCGCTGGCCCAGCGTGCGCAAGGGCGAGAACCGCTGGATATTCCCCTTCCAGGAAAATGCCGACGCCATGTTCAACACCGCCATGCTCTTCGAGCTGGCCGTCATCAAGGCCCAGGCCGAGCCGCTGCTGGAGCAGGTGCCCGAAAACTGCGTGGAGTATGCCGAGGCCCACCGCCTGCTGAAGTTCCTCCACTACATCAAGCCCATTCCCGGCGACCAGATTCCACCCACGTCGCTTTTGCGCGAGTTCCTGGGCGGTTCGTCGTTCAAATATTGACCTTCCACCCATTTTCTGCCCCTTTTTGCTGCAAGGTTACGAAAAGAATTGGCAATTCTCTTTGAGTTGTATTTATTTTTTCGTAACTTTGCGGCCGAAATGTAATACAAAACAGAAATCCGATGCTGATACTCTTTAAGCTACTCGGTTCGCTCGCACTTCTCATGTTTGGTATGAAGTCGATGAGCGATGCGCTGCAGAAAATGGCAGGACCGCAGCTCCGCCATGTGCTGGGCGCCATGACCACCAACCGTTTTACGGGAATGCTCACAGGAACGCTGGTGACAGCCTCCGTTCAGTCGTCAACAGCCACCACGGTGATGACCGTGTCGTTTGTCAATGCCGGCCTGCTCACGCTGGCCCAGGCCATCTCGGTCATCATGGGTGCCAACATCGGCACCACGCTCACCGCCTGGATCATGGCCCTGGGCGCCTCGTTCGACATCAGTATTGTCAGCTACGTGGGCTTCTTCCTGGGCATCATCCTCATCTACATGAAGAGGCACCGCTACGTGGGCGACTTCCTCTTCGGCCTGGGTTTGCTGCTCTTGGGACTTACCACGCTGCGCCTCACCGGCAACGAGATGGACTTGGGTCACAACCCTGCCGTGCTGAGCTTCTTCCAGAGCTTCGACCCCAACTCCTTCTGGACCACGCTTGTGTTCCTGCTCATGGGCGGCGTGCTCACCTTCTGCGTGCAGTCGTCGGCTGCCGTGATGGCCATCACCATGCTGCTCTGCGGCTCGGGCGCCATGCCCATCTATCAGGGCATTGCGCTGGTGCTGGGCGAGAACATTGGCACCACCATCACCTCTAACCTGGCCGCCCTGTCGGCCAACACGCAGGCCCGCCGTGCTGCCCTGGCCCACATGTTCTTCAACGTGTTCGGCGTCATCTGGATTCTCTTCGTCTTCCGTTGGTTCATCGACGGCGTGATGTGGGTGGTGGACTATGCCGGCACCAACATCTTCGGCGCCGACATGGAGCACATGAGCACCCAGTCGCGGCTGACCTTCACGCTGGCCGCCTTCCACTCGGGCTTCAACGTCATCAATGCCG
The DNA here is from genome assembly GCA_017400455.1 of Prevotella sp. Taxonomy (GTDB): domain Bacteria; phylum Bacteroidota; class Bacteroidia; order Bacteroidales; family Bacteroidaceae; genus Prevotella. The sequence continues at coordinate 1,118 of JAFPTC010000030.1, read as the reverse complement.
GCATCCTCATCTGGTTCATCCCGCAAATCGAGAAGTTCGTCTGCTGGGTCATCAAGCCCAAGAAAGTGGACGAGGAGGAGGACTTCCGCCTGCACTTCATCACCGCCGGCTTCATGAAGACCCCCGAGCTGTCGGTGCTTGAGGCCCAGAAGGAGATTCAGTCGTTCTCCGAGCGCATGCAGCGCATGTTCGGCATGGTGCAGCAGCTGTTGAACGACTCATCGTCGCTCAAGGGCAAGAAGCAGGACGACGAGCAGTTTGCCAAGCTCTATACCCGCATCGAGAAGTACGAGAGCATCAGCGACAACATGGAGCTGGAGATAGCCAAGTACCTGGAGCAGGTGAGCGACGCCCACCTGTCAGACGAGACGAAGGGCAAGATTCGCGCCATGCTGCGCGAAATCAGCGAGCTGGAGTCCATAGGCGACGCCTGCTACAACATGGCGCGCACCATCAACCGCAAGTACATGGCCAAGCAAGACCACTTCAACGAGCAGCAGTACAGCCACCTGCACCAGATGATGGGCCTCGCCGAGAACGCCCTCACCCAGATGAACCAGCTCATGAGCGGCCGCAAGGAGTCGTACGATGTGAACCGTACGTTCAACATTGAGAACGAAATCAACAACTTCCGCAACCAGCTGAAGGCCCAGAACATCGTGGACATCAACAACCACGCCTATACCTACGCCGAGGGTACCGTCTACATGGACCTCATCAACGAGTGCGAGAAGCTGGGCGACTATGTGGTGAACGTGGTCGAGGCCCGCATGGGCACCCGCCAGCGCGACGTGTAGCGGCGGCCTGCCGGCAAGGCGGTTTTCCGCCCCGGCGTCTTCCCGTTTTTCTGCGGAGGCCTCCCATGAAAATTTCTCACGTGAGATTTTTTCATGAGAGGCCTCCGCAGAATTACGTCGCGCCGCCCCGTGGGAAAAGCAGCAGGAGCAGGACATCACAGCCGATGTCCTGCTCCTGCATTTCGAGCCTCTTGTCGGATTCGAACCAACGACCCCGAGATTACAAATCACGTGCTCTGGCCAACTGAGCTAAAGAGGCGGGTGGGCAAGCGGTCTGCATCGCGCCGCTACAACCAAGTGCCTTTGCTACGTTCCCGTCCT
>JAFPTC010000029.1 GCA_017400455.1 Prevotella sp. | reverse complement strand
TGTAACTTTGCATTGCATTTGAGGATGCAACGTAAGTGTCGATGAGTGAAAAAAGGACACGAAAATTCAGCAGGCCGGCCGCGGCGATTCAGTCGACAAATCGCATCGGTTCAGCAAGCGAAAAAGGGACGTTCTGCCGGCGAATAACCCACCGCCTCCAACCTCGCTCGACAACGGGAGAAAAAAACTCTTACATCAAAAACTCGTACTCGCCGCAGGCGATACATCTAAATTCTTAACTCTAAACTCTAAAGTCAAAACTCTTAACTCTAAATTCTAAACTCGTACTCGCCGCAGGCGATACATCTAAATTCTAAATTCTTAACTCTTAAATTTTAAAAACTATGGCAACAGAAAAGAAATTTTTTTACGTGGCTCGACAGAACCAGGTGCGTGACTCGAAAATGTTTGGTAAGTGGTATCCGGAGGCCTACGTGCTGCAGACGCTCTCGACCCGCGCGCTGGCCAAGCACATTCAGAAGCACGGAAGCCCCTACACGCTCGACGTGATCATGGGCGTGCTCATCGCCTTCGCCGAGGTGACGGTAGAGGAGTGCATGGCCTCGAACGCCGTGAAGATTGACGGGCTGGGCACCTTCCGACCCGAGATTGAGAGCATCAAGGGCGGTGCCGAGACGAAGGACCTGTGCGACCAGTCGAAGGTTGCGGGCATCCACCTGCGCTTCACGCCCGAGGGCAGCAACATCTCGGGCGAGGACATCACCAGCCGCTCGATGCTGAAGAAGGCACGACTGGAGCGCGTCGGATGGGTAGAGGGCGCGCAGAAGACCAAGAACTACCAGGTGCACACGTTCATGGACGAGCAGCAGCCGCAGCCCTAAGCGAAGCCGGAGGCGGAGTCAAAGGCTTCGCCTCACTTCTAAACTCTAATCGTAATCTATAAACTTTAAAACTATTACTTGAACTATGAAAGGAAAAGAAGCTTGGAAGTTCGCACTTCAGATTGTGTCGAGCATCATCACGGCCATCATCACCGCCCTCAGCACCACCTCGTGCATGGGTTACGGGCCGCTCTGTTAGGTTTGAATCATTCTGTTTCATCATTCTGAATTGACAAGCTCAGAAGCGGCAGGGGAGCGACAGCAGCTGATACATGAGCGTGCGGGCGAGGCGCTGGTGGCCCTTGTCGTTGGGGTGGAGCAGGTCGGTCTCGGCGTTGTGGAAGTAGATGCCGTGCTCACTGTGCTGGGGGAAGAGGCCGCTCTGGGCGCCCCAGTCTATTACGGGCACTGCCCACACGCTGCCTGCCTCCTTGACGACGTCGACGTAGGCATCGAGGTAGAGGCCGCACTGGTTGGTGTACGACTCATCGCACTGCCAGTTCTGCTCGTTGGCATGGAAGTTGGAGCGGTGCAGGGGCGTCAGCAGCACGATCTGCTTCGTGGGGAAGGTGCGCTTCAGCGAGTCGAGCGCCATGTTGATGCGGCCGCGGAAGGTGCTGTCGACCATGACGGGCTTGCGCTGCTTGCGGCTGACGAGCTGCTTGGGCTGGCCGTGGCCATACTCCACCTGGGCGGCGGCTTCGCTATACCACTGGCCCAGGGGCACGCCGTTGTTATAGTCGTTGGTGCCGCAGAAGATGATGATGGCATCGAAGTCCTGCCCGTGCTCCTGCTTCAGGCGGTCGGCCTGTCGAGGGATGTCGTTCCACTGGCGGCCGCTCACGCCGTAGACGTAGGGCTCTATCTGCAGCCAGTCCTGCAGGAATCCCCAGTACTTTTTCTTGGCTCCGCTGTTGCGGGGGTCGGTGATGGAGTCGCCCAGATAGGCTACGCGCTTGCCCTGCCAGGGATGCTTCAGCATGGTCTGCGCAGGCACGCCGAGCACAAGCAGCACGGCGAGAAGGAGTGTAGTGGTTCGTTTCATTGTTTTGATAGTTATTAGTATGATTGTTATGTTTCGCCTGCAAAATTACAACAAAAAAGGCAAGTGGAGCGAAAAAAAGGCAAGTTTTTGATGGCCGTTCGCAAAAAAAATGCTATATTTGCACCCATATACAATAGATTTACAATTACTAATCAAGGAATCAAGATGAAGAACTACGGAAACATCATTGCCTACGCATCGTGCGCGCTGGCCTGCATGGGCGCCATGATGCTGACGGGATGCCAGGACAACAACTACGACCTGGGCAACCTGGACAAGAACATTGCCATAGGCAGCGAAGCGGGACTCGCACTGCCAGGCGACAACTCTACGCGCAACATCGTGCTCGACGACCTGCTCGACATCAGCAGCAGCGACGTCATCGCCACCGACAAAGAGGGCAACTACGTCTTCGAGAAGGACGACGAGGGAGGCGTGAGCGAGGCCAACCCGCTGGTGGACGTCGTCACCATCAGGCAGGACCAGAAGCGCGACTTCACCGTGAACATTCCTGGGCTGAACATTCCCGCCAACTTCTCGCAGCTGCCAGGACTATCGACCGACGCCATCGTCGACCTGGCCACAGAGGCCGTCTGGTCGCAGATACCTGCCGAGGTGAACGCCAGCGACACCATCACCGTGTTTGAGCTGAAGACAAGCCACGACGAGACCATCGTCGACCTGGAAAAGGTGGAGACGGCCACCGACGGCAGCAAATCGAGCATCGACATGAGCCTGACCTTCTCCAGCGGACTGACCGCCCTGGTGAACGAAATCGAGAAGATTGAGTTCGACATGCCCGTGCTGAAATACATCGACGTAGACGCCACCTGCAGCCGAGGCTCCATCGCCACCGACAAGGCCAACAGGAAGTTGGTGCTGAGCAACGTGCCCACCAGCGGAACGAAAATCAACATCGCCGTGAAGCAGCTGGCCAACTTCGAGGACAAGGTGCCGAGCACGACCGACAGCTACCTGGCCTTCACATCCGACAGCATCTTCCTCAAAGGCAGCATCAAGCTGGCAGCCAGCATCCAGAAGAGCGACCTGAGCAAGGCTGGACTGAAGAGCCTGCTCACCACCCTCTACAACACCGGCACCACGCCTGCCTACAACATCGCCGCATCGACCACCATACACGACATAGAGATTGCTGCCGCACAGGGAAAGTTCAAGCCCAAGGCTACCGTGGCCGAGGGTAAGGCTGCCATCACCAGCATTCCTGACTTCCTGGACGACGACCAGGTGACCATCAGGCTCGACAACCCGCAGCTCTACCTCGACGTGAGCAGCGACATGAACGTGAGGGCACAAATCAACGACATCGTCATCAGCGCCATCAACACGGCCAAGAACGGTAAGCCACGCTCAGTGCGCACGGTGAAGATTGGCAACATCAACCTGGAGCCTTGCACCGATGAGGCACAGGGACCGGCCGTGACGCGCATCGTCATCTGCGACAACGAGCACGGGCTGGAGCAGGGCTACACGCCCGTGGTCACCAACCAGACCACCAACACGCTGCAGAGCCTCATCAGCACTATCCCCGACAGCATCACCTTCACCTGCAACGCCACCGCCGACCCCACCTACCTGAGCTACGTGAAGCTGGGCAAGAGCTACAGCATTAAGCCCTCTTACCGCATCAAGGCTCCGCTGACGCTGAACACCGGCTCACGCATCGTCTATACCGACAGCATCACCGGATGGAACGGCGACCTCGACGAGGTGAAGCTCACCAAGGACGCCTTCGTCAGACTGACGGCTACCGCCAAGAACGGCACACCACTCGACCTGAACGTGAGCGCCAAGGCCATCGACGCACAGGGCAAGGAAATAAGCAGCAACCTCATCGAGGTGAGCATCGTGAAGGGTACCGTGGCCGGTGCCAAGAAAGACGCTGCCGGACAGCTGCAGCAGCAGGCTTCCGAGCTGGAGATTGTCATCACCCAGCACAGCCAGGATGCGTTCCAGCAGCTCGACGGCATTCGCTACAGGGCCGAGGCTACGTCGGACGTCGACGGAATCACCCTGAACAGCCAGACGCAGACGCTCAAGATAGAGAACATCAGCGTGAGCCTGAAGGGAAAGGTCATCAAGAACCTCGACGACTAAGGCGCCACTCACACACACCCGTACATATTTATTATATACAGAAACAATAACAAGCAACAACCGACATGAAGAAGATATTTAGCAAGGCACAGGTGCTGGCCATCGCCATGATGGCCGTGGGTGCTGCGGCAACGGCACAAGACCTGAACTCAGCATACTTTACGCAGGACTTCAAGTATCGGCACGACCTGAACCCTGCCTTCGGCAACGACCAGGGCTACGTGGCCATACCCGTACTGGGCAACATCAACGCGAAGCTGCAGGGAAACATTGGCGTTGAAGACCTGCTGTTTCAAGACCCCGCCACCGGCAAGTACAGCCGAACGTTCATGCACCCCGACGTGAGCTACGACCAGGCTATGGCCGGATTCAACAGCGGAACCAACAAAATCTCGGCCGACATCGGGCTGACGCTCATCTCCGTGGGCTTCAAAGCCCTCGGCGGCTACAACACGATTGAGGTGCGCGAGAAGACCAACGTGGGCGTACAGCTGCCCTACGAGCTCTTCGACTTTGCCAAGAACCTGCAGAACCGCAACTACCAGTTCGGAACCATCGGCGTGAAGGCCACGTCGTTTGCCGAGGTGGCACTCGGACACTCGCGACAGATTACCCCCAACCTGCGAGTGGGCGCCAAGCTGAAGGTGCTGCTCGGTGCCGGACGCGCCGAACTCAACATTGAAGGCATGCAGGCCAACCTCACTGGCAACAAGTGGACGCTCACCAGCGGCGAGGCCAAGGGCGAGATAAGCCTCAAGGGCATCAACATTCCCAATAAGACCGACGAATACAAGAACGGACAGAGCTTCCAGAAGGCCGACCTGGGCAACATCGACGTAGACGGCGCCGGCATCGGAGGCTTCGGCTTCGGACTCGACCTGGGTGCCGTCTACCAAATCATCGACGGGCTGAAGGTGAGCGCCGCCGTCACCGATCTGGGCTTCATCAACTGGAGCAACAACATCCTGCTCACCCAGAAGAAGGGACAGTTCGAGTTCGACGGATTCCACGACCTGGCCGTGAAGGATGCCAACGCAGCCCCCGGCTCCACCTTCAAGGAGCAGAAGAACAACTATGCCGACCAGCTCACCGACTTCGTCAGCCTGCAGAACCAGGGCGACCAGGGCTCAGAGAGCAAAACACTCGCCGCCACGGCCAACGTGGGCGTGGAGTATCAGCTGCCCATCTACAAGCCCCTCACCTTCGGACTGCTCGGACAGCACCACTTCAACGGTGACTACTCGTGGACTGAAGGCCGCCTGAGCGCCAACTGGTCGCCCCTCAAGTGGCTCAACGGAGGCGTCAACGTGGCCATCAACAACTTCTGCACCAGCGCCGGCTGGGTGCTCAACATCCATCCCTCGGGCTTCAACTTCTTCATCGGCATGGACCACATCCTTGGAAAGACCACGAAGGAGTTCGTGCCCCTCAGCTCGAATGCCAATCTGGCCGTCGGCATGAACGTCACGTTCTAAGCCCGCAGCTACCGATAAGCTATGTAAAAAAGCATGAAAAGGCAAATATTCCCGCCAGAATGTTTGTCCTTTCATGCTTTTTTCGTAACTTTGACGACAAAAAGTCGCGAAGTTACTCCGTCTCGGCAAAAAAAAGAATAAATTCTTTTGTTTTGCTCTCGACTTTTCGTAACTTTGCAAAAATTCGCAGGATTTCTTTGTATAAAGGCAGTCTGGGGGATTGAAGGAAAATGGGGTTACGAATTGGAGACCGTACTCAATTCCGCATTCTGCTATAAACTGCATCAAAGAACACCCGATGTTGAGCCTGCAACCATTTATGACTCATCATCGGGTGCAAAGGTAATCATTTCTTCTGAATCCGCCAAACGGATATACATTTTTATTTTACGAGCTCACCTTACTTCCATATAGGTTCCTTACGCCAGTCGCCTGTGAATCCGTACTTGTAAATGGGAATGGTCGTGCAATTGTCTATCAATGAGAGTAGCTTCTCCTTAATCTGGTTTTCTGGATAAACG
>JAFPTC010000028.1 GCA_017400455.1 Prevotella sp. | reverse complement strand
GTTAATAAAATGTTTCTCTCTTTTATTTGAAGAAATCAGACAGAAGAAGGAAGTCTTTTTACTACGGCGGTAGCAAATTATTCATTCTTCATTCTTCATTCTTCATTTATTTCGTCATGTCCTCAGCCACTGTCTTTGTCTTGTAGCGGAATTTCACTACGCGGAAGGGACGGCTGTTGTTTTCCTCCTTGAACATATAGGTCCACTGGTAGATGTCGGCCGTGGTGCGGGTGACGTCGGTGGGCTCGCCCAGTGCCAGCCGCACTTCGGCCTCGGTGAATCCCTTCTTCACCTGCTGCTTCTGAATGGCAGGCAGGTGCTCCTTCTTCACATCGGCAATGGTTTCGGGGTCGCCCTCAACAAACAGCTCGCTGAGCACCTCGTCGGGGCCGTTCACCTTCGAAGGTTCCAAGGCCACCTCTTTCGTGTAGGTCTGGCCGCTCTTTTCGCCCTTCAGTGTCAAAGTGACAGAGTTGCTGTCGCCCAGGCGATAGATGTCGGTGACTGTGAAGGTCGACAGGCGCAGCACCTTCACGAGATCCTCCTTGGAGTTGCGCATCTGCGTGTTGTAGAAGGTGTAGAACTTCTTCCCCAGATAGGCATTTGCCAGGTCGTTGCTCACTGCCATTCTGTCATCCAGCAGCTGGAACGAGCCTTCAAACGTGTGGGGTTTGAGGTCGCTCACCTCCAGCTCGTCGCTGCGATAGCCGCAGTTGGTACGGCTGATGGTGACGTACTGGAAGTATTCCTGTCCTTCCTGGCCATCCTTGTCGGCCTCCTTCACAATGATTTTCACGGGGAAGTTGCGCGTGCCCACGCCCACCTTGGTGATGGTCATCACGCTGCCTCGGCGCTCGTTGCCTATGTCAACGGGCTTGAAGCCTCCGCCATCGTTCTCAGTGTCTTGATATAGTTCGCGCACGAGCACGCGTACCTTTTTACCAATGAGGCTGTCGATGGCCATGTCCACGTCGCCCAGATAGGCCAGTGCCGGTACGCCCACCTTGCCGTAGCAATAGTCGTCGAACGACGATGTGGGCACCTCGAAGAAATAGGTCTCATCAGGGTTGTTCTCCAGGTGGAAGTCAACGTGCTCGTGCAGACTGCCGTTGGGGTTGGAGTGGCCGTCGTAGACCATGATCTTGTTCTCCAGCGAGCGCGTGCTCACCATGTTGCCGTTCTTGTCGGCAAAGCTCTTGATGACCAGGTCCTTCTGCGTGGGCTTCACCATGAATCGCGTTTCGCCAGGCACCCAGTCGCACATGCTGACGAACTGGAAGTTGCGGCTGATGAAGTCTCGCTTGTCTTGCTCAGCCTCCTGGTTGGCGGCAGTGCTGTCGTTGGCTGCGGCCAGCTGTGGTTTCTCCTTTATGTTGCTGGTAGTTACAAAATAATTGCGCACAGGCTTCTGTGCGTGGACGCTGCCGGCCGTCATGTAGGCTGCTATGGCAACGATAATCATCATTCTTTTTGTCATGACTTACAATGATTTTAGTGTAATTACGCTGCAAAGATAATAAAAACTTTTCAATCTGCTGACAAAATGGCGTGACAAATTGTTCTTTCTTTTGAAAATTTATACTTTTGGCATACGCTTTGCTATAGTACCAGCGTAAATGAACTTGAATAAATAATTTAAAATAATACAATTATGGGAAAGATTATTGGTATTGACTTAGGTACAACCAACTCGTGCGTGGCCGTTTTCGAGGGCAACGAACCAGTGGTGATTGCAAACAGTGAAGGCAAGCGTACCACGCCTTCAGTAGTGGGCTTCGTGGATAACGGCGAGCGCAAGATTGGCGATCCTGCCAAGCGCCAGGCCATCACGAACCCGAAGAACACCGTCTACAGCATCAAGCGCTTCATGGGCGAGACATGGCAGCAGACGGAGAAAGAAATCTCGCGTGTGCCGTTCAACGTGGTCAACGAGGGTGGCTTCCCCCGTGTCGACATCAACGGACGCCACTACACGCCGCAGGAAATCTCGGCCATGGTGCTTCAGAAGATGAAGAAGACCGCCGAGGACTATCTGGGACAGGAAGTGACCGATGCCGTCATCACCGTGCCCGCATACTTCAGCGACTCGCAGCGTCAGGCTACCAAGGAGGCCGGACAGATTGCAGGCCTCAACGTGCGACGCATCGTCAACGAGCCTACGGCCGCTGCGCTGGCC
>JAFPTC010000027.1 GCA_017400455.1 Prevotella sp. | reverse complement strand
TTCGCCTGCAAAGATAGTCATTATTATCCAAAAAGGAAAACTTTCGCTGTGATTTTTCGCAAAAAGTTTTCCACTTTGGAAAACTCTTCGTACCTTTGTGCCATGAAAAATCTACAAACCCGGCGCACCATACGCCAATACAGTGACCGAGAAGTGAGCCAGCAGCTGCTGGACGAGTTGATGACCCAGGCAGCACGCACCCAAACCATGGGCAACCTGCAACTGTATAGTGTTGTTGTGACACGCTCGCCCGAGATGAAACGGCGCCTGGCGCCGGCCCACTTCTCGCAGCCCATGGTGCTGCAAGCCCCCGTGGTGCTCACCGTGTGTGCCGACTTCCGGCGTACCACACGCTGGTGTGAGGAGCGGCAGGCCCAGCCCGGCTACGACAATTTCCTGTCCTACCAGAACGCAGCCACCGACGCCCTGCTCTACACCCAGACACTCTGCTGCCTGATGGACGAGGCGGGACTGGGCTACTGCTATTTGGGCACCACCGTCTACCAGCCACTCGAAATCATCGACATCCTGCAGCTGCCGCGCCTCACCATGCCCGTAGCCACACTCACCGTAGGATGGCCCGCCGAAGAGCCCCCTCTGTCCGACCGTCTGCCGCTGGAGAGCTTCGTACACCACGAGACCTATCACGACTACACGGCCGACGACATAGACCGCTACTACAGCCCTAAGGAACAGCTGGAGGAGAACCGCCACTTTGTAGCGCTGAACAACAAGCAGACACTGGCCCAGATATTTACCGACATACGCTATACTCGCCGCGATAACGAAGCCATGTCGGAAGGCTTGCTTGACGCTCTCCGCCATCAGGGATTTCTATAGGAAGTCCCCCGACGCCGTTGGCTACACCACGTTCTGCGGATGCTGCCCTACGAAAGACCTGACATTGTCGATGGCTACCTGCAACAGCCGGATGCGAGCCTCGCGTGTGGCCCAGGCCACGTGCGGAGTGATGTAGGCATTGGGCTGCTGGAGCAGCGGGTTCACCGCCCTCGGCGGTTCTTCGCCCATCACGTCAGCACAATAGGCCGCCAGACGTCCCGATGCCAGCGCCCGTGCCACGTCAGCCTCATTCACCAGAGGTCCCCGTCCCGTATTAATCAGAATGGCCGTCGGCTTCATCAGCCGAAGAGTCTCGGCATTCATCATGTTGCGGGTATCGTCAGTCAGCGGACAATGCAGCGAGAGTATGTCAACGGTGGCGAGCAGCTCGGCGAGGCCGGCTTTACGGATAGTAGCGGGCAGGTCCTCCTGGCTTTTGCTGGTCAGGGCTTTCACCTGCATGCCGAAAGCATGGGCTATCTCTGCCACCCGTCGTCCTATATTGCCCAGTCCCACTATGCCAAAGGTCTTGCCTGCCAGCTCGGTCAGCGGCGTGTCCCAATAGCAGAAGTCAGGATTCCTGCTCCAGCGCCCGGCACGGTTCTGCATGGCGTAATGCTCGGTGCGGTTGGTCACGGTCAGCAGGTGAGCGAACACCATCTGCGCCACACTCTCCGTGCTGTAGGCGGGCACGTTGGTGACAATGATGCCGCGCTCGTGGGCCGCCCCAACGTCTACCACGTTATATCCCGTTGCCAGCACGCCGATGTAACGCAGCCGAGGCAGCTGCTCTATCTCCTTGCGACCGAGTATCACCTTGTTAGTCAGCAGCACCTCTGCTCCGGCCGCCCTGGCCACCGTATCCTCAGGCCGCGTACGGTCATAGACCGTCAGGCTGCCCATTGTTTTCAGTTCGTCCCACGACAGGTCACCCGGGTTGGCTCCATAGCTGTCAAGTATTACTATCTTCATATCGTATAGAGTTTATTATATTCCAATCTAAGTCACTGGACACGATGCATGACATGCTCGATGTCAGCCCTGACGACGTCCAGCGAGGGGTAGTCCTCGCCCCACTGGTGCATGTTGCCTGAGGCGCGCATTATAGTCTTCGCGGCCGAGAAAACCTCCATGATTCTCTCGCCGTCGGCCGGTAATACAGCCCTGCGGATAATACGTCTTGCGTCTGACATCGGAAAAAATTTTCTGCAAAGATACACCAATTCCCATAAAAAAGCGTATTTTTGCAGCAAATTTTTCCAAGCATGAAAACAGAAACAAATGATAAACTCAGCTATATAGAAGCTATTATTAGGATTCGTTATGAAAAAAAAGATGAAGGTAATCATAGCAATAGACTCGTTTAAGGGCTGTCTCACGTCCGCCGAGGCCAACCAGGCGGCGGCAGCAGGCATCAGGAGCGTACATCCCGATGCCGAGCTGGTGCTGCT
>JAFPTC010000026.1 GCA_017400455.1 Prevotella sp. | reverse complement strand
CCACCCTGCAGCAGGAGGCCGCCCGCAAGCTGGGCTTCACCGTCAGCCAAACGATGATGGTGGCGCAGCGCCTCTATGAAAGCGGTCTCATTACCTATATGCGTACTGACTCGGTGAACCTCTCGGGCCTGGCCATTGGAACCGCCAAGGAGGAAATCACCAATCTTTATGGCGCCGAGTACAGCAAGGTGCGCCAGTATCACACCAGCTCGAAGGGCGCCCAGGAGGCCCACGAGGCCATCCGCCCCACCTACATCGACCGCACTTCCGTGGAGGGCACCCAGCAGGAGCGCCGTCTCTACGACCTGATTTGGAAGCGCACCGTGGCCAGCCAGATGGCCGATGCCGAGATAGAGAAGACCACCGTGGAAATCAGTGGCGGCAACGGCCTGTTTGTGGCTACGGGTGAAGTGGTCAAGTTCGACGGCTTCCTGAAAGTCTACCGCGAGAGCCTTTCCGACGACGAGGAAGAGCAGCACGACGAGTTTGCCCATGTGCTGCCCCCGTTGAAGGAGGGCGACGTGCTGACGCGCCGCGAGATCAGCGCCATGGAGCGCAGCAGCCAAGGCCCACAGCGCTATACCGAGGCCTCGCTGGTGCACAAACTGGAAGAACTGGGCATCGGACGACCGTCAACCTATGCTCCCACCATCAGCACCATCCAGCAGCGCGAATATGTGGTGAAGGGCGACAAGAAGGGTGAGGACCGCCTGTATGATGTCATCACCCTGAAGGGCAAACAAATTACCTCGAAGAAACGTCACGAGACCACCGGCTCGGAGAAGGGCAAGCTGATGCCTACCGACATTGGCGTGGTGGTGAACGACTACCTGCTGGAGAATTTCCCCGACATCATGGACTATAACTTCACCGCCAAGGTGGAGCAGGACTTCGACCAGATAGCCGAAGGCAAGATGAAGTGGGACAAAATGATGAAGTCGTTTGACAAGAAGTTCGAGCCTACCGTGGACAAAGCCATCAACCAGCGCTCGGAGCACAAGGCCGGCGAGCGCCAGCTGGGCGTCGATGCCAAGTCGGGCCGTCCGGTGTTTGTGAAGATAGGCCGCTACGGCCCCGTGGTGCAGATTGGCCAGGCCGGCGACAAGGACAAACCGCAGTTTGCCCACATTCCGAAGGAGCTGGGCATGGAGACCATCACCCTGGAGCAGGCCCTGGACCTGTTCAAGCTGCCGCGCATGCTGGGCGAGTATGAGGGCGAGCCAATCACCGTGGGCACGGGCCGCTTCGGGCCTTATGTGCTGCACAAGAAGCTCTATGCCTCGCTGCCCAAGGGCATGGACCCCATGACGGTGACCATTGGCGACGCCGTGAAGCTCATCGACGACAAACGCCACGAAGAGGAACGCAAGCACCTGCGCGTCTTTACCGAAGACCTCGACCTGGAAATCCTTAACGGCCGCTACGGCCCCTACATCGCCTACAAGGGCAAGAACTACCGCCTGCCCAAGGCGCTGCACGACAAGGTGCGCGACATCAGCTACGAGGAGGTGATGGAAATAGTGAATAAATGAAACGCATCATCCTCATAGGCTACATGGGGGCTGGCAAGACTACCGTCGGCCGCGCCTTGGCCAAGGAGCTGGGCCTTAGCTTCTATGACCTGGACTGGTATATCGAGAACCGTAGGAGAAAGAAGGTTCCCCAGATTTTTGCCGAACAGGGCGAGGAGGGCTTCCGCAAGATAGAGCGCAACATGCTCCACGAGGTGGCCGAGTTCGAGGATGTGGTCATCAGCTGCGGAGGCGGCACGCCCTGCTTCTTCGACAACATGGACTACATGAACCAGCAGGGACAGGTGGTCTACCTGCACTGCTCGCCCGAGGTGCTCCACCAGCACCTGCTCATGGGCAAGACCGAGCGCCCACTGCTGAAAGGCAAAAGCCCCGAGGAACTCATCAGCTTCATCCGCGAACAGCTGGCCTCACGCGAACATTATTATAATAAGGCCGCCTACCAGCTCGACGTCACGCTGATGGACAATTACGACAAGATCAGAATCACCGTCGACAAGCTGAAGGAATTGCTTCAGCTCTGAGCATTTTTCTGGGAGGCCTTCCCGTGAAAATTTCTCACGTGAGATTTTTTCACGGGAAGGCCTCCCAGAAAAAAATCTCGCCTCCCCGTAAAAAGCCGCCCTCGCCGGCCACAACCATCCTGCCCCTTCATGCTGAAAATCAAAAGAAAAACAGTTTTTTCTTTTGCGTTTTGTTTGTTTATTCGTACCTTTGCACTCAGATAAACTGCGAAAATGAAGAAATGGACTATTGACGACGCCCGCGAGCTGTACAACATCAATGGCTGGGGCACAAGCTACTTCGGCATTAACGACGCCGGCAATGTGTATGTAACACCCTGCAAGGACTCAACGCAGATTGACCTGCGCGAGGTGATGGACGAGCTGCAGCTGCGCGACGTCACCGCTCCTGTGCTGCTTCGTTTCCCCGACATCCTCGACAATCGCATCGAGAAGACGTGGAGCTGCTTCAAGAAGGCCGCTGAGGAATATGACTACAAGGGCGAGAACTATGTGGTCTATCCCATCAAGGTGAACCAGATGCAGCCCGTGGTGGAGGAAATCATCAGCCACGGCCGTAAGTTCAACCTCGGCGTCGAGGCCGGTTCGAAGCCCGAGCTGCACGCCGTCATCGCCGTGCAGTGCCAGAGCGACTCCATCATCGTGTGCAACGGCTACAAGGACGAGGGCTACATCGAGCTGGCCCTGCTGGCCCAGAAAATGGGCAAGCAGATATTCATCGTGGTGGAAAAGCTGAACGAGCTGGACATCATCGCCCGCGTGGCCAAGCGGCTGGACGTGAGGCCCAACATCGGCATACGCATCAAGCTGGCCAGCAGTGGTGCAGGAAAATGGGAGGAAAGCGGCGGCGACGCCTCGAAGTTCGGGCTCACCAGCGCCGAACTGCTCGAAGCCCTGGAGCTGCTCGACCAGAAGGACATGCGCGACTGCCTGCGGCTCATCCATTTCCATATCGGCAGCCAGATCACGAAGATTCGCCGCATCCAGACCGCCCTGCGCGAGGCATCGCAGTTCTATGTGCAGCTGCACAAGATGGGCTACAATGTCGACTTCGTTGACTGTGGCGGCGGACTGGGCGTTGACTACGACGGCACCCGCTCGCCATCGTCGGAGTCATCGGTGAACTATAGCATCCAGGAGTATGTCAACGACTGTATCTACACCTTCGTCGAGGCTGCTAACAAGAACGAGATTCCCCATCCCAACATCATCACCGAGAGCGGACGCTCGTTGGCTGCCCACCACTCGGTGCTGGTCATCAACGTGCTGGAAACGGCCTCGCTGCCTGAGATGCCCGAGGAGTTTGAGCCCGACGAGAACTCGCACCAGCTGGTGAAGGACCTCTACGAAATCTGGGACAACCTCTCGCCGCGCAACGTGCTGGAGGACTGGCACGATGCCGAACAGATTCGCGAGGAGGTGCTGGACTTGTTTGCCCACGGCATCGTGGACCTGAAGACCAGGGCCGAGATTGAGGCCATGTACTGGAGCGTATGCCACGAGATCAATGCCTTGGCAAAGAACCTCAAGCACATTCCCGAGGAGCTGATGAACATCGACAAACTTCTGGCCGACAAATACTTCTGCAACTTCTCGCTGTTCCAGAGCCTGCCCGACTCGTGGGCCATCGACCAGATGTTCCCCATCATGCCCATCCAGCGCCTGGGCGAGCGTCCCACGCGCAACGCTACCCTGCAGGACATCACCTGCGACAGCGACGGCAAGATAGCCAACTTCGTCACCAATCGCCATAACTCCCATTCGCTGCCCGTGCATGCCTTGCGCAAGAACGAAGACTACTATTTGGGCGTCTTCCTCGTGGGAGCCTATCAGGAAATTCTCGGCGACATGCACAACCTCTTTGGCGACACCACAGCGGTGCATATCTCGGTGAAGGACAACCACTATCACATCGACCAGATTATCGACGGCGAGACCGTGGCCGAAGTGCTCGACTATGTGCAGTACGATCCCAAGAAGCTTGTGCGCCAGCTCGAAGTGTGGGTGACGAAGAGTGTCAAGAGCGGAAAAATCACCCTGGAAGAAGGTAAAGAATTCCTTAGTAATTATCGCAGCGGACTCTATGGATACACGTATTTGGAGTGATACCCCCCTCAATCCCCCCGAAGGGGGGAAGGGGCTGGCGCAGTCTTTTTCCAATGAACTCTTCCCCCCTTCGGGGGGACAGAGGGGGGTCCTAACCATAGTAAAGGTTGGCGGCGCCGTCGTGGAGGACGAGGCGCAGCTGAGCGCGTTTTTGATCGATTTCATCGCTATTCAGGGACCGAAGGTCTTGGTTCATGGCGGTGGCCGTAGAGCCACGAAGGTGGCCGAGCGGCTGGGCATCGAGACGAAGATGGTCGAGGGACGACGCATCACCGACGCTGAGATGCTGGAGGTGGTGACCATGGTCTATGGCGGATTGGTGAACAAGCACATCGTGGCCAGCCTGCAGGCCCATGGCGTCGATGCCATTGGGCTGACGGGGGCCGATGCCGACATTATCCGCAGCGCGAAGCGTCCTCCCGTTACACTCACCCCTACTTCACCTACCACACCTACTATACCTACCTCACCTACCACCATCGACTTCGGCTTCGTTGGCGATGTGCAGCAGGCTAACGGCTCAAAAATCGCCCATTTCATCGAAGGCGGCTTGGTGCCCGTCATTGCTCCGCTGACCCACGACGGCCAGGGCAGCATGCTTAACACCAATGCCGACACCATGGCGCAGGAAACGGCGAAAGCCATGGCTGCTGAAGGCTTCGACGTGACGCTGGTCTATGCCTTCGAGAAGCCAGGTGTGCTGGCCCGCCCTGACGACGACTCAAGCGTCATCAGCACCATCACGGCCCAGGACTTCCAGCGCTTGAAGGCCGGCGGCACCATCAGCGGCGGCATGTTGCCCAAGATAGAAAACGCCCTCGCAGCCATCGAGGCCGGGGTGAGCCGCGTCGTCATCACCAGCGCCCAGGCCGTTGGCAAGGAGGGAGGCACCGTGATCAAGAAGCTTTAAACGAAGAGAATGATAAATTATTAATGAAAAACCTTTTTTGAAATGAAGAAGTTGCTTTTACTCATGGCGATGGCCCTGACAGGAGTGCAGGGCATCAGCGCACAAGACGATGAACCCTATGGTTTCTTCGATCATCTCGGGGTTGGCGTGTCGCTTGGCCTCGATGGTGTTGGCTTCGATTTGGCCGCTCCGCTCACCGACTATTTCGCTCTGCGTGCGGGTGTGTCTTTTGTTCCCTCGTTGAAGTATGATGATACTTTTGAAATCAACGACAACAATCCCCTCATCGCTTCGGAATTTAAGGCCGAGGCTAAGCTGAACGTCTTCGACGGAAAGCTGCTGGCTGACTTCTATCCCATCCGTGGCAGCTCCTTCCACCTCACGGCCGGCGCCTTCTTTGGCAAGGACAAGTTCATCACCGCCACCAACACGTCGATGTTTATCAAGGATCCGTCGAAGTATGGCAAGCTGGGATTGAAGCTGGGCGACTATCGCGTGACTACCGATGAAACCGGCCATATTGAGGCCGATGTCAAGGTGAATGCCCTGAAGCCCTACGTCGGAATTGGCTTCGGCCGGGCCGTTCCCAAGAAGAGCCGCGTGGCCGTGTCCTGCGACTTGGGCGTGAAGTTCTGGGGTAAGCCCCGCCTGGGCGCCATGGTGAAGGACGACTGGGGCAACATGTACTATCACAAGTTCAAGAGCAGCGATCTTGACGAGTATGACGATGAGGATTTGAAGGACGCCATAGACATTGCCGAAAAGATCTCGGTCTATCCCGTTCTGAACATCCGCATCAGTGGCCGTATCTTCTGACAGCTGAATTCAAATACATCAATTAATAACTTAACACCATACAGACATGAAAAAGAATTTCTTTTATCTGGCACTCGCTGCCTTGGTAACCATGGGCATGACCGCCTGCAGCAGCGACGATGAGGACGAGGTGGTACAGCCCGATCCGGTGAATCTGCCCCTTCCTGCCAATGCTGAAAAGGCTGTGGAGTACATACTGCCAACGGCCATGAACGCCAAAAACTCTACCACTGGCAATGCTGAGGTGGCTCCCTCCTTGAAGGGCATCAACTTCAGCGAGAGCGGAAAGATTGTGCTTGAGCTCCTCTCAGCCGACGGCGGCAAGCGCACCTACGTCACGGATAATGCCACTCTTTCCGGCAATGTCTATACCATGAGCGGCAATAGGGTGAAGGGCACTATCACCACGGGAGTGAACGTTCTTCCTTCCAGGGCCACCTCTACCGAAGGAATGGAAATCGACATCACGGTAACCGTAAGTGTCGATGAAACCGTCACTTATTCCACGGGTGGCGAGGTCGTAACCGTCACCACTAACCGCACGGCCACTGGCGACGAGGTCATGGATCGCCTGGCCCGCACATGGTCGGTCACCGGCGCCATCCTCGACCTGAAGAGCAAGAAGAAGAACATTAAGGCTTACGAAGAGTTCGACAGCAACAGCCAGGGCTATTTTGACCTTCGCCAAGTGCGCGAGGAGGCCATAGCCCAGGATGTGAAGCTCTCGGAGGATGAAAAAGCTGAGTTCGAGCGTACGGTGAAGAATATCACCATCACCAAGAGCAACCTCTTCATCATTGAGTACACCGATCATGAGGCTGACGTGGCTGAGTGGGCTTGGAACGACGCCGACAAGACTTCCGTTCGCATCGTCCTGAAGGATGGCGAGATGGGCAACAAGTTCTTTAACAACGACACAAAGATTGCCATTGCTTTCAACGGCAATCGTTGTAATCTGAAAATGAATACTGACTTGAGCGACAACGAGAACAACGACTGGGAGGTCGAACTCACGTTGAAGCTGAAGGAATAGCAATCCCTACTTTTTCTTTTTTGGTTTACGGCGAGCCCAGCCTTCCTCTGTGAAGTCGGGCTCGTCGCCTTTAAAGTCCCATTTGTTTGACTTCATCAGCTCGCGCCAGTCATCGCGCTTGCCCGGTTTCGATTTTACCATTTTTTTACCACGGTTGTCGATGGAATCGGACTTTTTTGAGCCTCTTCCTCCATTTCTGCCCTCTTTCTTGAAGTTCTGCGCGTCCTTGACGGCCGTTTTGTCATCCTCGGAGTTGCAGCGCACGATGCGGCCGTGATAGCGGATGCCAGAGAGCTGCGTCATCACCTTCTTGGCGTCCTTTTCGGGCACCTCAAAATAGCTGATGGTGTCCAGCAGGTCGATGTGGCCCACCTCCTGACGGCCTCCCACGTAGCGGTTCAGCGTCTGCATCAGCTCGCCAGGATAGAAGCCGTCGCGCTTGCCCAGGTTGATGAACAGCCGATGGTAACCCTCCTGCGCCTTGTTCATCCGCTTCTGTCGGTCGGTCTGCGGCTTCTTCTCTTTCTTCTCCTTCACGGGCTTTTCTATCTCCGGCGCGTCGGCGTAGTAGGATAGGAACTTGCCAAACTCCAGCGACACAATCTTCTTGATGATCTCCTCTTTGTCAATATACTCAAAGTAACGGTTGATGTCTTGCATGAACGGAGCAATCTCCTCGTCGTCCACGTCGGTCTTCACTATCTGGTCCATCACTTTGTAGAGCTGCTTCTTGCAAATCTCCTCGGCGCTGGGAATCTCGGCTTCCACGAATTCCTTTCCAATTTCCTTCTCGATAGCTCTGATTTTGTGCTTCTCCTTCGAGTGGACGATGCTGATGCTGGTGCCTTTCTTGCCAGCGCGACCGGTTCGTCCCGAGCGGTGGGTATAGTTCTCTATGTCGTCGGGCAGTCCGAAGTTGATGACGTGCGTCAGGTCGTCCACGTCCAGTCCTCGGGCGGCCACGTCGGTGGCCACGAGCAGCTGCGTCAGGTGCTGGCGGAACTTCTGCATCGTCAGGTCGCGCTGCTGCTGCGAGAGGTCGCCGTGCAGCGACTCTGCGTTATAGCCGTCCTTGATGAGCTTATCGGCTATTTCCTGCGTCTCCAGCTTGGTGCGGCAGAAGATGATGGCGAAAATCTTTGGGTAGAAGTCCACGATACGCTTCAGAGCCAGATATTTGTCCTTGGCCTGCACCATGTAGTAGATATGGTTCACGTTTTCGGCGCCCTCGTTGCGGCTTCCGATGACGATGGTCTCGTAGTTGTGCAGATACTTCTTGGCCACCTTCTCCACTTCGCGGCTCATCGTTGCCGAGAACATCAGCGTGGCGTGCTCCCTTGGCTGTTCGGCGTCGCCCTGTACGGCCTCGAAAATCTCGTTGATGCTTTCAGAAAAGCCCATGTTCAGCATCTCGTCGGCCTCGTCGAGCACCACGGTACTCACCTGTTCCAGATGGGCGAAGCCACGGTTTTTCAGGTCGATGAGTCGTCCTGGCGTGGCCACGATGATGTTCACCCCCTTGCGCAGGGCGCGCATCTGCGGTTCGATGGCCGCGCCGCCATAGACGGCCTCCACGTGAATGCCCTCCATGTACTTACTGAAGTCGCGCAGGTCGTCAGTTATCTGCAGGCACAGCTCACGCGTAGGCGAAAGCACCAGTGCCTGCGTCTCGCGGCTGCTGGTGTCGATGCGCTGCAGCAGGGGAATGCCAAAGGCGGCCGTCTTTCCCGTACCAGTCTGTGCCAGGGCAATCACGTCCTGTTGTCCTTCAATCAGAAACGGAATCACCGCCTCTTGAACTGGCATCGGACTCACGAATCCCAGTTCCTCAATGGCGCGCCTGATGGCTGCGCTCACGCCTAATTCTTCGAATGTTTTCATATCGGTTACAAAGATAGTGAAAAAAAACGAAATAATGAAGTGAAGCCGAAGAAAAATACATTTTCCTTTGCTTAGGGCTGTTTTTTTTCGTACCTTTGCCGAAATTTCAGAATGATTTTTTATAAAGAGAATGAACACAAAACTATCCGGGCTTAAACGCCTATTCATGGCGGCCGTGGTGATGGCTGCCGCAGTGCCCGTACTAGCATTGAGAGACTCCCTTGCTTTGAAAGAGGTGGTGGTGACGGGAACGCGCAACGCCACTGAAGTGCGCAGCCTGCCGATGACGGTGTCCGTCATCAGCCAGGAGCAGCTGTCGGCCCAGCAACTGCCCAATGTCCTTCCCACGGTGGCCCAGCTGGTGCCCTCGCTCTTCGTCACCAGCCGTGGCATGATGGGCTATGGCGTCAGCGGTGGCGCCGCCGGCGGCATCAACATGCGCGGCATCAGCGGCGGAGCCGGCCAGCTGATGGTGCTCATCGACGGCCATCCCCAGTATCAAGGCATCTATGGCCACCCCATCAGCGACAGCTATCAGACGCTCATGGCCGACCATATAGAGGTGCTGCGAGGTCCCGCCTCGGTGCTCTATGGCTCGAATGCCATGGGTGGCGTCATGAACATTGTCACCCGCAAGCCCGCAGCCGGAAACGATGTGTCGACCTACGTCAACCTCGGTGCCGGCAGCTACGGAACGGTGCAGGCACAGGCCTCCAACCAGGTGCATAGCGGCCGCTTCAGCTCCACGGTGGCCGGCCAGTATGGCCGTTCTGACAACCACCGGCCCCGCATGGGCTTTGAGCAGTATGGCGGTTTCCTGAAGCTGGGCTACGACCTGAACGACCACTGGCACGCCTATGCCGACGCCCATCTCACCCATTTCAACGCCAGCAATCCCGGTGCCGAGTCCAGTCCCCTCTTCGATGCCGACCAGTGGATCACGCGTGGCGTGGTGGAGGCTGCCCTGGAGAACCATTACGAGCGCACCAGCGGCGCGCTGAGCGTCTACTCCAACTTCGGACGCCACAAGATTGACGACGGCACCGCCGATGCCGCCGCTCCCACGCAGCGCTACTTCCGCTCGAAGGATGCCCTGACGGGCGTTTCCTGGTATCAGAGCGTCAGCCTGTTCGAGGGCAATCGCCTCACCGTCGGCACCGACTATCAGCACATTTATGGCAACGCCTACTACACCTCGAAGCAGACGGGCGATGTCCTTGAAACCCCCAATAAGCAAAGTGGCAAGTCCTATCGCAACGAGATAGCCGGCTACGTGGACTTCCGTCAGGACCTTCGCGACTGGCTCACCATCGATGCCGGTGTCCGCGTGGACCATCACAGCATCACCGGCACCGAGTTCATCCCCCAGGCCGGCCTGGTGCTGCGCCCCATGGCAGCCGCCGAGGCGAAGGCCATGGTGAGCAAGGGCTTCCGCAATCCCACAATGCGTGAGATGTACCTCTATCCCCCTTCCAACACCGATTTGGAGTCTGAGCGCCTGTGGAACTACGAGCTGTCGTGGCGCCATCGCCTTGGCAACCTGCACTATGGTGCCAACCTCTATTATATAAAAGGAGACAACATGATCCAGACCGTGCCCGTGGACGGCAAGCCGCGCAACGTGAACACGGGCCAGGTGGAAAACTACGGCGTGGAGCTGGAAGCCGACTATCGCCTCAGTCCCCGCCTGAGCCTCAGCACCAACCATTCGCTGCTGCACATGGAGCACAAGATCGTGGCAGCACCTACCTATAAGGGCTTCCTCGGCGCCAACTACCGCTGCAACCGGTGGAGCGTCGTGGCCGGCCTGCAATACATCAACGGCCTCTACACCGCCGTGGGTGCCAACGAGCAGAAGGAGGAGTTCCTGCTGCTGAACGCCACCGTGGGCTATGCCCTCACGAGCAACGTAGGCCTGTGGCTGCGGGGCGACAACCTGCTGGCGCAAAGCTACGAAATCAACCTCGGATTCCCCATGCCACGAGCCACCTTCATGGGCGGCGTGAACCTTTCGTTCTGAGGAAATACTGAATGAATATGAAAATATGCGTTTTTTGTTCAGCCAATTGGGATATTGATCCCGACTTCTTCGACCAAGCTATAGCCTTGGGCCAGTGGGCAGCAGCCCAGGGCCACACCATCGTCTTCGGTGGCCACGATGCCGGACTGATGCACAGCGTGAGCAAGGCCTGCCACGAGGCGGGCGGGCGCTGCATTGGCGTGGTGCCCCGCAGAATCGAGGACATGGGCAAGGCCAGTCCCTATATGGACGTGCATATCCCCACTGAGGACCTGACCGACCGCAAGCAGCTGATGATGGACCAGAGCGATGCCTTTGTGGTGTTGCCTGGCGGCATAGGCACGCTCGACGAGTTGTTCACCGTGGCTTCCTCCAGCACGCTCGACTATCATCACAAGCCCATCATCCTTTTCAACATGAAGGGCTTCTGGGACTCTCTCGTCCGCATGCTCGACGACCTCCACTCGCGGGGTGTCACTCGCAAGCAGTGGCGCAGCTACATTCAGGTGGCCAGTTCGCTTCAGGAGGTTGAGGCGCTGCTCGCTGAAGGCTAAGCGGACGCCTTTTCTCCCCGCCCCTGCAAGGGGAGGGGTAGGGGGTGGGGTCTGTAACTAAACTACGCAAGCATTCTTAGTTGGGAGTGTAAGAGCAGTAAATGAAGATACAGACCCCACCCCCAACCCCTCCCCTTGCAGGGGCGGGGAGAGGGCGCGCTGGGAGCCATTTTTTAATCCAAAGGTACAGGTCACAAATAATACTCACGCGAGAAATTTTCACGGGAGGCCTCCGCAGAAAAAAATCTCACGTGAGAAATTTTCATGGGAGGCCTCCGCAGAAAAAAATCTCACGTGAGAAATTTTCACGGGAAGCCTTCCCAGAAAAAAATCTCACGTGAGAAATTTTCACGGGAAGGCCCCGCAGGAAATTTCTCACGTGAGAAGGAGTCGTGGCGAGCCTCCGCAGGCTTCAGCCCTTGAGGCGCTCGGCCATGGCCTGACCCAGGGCGATGCACTGGGCGGTGGTTTCGGGCGTCAGGCTCTGGCGAATCTCCACCGGCTGGCCCACCTGCTCAAAGTGCAGCTTCTCGTCGTTCCATTTCGCAATCTCCGCCACGGCCTTCGAGGCCCAGCCGAAGCTGCCGAAGAAGCCGAAGAGGCGGCCCTTGATGTCCTTTTGCGACAGCTCGTCGAGCAGCACGTTCATCTCGTGGTAGAGGCCCGTGTTGTAGGTGGGCGCTCCAACGATGAGCCCCTGGTAGCGGAACACGTCGCGGATGATATAAGAATGGTGGGTCTTCGACACGTTGTGCATCACAATGTTCTTCACACCGGCCTCGGCGGCAGCGGTGGCAATGACCTCGGCAGCGCGCTCGGTGTTGCCGTACATCGTGCCGTAGCAGATGACCAGTCCTGGCTCGGCCTCGTAGCGCGACAGACGGTCGTAGATGGCAATGACGCGCTCCACGTTTTCGTGCCACACGGGGCCGTGGGTGGCGCAGATATAGTCCACCTTCGTGCCGGCCAGCTTCTTCAGCGCCATCTGCACGGGCGTGCCATACTTACCCACGATGTTCGAGTAGTAGCGCTCCATCTCGGCCCAGAAGTCCTCGCAGTTCATCTGCTCATCGACCACGGCGCCGTTCAGCGCGCCAAAGCAGCCGAAGGCGTCGCCGCTGAACAGGACGGTGGCGGCCGACGGAGCAGCGGCAGTAGCGGTGGCCACCGTCATCATGGTCTCGGGCCAGTGAACCATGGGGGTGAGCACGAACTGCAGCTGCGTGGCGCCGAGGCTGAGGCAGTCGCCGTTTTTCACCTCCATCAGCCCGTCTTCCAGCTGGTAGAAGCCGCGCAGCATGTCGAAGGTCTTCTTGTTGCCAATGATCTGCACGTTGGGATAGTATTTGCGTATCAGTGCCAGCGAGCCGCTGTGGTCTGGCTCCATGTGGTTCACCACGAGATAGTCCAGCTGGCGGTCGCCCAGCACCTGGCGGATGTTTTCGATGAAGGGCATGAAGAAGTCCACTTCCACCGTGTCCACCAGACAAGTCTTCTCGTCGTCAATCAGATAGGCGTTGTAGCTCACTCCTGCCGGCAGGGGCCAGAGTCCCTCGAACAGCGTTTTGTTGCGGTCGTTCACGCCCACGTAAAAAATGTTGTTTGTTATTTTCTTCATCTTGTTCTGAGATTTTTATTGTTGAGTGATTAAAGAAGCCATTTCCCTGCCAAATTCGGGACTGACGTAGTTGTTGATGCTCTTGCACACGTTGGCCGAGAACTGCTGGGCGCAGCCAATGACCTGGTCCCACTGCTCCTCGCTCAGTCCCTGCTCAATGTCGGCGCGCCTGATGTTGTGCTTGATCAGTCCGTAGGCGAAGCCCGCGTTGAAGTTGTCGCCGGCGCCGATGGTGCTCACCGTCTCGCCGCTGGTCTCCACGGGATACTGCTTCTTCAGCCCCCCGTCGGCACGCAGCTCCACGGGCAGCGCCCCTTGCGTGCAGATGAAGTTGCGGGTGTAGAAGGCAATCTGCGAGCGATAGATGGCGTCGGGATCGCTCTTGCGGAACATCACCTCGAAGTCCTCCGTCGAGCCACGCACGATGTCGGCAAACTCCAGGTTCTCAAGGATGTTGGGCGTGAGCTTCATCACCTCGTTCTTGTGGGCGGCGCGGAAGTTCACGTCGTAGTAGAGAATGGCGCCATGCTGGCGGGCATAGTCCAGGAAGCCCATCACCTGCGGCCTGATGACAGGGTTCACGGCATAATAGGAGCCGAAGAGCACGATGTCGTCGGGCTGTATGTCGGGAAAGGTAAACTCCAGCCGGTCGTTGGGGTGGTCTTTATAAAAGATGTATTCCGCGTCGTTGCGCTCGTTAAGGAAGGCCAGCGAGATGGGCGACTTCGAGTCGGGATAGACGTAGACGCTCTGTCCGTCGACGCCGTTTTCCTTGAGGAAGTTGATGATGGTGCGGCCCACGCGGTCGTTGCCTGTCTCGCTGATGAACGCAGCCTTGACGCCCGAGCGCCCCAGCGAGATGAGGGCGTTGAACACCGATCCGCCAGGCACGGCGGCCGTGGGCTGGTCGTTCTTGAAGATGATGTCGAGGACGGTTTCCCCGATGCCAATTACTTTTCGCATAATGTATGTTGGTGTTATTGTAGTCTGAAATCCGTGCGAAGAACAAATTTGCTGCAAAATTAGCAAAAAAAAGCGTGAAAATGTGCACGTTTCCTAAAATTTTTTTCTTACCTTTGCCTGCGGAAAGAAAAACCGAATAATCAACCTAAAAAATCAGACAGTTATGACACTAACCATGATTCTTCAGCTGCTCATCGTGCTGCTGGCCCTCTGGGTGGGCTCGCGCTACGGTAGCCTGGCACTGGGTGCCATCTCGGGCATTGGCCTGGCCATTCTGGTCTTCGGATGGGGAATGAAGCCCGGCACGCCTCCCACCGACGTCATCTACATCATCATTGCCGCCGTGACCTGCGCCGGCGTGCTCCAGGCATCGGGCGGCATGGACTGGATGATACAGATAGCGGAAAGGATGCTGCGCAAACATCCCGACCGCATCACCTTCCTGGCTCCGCTCACCACCTTCTTCCTCACCGTGCTGGTGGGCACGGGCCACGTGGTCTATACGCTCATGCCCATCATCTGCGACATAGCGCTGAAGAAAGGCATCCGCCCCGAGCGCCCCTGCGGCGTGGCGTCGATAGCCTCGCAGGTGGGCATCACCTGCTCGCCCATAGCCGCAGCCGTGGTGGCCTTTGCCGCCCTGTCGGCCGACAGCGGGTTCCACGTGAACAATCTGCAAATCATCATGATCACCATTCCTGCCTGCCTCTGCGGACTGATGGCGGCCGCCGTGGCCAGCTACCATCGCGGCAAGGACCTCGACAAGGACCCCCAGTTCCAGGCCCGCCTGAAGGATCCCGAGCAGTATAAGTACATCTACGGCAGCAGTGCCACCACCCTCGACAAGCAGATTTCCGCCGAGTCGAAGCGCGCCGTCTATGTCTTCCTGGTGGCCCTGGGCGTCATCGTGATGTTCTCCCTGGCCCAGATGTTCGGCCTCCACCTGCTGCCCGAGTACGACGGCAAGCCACTGGCCATGAACCTGGTCATTCAGATTGTGATGATTACGGCAGCCGCCCTGATGATCATCTTCTGCAAGGCCGAGCCCAAGAAGGCCGTGGCCGGCGCCGTGTGGCAGAGCGGCATGGTGGCCGTGGTGGCCATCTACGGCATTGCCTGGCTGGCCAACACCTACTTCGGCAACTACACCGAGGAGATGAAGAGCATGCTCACCGGCCTCGTCTCGGCCTATCCCTGGACCATTGCCATCGCCTTCTTCTTCGTCTCGGTGCTCATCAACTCGCAGGGAGCCGTGGTGGTCACCATGCTGCCCCTGGCCTATTCGCTGGGCATCGAGGGATGGGTGCTGCTGGGCGTGCTGCCCTCGGTCTACGGCTATTTCTTCATACCCAACTATCCCAGCGACATCGCCACCGTGAACTTCGACCGCTCGGGCACCACCGTCATTGGCAAGTATCTGCTCAACCACTCGTTCATGATGCCCGGCCTGATAAGCGTCTTCGTGTCCACCATCGTGGCCTATGCCCTGTCCTACCTGATGCATAGCGCCTTCGGCATGTTCTGACGCCACGGGTCGTAAGCCTGGCCGTTGTTTAGGCTAAAAACAAAAGAAAAATGGAAAACCAGTATGTAAAGCAATTCCCCGAGCTGCTGAAGGGCAAGACGCTGCTCTATGTCCATGGTTTCGGCAGCAGCGGACAGTCGGGCACAGTGGGCCGCCTGCGCACCGCCTTCCCCAACGCCACCGTCGTGGCTCCCGACCTGCCCATACACCCCGAAGAGGCGTTGGCCCTGCTGCGCCAGATTTGCACCGAGCGCCAGCCCGACCTCATCCTGGGCACGTCGATGGGCGGCATGTACACCGAGCAGCTGCGCGGCTACTGGCGCATCTGCACCAACCCCGCCCTCTGCATCGCCGACACCATGCAGGCCCACGGCATGACCGGCACGCAGCAGTTTCAGAACCCCCGTCAGGACGGCGTCCAGACCTTCTATGTCGACAAGGCCCTGGTCAAGGAGTACCGCCAGGTGTCCGAACGGCGTTTCGAAGGCCTTGACGACGAGGACCGCCGCCGCGTGTTCGGCCTCTTCGGCGACGAGGACAATCTGGTCGACACCTTCAGCCTGTTCCATGAGCACTATCCGCAGGCCATCCGCTTCCACGGCGAGCACCGCATGGACGACCGCTCGTTCATGCACAGCGTCCTGCCCGTCATCCGCTGGATCGATGACCGCCAGGAGCGCCGCGAGCGTCCCATCGTCTACATAGGCCTGGAGACCCTGCAAGATGCCTATGGCCATGCCGCCAGCAGCAGCCAGAAGGCCGTGCGCCAGCTCATTGAGCGCTACCAGGTGTACTTCGTGGCCCCAGCATCTTCGTCCGTGC
This sequence comes from Prevotella sp., assembly GCA_017400455.1. Taxonomy (GTDB): domain Bacteria; phylum Bacteroidota; class Bacteroidia; order Bacteroidales; family Bacteroidaceae; genus Prevotella. Next base: position 52,390 of record JAFPTC010000026.1, on the reverse strand, counting down.
CCGAGGCCTACGCCGAGGCCACCCGCTGGCTGGAGCAATACATCAACGTGCCCGCCTGGGGCCACACTGTGTTCACCAACCAGCGCCACCTGCTCTATGGCGACTACCTCATCGAGTCTGCCGAGACGCCCGATGCCATGGCCACCTCCATCCCCTTCGGCAGCGACACCTTCAAAACCTGGGACGACATCCTGGAGTATTTCCAGCGCCTCGGCGGGCAGTAGGGCCGCAGCCTCGGGGGCTGGCATCCCTTTTTTGCTCTTTTTTATTTGTTTATTCAAGATTTATAGTTATCTTTGCAGCGAAAAAGCTGTACCATTATTATGGAAATAAAGAAAATAACACGTGAAGAGGCCTTACGCCGCTGGAAACATTCGCTGGAAATCAAGCGCGAATGGGAGCGTAAAGTCATGGAGCGCTGGGCCGCAGAAGACCAGCAAAAGATAGCTGTTGTATGATTAGGCTCACACTTGGAGATGTTAATCGGAAGTCGCCATACGAGATTACTTTTAATCATGGCGACTTCGATTTTACTACAGATGCCGGCGTGCGTTATAGCGTCAGCTTTATTGAAGATGTCCCCCTTGGCGGTTGCGATACTTTCCAGTTTGGATTTCGCAAGCGTGAAGACACTCATACTTCCCATGATTCAAAAGTGAAGGATACGCTGATAGCAATCATTGAGCAGTTCTTCGCAGAGAATGAAGATGTCTTGTTGTATATATGCGACACCAGTGATGGACGTGAGGAGAAGCGCAACCGCTTGTTTATCCGGTGGTTTGAGGAGTTTGCCACCCCGGAACGCTACACCATGCAGACCGCTAACGCCATTGTCGAGGGACAAGGCTTTTATGCCGCCATCATCGTTGAGAATCGCAATCCTAAGCTTGAAGCTATCATCGAAGACTTCAAACAGACAGCGGAATCGCTAACGGGCGAAAAGCCTTAGCCGTCTTTCCCTCGTTCTCTTTTTACCCCAAGGACGACATCCTGGAGTATTTCCAGCGCCTCGGCGGGCAGTAGGGCCGCAGCCTTTTTTCACGGGGAGCCTCCCCGTGAAAAAAACTCACGTGAGAAATTTTTCTGGGAAGGCCTCCCGTGAAAAAATCTCACGTGAGAAAATTTTCTGGAGTGGTTTGATAGATAACCGCCAATTGCTCTTGCGTCAGCCACACATCCTCGTCGGCAAAGCGTACGCTCACATTCACCTTGCCTTCGTCATCCTTATAGAGTATTAGTTTCTTCTCCTTGTCAATTTGATGATTTGTCTTTAATCGGTTTCTATCCGATTACGCAAAAAGCCTTACCTGTTAGTTTCTGAATTCTTGAACGAATTGCTCCTTCATTACGCTTGAATATAGGCATAAGTTCTTTGATGTTTTTGTTTTCATTATATAGAGTAACAAGCAGTTTATCATCTTCTGTACTCCATGGCTTATAGGCATTTGGAAATTGTTTGCACTTCCCATAAAGTGTATAGGCTTTTTCCTCTTGCTGTAAGAACAAAGAAACATCGAAAGACGATAAAGGATACAGGTAATCAACTATCGATTGTTTTTCTGAGATGATTGAGACGACTTCCTCTAAAGGGATTTTGTAAAGGAGTTCTGGATTGCAGGGCTCTCCGCCTACGCCAAGAATGATAGTTACTGGCATGTGCCGGACTTCGGAGAAAAGCTTATAATTCTCAATCCTTCTTGCTGGAAATACGTCTTTGCTCCAATCGCGGTTTAGCTTCTCTCGCCACTTACATTCCACGGCGAATTCGTTTTGCCCGTATCGGAAGACGAAATCGGGATTGCTGTTGTTCTCAGGCTTAATGATTCCATACGACTTGTCGCCCTGCCATTCTTGAAGAACAAGTTCACCACCTTCCTGAATGTTGAATAGGCTGAGCACAAAATCTTCATACTCTCGCCCTTTCAGTAGATCTTCTGGTTGCGTGATGGAATGAAGGCGCGCATAGACAGCAGCGTATGTCCTTTGCAGCTGCTTATGGATGGCATGGATTCCCATGTCACCATAGAACATCCGGAGCAGCATCTTGTCTTGTGCCACAGTCCATCGCTCATGACAATCTGTTGATTCTGCAGTCATCGAATATGCATTTTCATCAATGAGATTTACAATGTTTTTTCGTCCTGCCAACAGGGGGAACACACTTCCATTCTTATTTATATAGCCGCAAACGACATGTTGACACAGTGAAAGTACATATTCATTTCTGAGTCTTGGCATAGAGCCTTTTCCCTTTGGCTCATCACGCCTGAGGACAACGATGAGCATTCTGTTTTCTTTTAGTGCCCGCTCTATCTGAATGTTATTTACATCAGTGAAGCGGTTCATTACAAACAAAATGGTTGGAACTTTTGCAATGAGCAGTGCCTTCAACACCTCTGACTCCAGCTCGGTTGAATTGAAACAAACAATGCAATCTTTTTCAGTTAGGCTATCCGTCCACTTGAACACATAGCCATACAGCCCTATCGGAGTCATCTTGGAACAGAGAAAAAGTGTCTTTTCCCTGTTCATCAGATTTTGATTGCCTTTAGTCTCAATTACCTGCATAGACAGTAGAATTTATACGTGGCCGTTGTGTCATTAAACACACGGTTCATGGCACTGGTCGATAGTTCTTCTGATTGTGGTAAAGTAATAATCAATCCTTTCCGTATCTTTCCTTTTCTCTCATAAACTCATCTGCCACATAGAGGTCGCCATACAGGTACAGCCCCGTGGACTTGTCATGTAAATCCTCACAGGTCTTGCTCTCATAGAACATCTGTAATGCCGTTACCGGCTCAATGTTCAAACGCTTGGCCAGTTCTACAGAGATGGCACCAATGCGATTGCTCAGGATAATCTCCTGTATGACGGGAGACTTGACGGGGTCATCGTATTTCCTCTGTTCCATCGAAAATTAGATATTTGTCGGTTATTTCTTGATTAAGCAGGCACATCTGGTTGTTAGGCTGATGCTCTGACAAGCGACGAAGCGCAGTCACCTTGTCCATCAGGCCAGTCATATAGAGGTTGACGGTGTCAATAACGCGGTCGTTTGCCACACCACCTTCTATATAGTCGTATGCGTCTGCAGCTGGCTGCCCTTGGCGGCTGGCGACGATGAACTCCAGCCAATCCTCGTCGTAAGCCTCGAATGACTTACAATGCCCCTCGGCTATTATGGCATTACGATTGAGACGATATCTGTTGAGAACAGGTGTGGAATTCCTGCGGTCAGCTATTAACTTAGCCCAGTCTTCTGCTTGCTTGCGGATATTCGTAACGTAGAAACCCTGGCCAAAGTCAAGGTTACGACGCCCGCATTTGCAATTGGGATGTTCTATTATCTCTGTTCCACCATGATATACTATCATTTCTTTCCCTCCCAGCTTTTAAGACATTCAACCATACCTTCTGCGATATTCTCACGGCTTTCACTATGAAGAGCTTCATAGTGGGGCAGGATATAGTGTTCTATCAACCCCACATTCTTCATCCGTTGGTACACTTCCTTATAAGACGTGTTCAGAAGACGTGCAGTAGCCTCAATGCATGTAGCGATAAAAGCCATCATGACTTGAGTCTTTGATATTTCAATGATGTTTTCCATATGCCTTATTTGTTCTCTTCTTTTCTGCCAAAACTACTATTAGGCGGTTAATGTCTTTTTTCCATTATGGGGATGAGGAATTATTTATAATCTGGTTACAAAGTTAGTTATTTGTTTTGAGAAAACGCACAATAAATCGCTTTATTTAAGCTCGTTGTTCATTTTGTTTCCATTTCCTTCACTTTTTTGCGTGTTTTTCTGGAAATTCATCTGCCAAGTCTGTCACTTATTTCGCCCTGTGTTCACCAATCCTACTGCGGGTCCACGTCGTAGTAGAGCTGGAGGGAGGAGTAGCGCTTGTCCTGTAGCATCTGCTGCTGGGCCAGGTGCAGGTACTGGCGCACGCGGGGCATGTCGATGCCGAGTTCGAGCTTGAGCACCAGCTTGCGGATGCTGAGCGTCTTCACGCGGGAAACGGCAGGCTTGTCGGGACCCAGGACACGGTCGCCGAACCACTGGCGCAAGCGGGCACCCAGCTCCAGACTGGCCGTCTGGACAATGGCGTCTTTCTGGTGCTTCAGGTAGACGTTGATTATGCGGAAGAAGGGCGGGTAGCGGAAGGCCAGTCGCTCGTCGGCCAGGCTGCGATAGAAGGCGGCGTAGTCGTTGCGCACTACCTGGCCTATGAGCGGCAGGTCGGGCTGGTGGGTCTGGAGGATGACCAGCCCGCGCTTGCCCTTGCGGCCGGCACGTCCGCTGACCTGGGCCATCATCATATAGGCATGCTCATAAGCGCGGAAGTCGGGCAGGTTGAGCATGCTGTCGGCATGGAGTATGCCCACGACGCTGACGCGGTCGAAGTCCAGTCCTTTGGAAATCATCTGCGTGCCGATGAGCAGGTTGGTGCGTCCGGCGGCAAAGTCGCTGATGATGCGCTCGTAAGCCTGGCGCGAACGCGTGGTGTCGAGGTCCATGCGGGCAATGCGGGCCATGGGAAAGATGTCGCGTATCTGGTCTTCAATCTTCTCGGTGCCGTAGCCGCGCCCCTGCAACTCCTTGCTGCCACAGGCGGGGCAAGAGGTGGGCACGCGGTAGGTGTAACCGCAGTAGTGGCAGGTGAGCTGGTTCATCTGGCGGTGGAGGGTCAGCGAGACGTCGCAGTGCTCGCAGCGGGGTACCCATCCGCACTGGCGGCACTCCACCATGGGCGCCCAGCCACGGCGGTTTTGGAAGAGGATGGCCTGCTCGCCGCGTTCAAGGGCCTCGCGCACGCGTGATAATAATAGAGGTGAGAAGGGGCCGCGCATCATCTTCCTGCGGCTGAGCTCTTGGGTGTCGACCACTTGTATTTCGGGCAGCTCAAGCCCCTGGTAGCGTTCGGATAGCGAGACGAGGCCGTACTTGCCTGTCTGGCAGTTATGATAGGACTCCATGGAGGGCGTGGCGGTGCCGAGGAGCACGCGGGGGGCGGGCGAGCCATCGTTGGACGCGGAAAGGATTTGCGCCATCATGATGGCCACGCTGCGGGCGTGGTAGCGTGGAGCGGGATCTTGCTGCTTGAAGCTGGTTTCATGCTCCTCGTCGACGATGATGAGGCCCAAGTGCTGGAAGGGCAGGAAAACGGCCGAGCGGGCACCGAGGATGATGTCGTAGGGGTGGGGGGAGAGCTGTTTCTGCCAGATTTCTACACGCTCGGCATCGCTATATTTGGAGTGGTAAATGCCCATGCGGTCGCCGAAGATGCGGTGCAGACGTTCCATGATCTGGACGGTGAGGGCAATCTCGGGCAGGAGATAGAGCACTTGGCGGTGCTGCTCCAGTTCGCGCTGGATGAGGTGGATGTATATCTCGGTCTTGCCGCTGCCGGTGACGCCGTGTAGCAGCGTCACGGGCTTTTTCAGGAAGGAGAAGAGAATCTGGTTGAAGGCCTCCTGCTGGGGTGGGCTGAGCTTCTTGATGAGCTCGGGATGCGGTTCGCCGCTGCGGTTCAGACGGCTCACCTCCACCTCGTAGGTTTCGAGCATGCCTTTGCGCAGGAGGGCCTTGATGGTCTCCATGGTGGCGCCGCTGGCGTTGAGCAGTTCTTCGCGTGAGATTTCCAGTACGGGCTCGGTGGTGGCGTTGCCCTCGATGGTGTCCCATCGCGACAGCGAGAGATAGGCGATAAAGGCCTCTTGCTGCTTGGTGGCACGGGCCAGCATGTTGAGCGCCACATGGAGTGTAGGCTCATTGCGGTAGGCCTCTGCCAGGCGGATATAAGTCTCGGTGCGCGGCTTGTAGCCTTCCTCGGCTTTCAGTCCGGCGGGCAGGGCGGCTTTGAGCACGTCGCCAAGGGGCGACATGTAGTAGTCGGCAATCCACTGCCACTGTCGCAGTTGGCTGGGAAAAAGGATGGGCTGCGCGTCCATCAGCTCGGTAAGGGGCTTTACGACGTAGCCCTCGGGCTTCTGGTCGTGCAGGCGGGCCACGATGCCTACATAGCTCTTGCTGCGTCCAAATGGCACCAGCACGCGCATGCCTGGCTGCACCTGCTGCTCCATGGCTGGGGGGACAGAGTAGGTGAAAAGGCCGTCGAGCGGCACGGGCAAGATGACGTCGGCATACTTCATGGCTGCAAATCAAGTGCAAAGGTATAAAAGATATAGGCACGAGGCAACAGCCGCATGGTTAATTTCGTAAAAAAGCTGTTAAATTCGTGTTAACAGCTTCTGTGGGGCCGCCGACGTGATTACCTTTGCACTCGTTAAGTCAAGGCGCCGACTGAACAACAAATCAACAACATCATTAACCATTTAAAACACACATTTATAATTATGGCACTGAAAATTAATCTGTATCGCAACAACAACGAGTCGAGCACCAAGTATGGCCGCGTCTACGGCCGAGTGGAGAACCTGAAGCCCATTGACATTGACGGCCTGGCCCACCACATGAGCGAGCACAACACGCCCTACTCGAAGGGGGTGATCAAGGGGATCCTCACCGACATTGCCTCCTGCATCAGGGAGCTGATGCTGGCCGGACAACCGGTCAAGATTGCCGACCTGGCCATCTTCAAGGCATCGGTGGTGAGCGACGGCGCCAAGGACGCTGAGTCGTTTGACCTGTCGAAGCACATCAAGAACGTCAAGCTCTGCGCCATTGCCACGGGCATTGTTACTCGCAAGGAGCTGACCAACGAGGCTCTGCTGGAGTATACTTCGCTGGCACAGAAGGTGCGCGAGGGCAAGGTTGAGCTGTCGATGGGCAATGGTGCCGGAGACGCTCAGACTGGCGGCCAGGGCTAAGGCGAAGAAGGAATGGAGAAACCTTAATAAGAGAAAACCATGAAAATGAACAAGGCAAGCTGGAAGTTCATCATCCAGACCATCATGGCCGTGCTGTCGGCCATTGCCACCTCGCTGGGAGTTAGCTCCTGCATGCGGGCCGTGCTCTGAGAGGTGTAGACATCTGTCAACAACGAAAAAAGCATCTTGGGAAGACCGCTTCCCAGGATGGCTTTTTTTAATGGCTTTCAGCTAAAAGTAGTAGGAGAGTGAGATGCTCCAGGCGTTGGTTCGTGTCTTGGAATGGCTCCACACCTGTTCCTGCAGCTGGTCGCCCAGCTGCTGCCAGGTGAAGTCAGCCGTCTTGCTGACGGGCACATTGTAGTGAACGGCTCCTTCAAAGTGGCCGGCAAAGGTGACGCCCAGGCCGAAGTTGACGCTCAGCATGGTTTCTTGCAGGGCAAACTGGTTCAGCTCGCCATTGGAGCCAAACCACTGCTTCACATCGTCGCCTACGTTGAAGCTGAACTGCGGGCCGGCCAGGATGAAGATTCCAAGGGCATCGCCCAGTCCGGCACCAAAGCGGGCATCGCCTTGCAGGATGATGCTCTGCTGCTTGAAGTTCTCGCCTTCTATTTTCAGGTCGCGCTGGTCGTAGAGTCCGGCCACATCGATGGCCAGGCCAGTGACGGGAAGGCCGATCTTGATGGTGGGGCCGATAAAGAAGCCCATGCGGTTGGATTTCTTCAACGCATCGTCGTTGAACTCCATGTTGGCCAGCTGGAAGCCGCCTTTCAGGCCGAAGCCGACTTGCGCCCTTGCTGGGGTGATGAATAGCAAACTGTGAATAGTGATGAGTGATATCAGCACTATCCGTGGCCAGGAATTGATGTACTTCATACTTCTCATTCTTCACATATTACTATTCATTATTCACTGTTCACGAGGCGAAGGTCGCCTTAGTGCCGTTCGCGACGGACGCTGACGCGGGCTGCCTGTGAGCCACCGCTGCTTCCCCCAGAACGCTCGCGCTTGGTGCGCACACGTTCGGTCTTCTCCTTAGGCTGGCGTCGGCTGTTGGCTTTGGCCACCTTTGGATCGAGATTGGCAATGCTGTCGAGTGAATCCTTGCGGGCCTTGTCTCCGAAGAGATTCTGGCGGAAGGCCTCCAGCTCTTTCTCAATGCGCAACTGCTCGGCACTGAGCTTGGCGGTGTCGCCATTGGCCTCCTGAACCAGTGTACGGCCCAATCGGTTGGCGGTCTTGTAAATCTTTCCCTCGTACTTGTTCAGGGTGAAGAAGTCGTCGAGGTTCATCAGGGCGGCATCGTTCACGTCGCTGGTCTTGATGGACTGGCGGCTCAGGAATGGCTCCAGGTCGGAATACTTCACCCAGAAGAGTGGTTCGGGGCCGAAGTCGGGGTCAATCATGATGGGGCAGAGGGCCAGCACCTTGATGTGGAAGGAGGAGTTGGCTTGGTCGTAGTAGGCACACTCCTTCAGGTAATACTTCTTCACATCGGCCGAGGGGATGTCGCTGTTGTCGACCTTCAGCTTGCCGCCCTCTTCGGTAAAGAGGAAACTGTGGTCGGTGAGCACGGTCTTGAAAGCTATTTTCGCCGCGTCGGAGAAGTCGTCCTGCCCGTCGTTGGCGGTGTTGTATTCGTAAACGGGGATATAGCCGTTCTGCGCCAGCTTGAAGATGTAGGTGAACAGGTTCATCTGCTTCCCCAGCGGCTGCACGGGGTAGTAGAGTCCACTGTTGGCCTCGTCGTCGAGGTTGATCTCGCGATAGAGGTCGCGGCGCCACACCACGTCTTCGGGCACGTCGAGTGCTACGGGGTAGCTGAGCTGCATGCGTTGCGTCATGGTTGACGAGCCATTCTGCTTCTTAGCCTGCTGCGCCTGCTGGGTTTGCTGCACGCGGCTCTTCTTCGGTTGGGCAACCATCGTGCCTACCGATAGCGTTATCATCAATAAGAACAAAAGTCTCTTCATATCTTCTAAATTAAACAATACTTGCTACTTTACGATTACCTCGGTTGAGTTCTTCAGCGTGCGCTGAATGCCGTCGGGGCCAATGGCTACCACACGCGATATGTAGATACGGCGATTGCGAGTGAGCTTGCGGAAGGTCTCTTTCTGGCGGGAGGAGAACTTCGCACCGTCGCTGGCGATGGGTACGGCGTTGCCCATGTTGTCGAAGAACACCGTTTCAAAGGAAACGACCCTGAAGCCAATGTCGAGGATGCCATCGTCGATGGCGGCGCCGATTCCCTCTGCCTCTACCAGCTGCTTCTTTGACATGTTGCCGCCTTTGAAGCGGTCGGCATTGCCCTGCTCGTCCTTTACGTCAATGTATGGCGTGGGGTCGGGCAGTTTTCGTACTCGGAAGGCGAATGTGCCCATGGTTTGTGCTCGGCCAGTGTTGGTGGAGGTGATGGTGATGACGGCGTCCTGTCCCACTTGTGACGGATGGGCTATGTATTTGCCTTGTCCGTTAGGAGTGAGCGTTCCGTTGGTCATCGAGGCTGAAACCTTGCTGAGTGGCACGCCGGGCACAGAGACGCTGATGGGGTTGTCGTAGCCGGCATAGAGCATGCGCGTCAAGTCTGCTGAGACGGTGGCGCTGGGCTCTACCACGGTATACTTCTGCTCAAAGTCTCGGCGGATGGGGTCGCCATTGCCATTGATGGTCTGGATATAGCCCGAGAGGGTGAAGTCGCCGGTACGCGAGGTTACCGTCTCGTAGACGTTGCCTGGTAAGTCTACCTTTTGACCACCGATGTAAATCTCGGGCACCTGCGTGGTGTCGATGGCGGCCATGACGATGTGGGCGGAGAAACGGTCACCCTGTACAATGGTTTGTGAGTTGGGAATGACAAAGGCATCAAGAGCGTTCACGCGAATATCCTTGACGTCGATGTTCTGTACCAGTGTGTGTAGCACCTCTTTCTCAGCATTGCGCACATCGTTCTGCAACTTCGAGAGCAGTGTCACGGCGGCCACGGCAGGCATGGCTTCAAACATATATTCCTGCCAGTTCTTGCCCAGGATGCCGTTGGGCACGTTCGTGGTCAAGTCGCTGGCTACGATGGCGCGTTTGGCCGTGTCGGGAATCATTTCCAATATGCCCTCGCGATAGCTGTCAATGGCTTTTTTCAACTCTTCGCCGCGTCCACGTCCTGGAGCCAGCATCACCTGGTTGGCGGCCTCCAAGTCCTCCTTATTCTGCAAGTTGGCGGGATTGCCATCCTTGCCGTCGGCCTCTTGGGCGATGGCCAGCTTCAGCTCGGTTGCCAGCGAGTAGAGCTTTTCGCTCATCTCTTTCACCTTCATGGCTTTCTCATACCATTCCCGCACCTTCTGCGGGTTGGAAGCCATTTGGTCTTCAAAGTCTTGGTAAATAGCACGATTCTCCTGCGCAGCGTTCGCCGTGGTGCGGTTCAGGCTTTCCTCCACAATGGCAAAGCCGTTGAGCACCTCGTTCGAGACGTTCAATGCCAGCATGGCCATCAACACCACATACATGAGGTTGATCATCTTCTGGCGTGGGGAGACAGGTCTTTTTCTAATTGCCATTATCTTGTAGGTGTGGTAGTTGAGGTAGGTGTGGTGGGTTGGGAAGGCATGTTGACGGTCATGGCCTCAATCATGCGGGTGTATATTCTGTTCAACTCTGCAATCTGATCAGCCATGCGCTTCGACTGCTCGTTAATCTGGTCGATGGTGCCAATCTGCTGGCTGGCGCCCTTGAGCTGCATCTCGTAGACCTTGCAGATGCCTGTGAGCGTGCGGTTGAGGTTCTCCATCTCCTCGCTGTCGCGTGTCAGGCGCTCGCTCTGCTCACTGACTTTCTTCAGCGTCTCAGTGAGGTTCTTCAGCTGTTCCACATAGTTCTGCGTAGCCTCCTCCATCTCCTCGGGATCGATGTCGGGCAGCTCAGGCTGCTGGGCAATGACACCGCCGATGATGGTGGAGGTTGGGGTGGAGGTGGTAGGTTCGGTAGGTAGGGTAGGTTCGGTAGGTGGGGTAGGTGATGATGAACCGCCTCCACCACCAATGACGATGGTGCCGCCTCCGCCCATCACGCTGCCGGCGACAGAAGCGCCAGCCACGTTGGCGAGCTCCGGTTCTTCTCCTTCAGTAACGTGAGTGGGCAGCTCCTTGCCGTCCTCGGTCTTGTCGAAGGGACGGTCGAAGCCGGCAATGAAGAACACCAGCACCTCGGTGCCCATGCCGAGGAACAGCATCAGGTTGGCTCCAGGCAGGTGGGTGAGCTTAAACAATGCGCCCAGGATGACGATCGAGGCTCCCCAGCTGTAGGCATAGTTCATGAACGTCTGTCCTGGCACGCTGTCGAGCCATTTCTGCAGACGATAGATGGGGTTGAATTTGCTGTATTTGGTCATAGCTATTCTTTTTTCATGTGTTATCGACGCTGTTTCTTTGTGCTGACTTTGGCAGGCTTGGCCTTTTCGCTGGTGGTGTTGGCCAGACTGCGTACGCAGCGGAAGCCAATGTAGCTGCGCGGCTGGTTCTGGTATTCGTTGCTACGCCAAGCCGAGCGGATATAGCTCTCAGGATCTTTCCACGATCCTCCGCGTACGCTCTTCTTCTTCAGCCGGTATGGATCTTCCTTAGCTGCATTATATTTCAGCTGGGGGTTGATGTCGTTCATGGCGTCCACGCCAGCCTCGGTATAGATGGTGCTGGTCCACTCGGCCACGTTGCCAGCCATGTCATAGAGCCCATTCGAGTTGGCTGCATAGATGCCGGCCTTCGAGGTAATCAGGTTGCCGTCCTTGGTATAGTTGCCGTCGTCGGGCTTGAAGTTGGCAAAGAAACATCCCTTGCCGCTGGCCACGTCCTCGTTCTCCCATGGGAATTCGTTCTGTTCCTTGCCTCGTGCGGCATACTCCCATTCTGCTTCCGTCGGCAGTCTGTAGCGCTGCACGAAGCGGGCGGCCGGTCCCAGTCCTTTCAGCAGATATTCCGTGCGCCAGGCACAGAAGGCATTTGCCTGTTCCCATGTGACGCCCACGACAGGATAGTCGTTATACGCCGAGTTCGAGAAATAGTTGCGCATATACATCTCGTTGTCAGCATTGGGGAAATCGTTCACCCAGCAGGTGGTGTCGGGATAGATGTTCACGATATACGTGTTGAGGAAGTCCCACGGCCCCGTGTACTCTCGGTTCAGCGTCTGGCGCACGATGCGGCCCTCGTCGTCTATATAAGCGGTGTCTTTAGAGATATAGACCTTCTCGTCGTATATTCCTCCCTGCTTCTGGTCGTTCCAGTTGTCGGTGTTCAGGTTTCGCTCCTCGGGGTTGACCCTGTTGCGCCGCATGGCGGCCTCGGTGTAGTCGTAAATCTCGTAGCGATAGTTCATCTGGCTGTAGTCCAGCATTTTCTCGCCAGTGACAGGATTGGTGACATAGACGCTCTCAATTGCCCTCAGCTCGTCTTCGTTGGGCTTTCGGGGCAGGGCTTTCTTCCAGTTCAGGTAGGGTTTGATGGGGTCGCCGTTCTTGTCCTCCTCAATCTTGTAGCTCTCGTCGCCGCCATAGTTGGGGTCGGCCAGTCGCTCGCGGATGATGCTGTCGCGCACGTAGCTGACAAACTGCCTGTACTCGGCGTTTGTAATTTCCGTGTCGTCCATCCAGAATCCCTCTATCGAGATGTCTCTCACGGGAGTCTCGCGTCCCCATAGCGTGTCTTTGTTCTCCAGTCCCATTTTCAGGTGCCCTCGTTTGATAAGCACCATGCCGTAGGGTGCTGGTTCTGTGAACGAGCGTCCGCTGGCTCCGGTCAGTTCGCCGCCCGAAGCCATCGTTTCTTTGCCGCCGAAGCACGATGACATCACCATCGTTGCAGCTGCGCAAAGCCCTATTATCAGATACTTTTTCATATAGTCGTTATGTTATAATATTCTCACGCTCTGGTGTCTGTTCCTGCCTTTCTTGAAAAGGTTTATGTCGGTCTGATAGCCCACGAACAGCTCGTGGGAGCCATGGCCCAGTCCAATGCCGTTGGTAAAGGCCTCGTAGCTGTAGCCCAGCATGATGCCGTGGAAGTTGCCTCCCAGGAAGACGGTCACCGAGTTCTCGGGACTGTAGCCCACGCCGGCATACATCTTCCGCTGCTCATGGCTGTAGGTCAGGCGGGTAGTTATGTCGGCCCTGTAGCCCACGCCGTCTGATCTTCCCAGCACAGATGGCTGTATTGATAAGAACGGATTTCTGAGCCGAATATTGCATCCGGCGGTCAAATAATATGTCATGTCCAGCTCCAGCTGGTTCGTTTCGCCCAGATTCACGGTGGGGGCGGTGAGGTGCTGCACCGAGGCCCCGACATACCACCACCGGTGCTGATAGTAGAGTCCGGCCCCCAGGTCCACGGCCGTTCCCGTCACCTCTGAGGTGGAGAAAGCCTGGTCGCCAGGGTCGTTCAGGTCCAGTTTCGAGCCGTCGAAGCTCTCGCTGATCATTCCTGCCTGGATGCCGATGTTCAGCGTGCCGCCCAGGAGCTTCTGCTTGTAGGCGTACTGCAAGCCCAGGTTCTTGTGGGAGAACAGGCCTATCTCGTCGTTGATGAGCCTCACTCCCGCTCCGTGGTAGGCCCCCAGCAGGTAGAAAGGCATGTCGGCCGAGGCATACATGGTCTTCGGGTTGTGGGTAAACCCGGCCAGCGCCATGCTGTAGGCCGCCGCCACGTTGATTTTGTCCTGCTTGCCCACGGCAGCGGGGTTGAACGACGTTTCCATCGTCCAGTAGTGACTGAACGACGGGTCGTATTGTGCCTTGCTCTCCAGGCAGGCCACAACCATCAGGGCCAATATCAGCAGATTTTGCCTAAACACGCTTAAATAACGTTGGTTCAGCTGTTTTATTATAAATTATAGGAAGAAAAACCGCTTTTTCTTCGCTTTTTTGCCTGCTTCTTCGTAACTTTGCAGCATGAAGAAAAAAGTATGTTTGTTGCTTTTTGTGCTGGCGTCCCTGTGGGCTCATGCCGCCGATACCTTCCTGCCAGAGGCTCAGATGCAGGACTCGCTCCTTCAGATGCTGGCGCGTTTCACCACCTATATGAAGGCCGACTTCCAGCCTTGCCAGGAGCCTAACAACGTGGGCGAGGCCTGTGGCGCCTTTCGTTCCAACAGCACCATGCGCAGCAACGAGGACGGCGTGCGTCCCAATGCTGACATGAGCATGGTGTGTGCCTTTCTCTGCCGTTATGGGCGCGACAAGGTGATGCTCCCGCCCAATGTCAGCTGGCAAGACTTGGAGCTGATGGCCCGCCAGTCGCTGGTCTTCGCCTACAGCACCCACAAGGCCAACCGCCTGAAGGCCTGTTCCGACGGGCGCTACTGGGGCTCCCTCAGCCAGCGTGACCATGCCTGGGAGAGTTCTCTCTGGGCCATGAGCGTGGCCTATAGCGCCAAGTTCCAGTGGGACAGCCTCACCCAGCAGCAGCGTCACTACATCTACCAGTTGCTCAAGTCCGAGTGCAACTACGAGCTGGAGCGCACCATTCCCACCGGCTTCGAGGGCGATACCAAGGCCGAGGAGAACGGGTGGGAGGTGGATGTGCTGGCCGCCGCCCTGGCCCTCTTCCCCGACGACGAGTTGGCACCCAAGTGGCAGCAGCGCATGTATGAGTTTGCCGCCAACTGCTATTCCCATCCCTCCGACCAGGGCGAGCTTTTCCGTGGGGCTAATCTCTATCCTGACTACACCCTTCAGAACCACAATTACTTCCATACCAGCTATCAGAACGTGGTCATCCAGGAACTGGGCGAGGCCGCCCTCCTATTATCCCTCCCTACTTTACCTACCAAACCTACCAAATCTACTCCACCTACCCCCCTCCTCCTCCACAACTGCCGCGAGGTCTGCGACAGCGTCCTCTGGTGGCTGGCTTTGAGCGACGGCGAGCTGGCCATGCCCAATGGCAACGACTGGAGCCTGTTCCTCTACGACCAGCTCACCAGCTACAGCACCATGGCCTGCATGCTGCGCGATGCCGATGCGCTGATGCTGGAGCAGCGGGCCTATGAGATGATTCGCCACCGCCAGCTCACCACCCCCGACGGCTCGTGGCTGCTGCGCAGCGACATCGGTGCCCGCCGCATGGGCGTGGAGGCCCACCGCGTGATGATGACCTGGCTGATGCACCACGTGTGGAACACGGCCGACCTGCGCCCCACCAGCTGGGACAACTTCCGCCAGCGCCATGCCCAGGCGCGCCTGCTGCCCTGCCAGAAGGTGGTGCGCGCCTCCACGAAGGACCATTTCACCTGCTTCAGCTGGAGCGAGGGCCTGAAGAGCTACACCGGTTACTTCGCCCCTCACCTCTCGCCCCTTGTCCCATGGCGCTCCAACCTGGTCGTTCCCTTCAAGGCCAACAACACGGGCAATCTCATTGGGTGGTACGAGGTGGAAGGCCGCAAGACCAACGCCGTGCCTGCCGCCGAGCCTCGGATCACGACCGACGGCGAGGAGTGGACGGTGGAGGGCCATCTGCTGTGCAACGACTCCACCCTTGACCTCCACTTCACGCTCCATTCCACGGCGGGCAACGCCCTCATATATAAAGATAATGTACGTGCGCGTAAGGACGTCACCATTCTCAAGGAGAAGGGCGGCTTGCTGGCCATCAGCGAGGACGAGCTGACCAGCACCCACCGACGCTATCATTTCGGGCCGGGCTATGTGAACATCGACGACCTGGTGGGCGTGGTGGTCAGCGGCCACAAGCAGATGATGGTCGACCAGCCGCGCAACAACAACTCGGTGCTCACCTCGCTGCTCTTCACCAGCTACGACGACCAGCCCCGCCACTACAAGCAGGGCGAGCTGATAGATGAGCGTCACATCGTGTTCTACTCAAACGTGACCGCCGAGCAAACGGCCCGGCTGGCCAAAGAATCAAACTTTAGAGAATAGGCAGCCCCAGCTCCACCACGGGCAGTGGGAACAAGGCGGCTCGCAGCTCCTCGCAGCGGTGGTATAGGGTGATGAAGCCCGTCATCGACTGCCCCTTGCGCATGTCCTGGCGGAAAGCCTCGGAACTCCACAGCGAGAAGGCCTTGCCGGTGTGGCCAGTGGCATAGACGCCCAGCGACTCGCTGTCGCAGCTGATGGCCACGTCGGGAAACCACAGCTCCATCTGGCGGGCAAACCGCGTCAGCTTCAGCTCGTCCAGCAACTTCAAATCCATCATCACCCGGTACACGGCGTACCATTCGTAGTGGCGCTTCATCTGCATCACCACCACGCGTTCCACCTGCTTCCTTACGGCAGCATAGTCAACGCGCCGCCGCTGATGAAACTGCCTGAACACCAGGTTGGGCAGCTCCTCGGCCTGTGGGCGTGGGTGCTCCGGGCCAGCATGACCGTTACGGTCGTTTTTCTGGCGGGTACGCATCACGGTTTTCTCGCAACTGCTGAACGACGAACGCGGCGTGCCCTTGCGCACGCCAATGACCTTGCCCACAATGCGCCACTGGTTGCCGCTGAGGAGAATGGCGTCGTAGTCGCTGTTCTCAGGAATGAGCCACTGCAGCCCCTCGCCGTCGGTGTAGAACGTCTTTACAGTGAAGCCGCCGTTCACCTCGGCCACCACAATGTCGCCATCGACCACGCCCGTCTCCATCTGCACCTCCAGCATGTCGCCCGCCACAATGCCCACACCCTTCATCGAGTCGCCTTCGGCCTCGATGAGGAACACGGGGTGGCGGCCCACCAGCTCGCGGGGCAGCATCACATACTTCTCGTCAGCCTGGTCGCCCGACTCGGCCGGATAGCCGGCCAGCACGGGCACGTCGACCACCTTCACGGCCGTGTCGCAGAGCATGGGCTGCCAACCGGCGTCGCGCATGCGCTGTAGTTCCTGCTGCAACTCTTCCTTGGTCATGGTGCGCTGAAAAAAAGAATCGGAGCAGGCCCTGTGTGGCGGTCTGCTCCGATTCGTGACGTGTTGTTATTCGCCGTACACGCGAGTGGTGTGCTTGATGAAGAGGCCAAGCAGGATGCTCCGGTCGATATACTCCACCTGCGACACCTTCTTGATGCCACCGTTCTCGGCAGCCTGCTTCAGGTTGTTCTGCTCGCCCTTCGAGCTCCACAGACCCAGGAAGTAGGTCGACTCGGCTTCGCCCACCTTCTGGCCCACAGGACCCTTCTCGGCTATGGCGGCACCACTGTTGATGGTCATGCAACTGCTCAACGAGAACACTGCAAAAGCTGCTACGGCAGCCAGCTTTACGAATTGCTTTTTCATCTTGTTTTTGTTTTTTTGGGTTAATTGTTTATTGACTTCATGCGAAATCAAATGCAAAGATAATGTTTTTTTACTGAAACGACAAAGTAAAAGCTGAAAAAATGTTGGTTTTACATGGCCTAATTCAAAAAAAATATCTAACTTTGCATCCTATTTTTAACATAAAAGAGAAGAAGAATGGATTCGAAACTGGTTATCTACAATACGCTCACGCGCCAGAAGGAGCGCTTCGAGCCTATTAACGCCCCCCATGTGGGCATGTATGTATGTGGTCCCACTGTCTATGGCGACCCCCATCTGGGCCACGCCCGTCCCGCCATCACCTTCGACGTGCTGTTCCGCTATCTGCGCCACCTGGGCTATCAGGTGCGCTACGTGCGCAACATCACCGACGTGGGCCATCTGGAGCACGATGCCGACGAGGGCGAGGACAAGATAGCCAAGAAAGCCCGCTTGGAGCAGCTCGAACCCATGGAGATAGCCCAATACTACACGCGTCGCTATCATCAGGCCATGGACAGCATGGGCGTCTTGCGCCCCTCGATAGAGCCGTGTGCCACCGGCCACATCATCGAGCAGCAGCAGCTGGTGAGCGAGATTCTGAAGAACGGCTACGCCTACGAGTCGAACGGCAGCATCTACTTCGACATCGAGGCCTATAACAAGCACTATCGCTACGGCATACTGAGCGGCCGCTCCTTAGAGAACGTCAAGGACGCCAGCCGCGAGCTCGACGGCGTGGGCGAGAAGCGCCATCAGGCCGACTTCGCCCTGTGGAAGAAGGCGCAGCCCGAGCACATCATGCGCTGGCCCTCGCCCTGGAGCGACGGCTTCCCCGGCTGGCACTGCGAGTGCACGGCCATGGGCCGCAAGTACCTGGGCGAGCAGTTCGACATCCACGGCGGCGGCATGGACCTCGTCTTCCCCCACCACGAGTGTGAGATAGCCCAGGCACAGGCCGCCATGGGCCACCAGGCCGTGAAATACTGGATGCACAACAACATGATCACCATCAACGGTCAGAAGATGGGCAAGTCGCTGGGCAACTTCATCACGCTGGAACAGTTCTTCACTGGCCAGCACGAGCTGCTCTCGAAGCCCTATTCGCCCATGACCATCCGCTTCTTCATCCTCTCGGCCCACTATCGCGGCACCGTCGATTTCAGCGACGAGGCCCTGCAGGCCGCCGAGAAGGGCCTGGAGAAGCTGCAGAACGCCATGCACGACCTCGACCGCCTGTCCCCTATGCCGTCACAGTGTGACGCCGAAACCGAAAAGGTGGTGAAGAACCTGCGCCAGCGCTGCTACGACGCCATGAACGACGACCTGGCCACGCCGCAGGTCATCAGCCTGCTCTTCGAGGCCGCCACCGTGGTGAACCGCCTCGTTGACCACAAGGCCACCATCTGTGCCGACTGTCTGAAGGAGCTTTCCGAGGTGATGCACCTCTTTGCCGAGGACATCCTTGGGCTGAGCACTGCCGTTGGCGGCTCTTCGCAGTTCAGCGCCGCAGGGAATGCGGGCCGCGAGGAGGCCTTTGGCAAGGTGGTCGACATGGTGCTGGCCCTGCGTGCCAAGGCCAAGGCCCAGAAGGACTGGTCCACCAGCGACCAGATCCGCGACGAGCTGGCTGCCGCCGGCTTCGAGGTGAAGGACACCAAGGACGGCGTCACCTGGAAGCTCAACCGTTAACCTATGCTGCAACACCGTTGCAGCAAAGGGGGAACCGGGAGGGAAAAAATCTCACGTGAGATTTTTTTCTGGGAGGCTTTCCCGTGAAAAAATCTCACGTGAGATTTTTTCACGGGAAGCCTCCCCAGATTCTTTCGGTGGTCCGATGGCAAAAAAAACAGCAATTTTTTTTGTACTTCGCACGATAATTAGTAACTTTGCCCGTGGAAACTAAAACCTTAAAACTGTTAAGCTATGTACGGAAAGATGAAAGAGCATCTCGCTCAAACACTGGACGAGATTCGTCAGGCCGGCCTCTATAAGGAGGAACGGCTCATTTGCAGTCCGCAGCGCGCTGCCATCAGCGTGGGCGGAAAAGAAGTGCTGAACTTCTGTGCCAATAACTATCTGGGGCTGAGCGACCACCCACGGCTCATAGAAGCCTCGAAGAAGATGATGGACCGCCGAGGCTTCGGCATGTCGAGCGTACGCTTCATCTGCGGCACGCAGGACATCCACAAGGAGCTGGAGCAAGCCATCAGCCAGTATTTCCATACCGACGACACCATTCTCTATGCCGCCTGCTTCGATGCCAACGGCGGCGTGTTCGAGCCCCTCTTCACCGAGGAGGACGCCATCATCAGCGACGCCCTGAACCACGCCTCCATCATCGACGGCGTGCGCCTGTGCAAGGCCAAGCGCTATCGCTATGCCAATGCCGACATGCAGGAGCTGGAGCGCTGCCTGCAGGAGGCCCAGGCCCAGCGGTTCCGCATCATCGTCACCGACGGCGTCTTCTCCATGGACGGCAATGTGGCCCCTGTGGACCAGATCTGCGACCTGGCCGAGAAGTACGATGCCCTGGTGATGGTCGACGAGAGCCATTCGGCCGGCGTGGTGGGACAGACGGGCCACGGCGTGAGCGAGTTCTTCAACACCTACGGCCGTGTGGACATCTACACCGGCACGCTGGGCAAGTCGTTTGGCGGAGCCTTGGGCGGCTTCACCACCGGCAGAAAGGAGATCATCGACCTGCTGCGCCAACGTTCGCGTCCCTATCTGTTCAGCAACTCGCTGGCACCCGCCATCATTGGCGCCTCGCTGGAGGTGTTCAAGATGCTGGGCGAGAGCAACGAATTGCACGACCGACTGGTGGAGAACGTCAACTACTTCCGCGACAAGATGTTGCAGCAGGGTTTCGACATCAAGCCCACGCAGAGTGCCATCTGTGCCGTGATGCTCTACGACGCCAAGCTCTCGCAGGTGTTTGCCGCGAAGATGCAGGATGAGGGAATCTACGTCACGGGCTTCTACTATCCCGTGGTGCCGAAGGGCCAGGCACGCATCCGCGTGCAAATCTCAGCCGGCCACAACCGCGAACAGCTCGACCGGTGCATTGCCGCCTTCGTGAAGGTGGGCCGCGAGCTGGGCGTGCTGAAATGAACTATAATAAAATAAAAATTCGACCTGTAAGGCATGATGAGGAACTTCGCATGTGTGTTGCTGTTCCTGCTGTTGGGCGTACCGGCGACCAGGGCCGACCGCATTGACTCGTTGAAGCGGGAGCTGGCCATGGCGACGGGTGAACAGAAGAGCAAAATCTACGGACAGCTATATCAGCTGAGCTTCAACAGCGCCAACGTTGACAGCCTGCTGGCCTTGATGGAGGAGTGGGCCGCCTTTGAGCGGCAGCAAGGAAACGCCGAGACAGAGGGAAAGGTGCGCAACCACAAGCTGGCCGTGCTGAGCAACTATGGGCGCGACGAGGCGCTGCTGGCCGAGGCACCCTTGCAGATGGCATGGTTCGAGGAACACGAGATGTGGGACTACTACTACAGCGCGTGGGAGTCGAAGGCTACCAGCTATGTCTATTCTAACAAGCTGCAGACGGCCCTGCACGAGACCCGCCTGATGCTGGAAGACGCACAAGCCCGCAACAACAACTACGGACGCGCCGTGTCTTATCAGCTGGCCGGCGTCATCTACGAGGACATGGGACAGCTCGACGAAGCCATCGTGAACCTGCGCCGCGCCTACGACATGCTCAAAACCATGGAGATGAAGGAAGATATGTTCTTCACCGTGTGCGACTATCTGAGCCAGGTGTATGACCAGAACGGCAACTATGAAGAATCGCTCAAGCTGACTCACGACTGGGAAGGGGAAATCATGCGCCTGCAGACGAAGAAACCCGGCAACCAGGGCTACCTTCAGGGAGCGCTCTTGTCGTGTTACGTGCAGCGGGCCAGCGCCCTGAAAGGTCTGGGCCACTATAGCGAGGCATGGAAGGAGCTGGACAAGGCCAAGGAGTGCCTGGAATATGTGAACCTGCCGCTGACCCACTACCGCATCACCCTTTGCAAAGCCCACCTGCTGCTGGCCGAGAAGAAGCCTGCGCAGGCCCTGGAGTGCATCGACAGCATTGAACGGATGGGCATTGAAATGGGCGGAAGCCTGGACGTGTTCAGGGCCGACGCGCTGATGATGCTGAACCGCCATGCCGACGCCGCGCAAATCTATCGCAATGCCTATCTGCGCAAGGACTCGGTGTTCAACCGCGACATGCGCACCCAGCTCGACGAGCTCTCGACGCTCTATCGGCTGGACGAGACGGCCATGAAGGCCCAGAACGAGCGCAACAGGGTGAAGAACCGTTTCATCTTCATCATCATCACCGTGGTGCTCGTGGCCCTGCTCCTCTTCTTCGCCACCCGCTACATATCGGGCAAGCGACTGGCCCAGAAGAGCCGCGAGCTGGAAGAGCTGAACGAGCGGCTGCGGCAAGCCAGCCTGCAGGCAGAGAACTCGTCGAAGATGAAGTCGGACTTTATCAAGAGCATTTCCCACGAAATACGCACCCCGCTGAACATTCTCTCAGGATTCACGCAAGTGATCACCTCGCCCTACAGCGAGTTCACCCCCGAGCAGCTGAAGGACATTCACCACCGCATCAACGAGAACACCGACCGCATCGTGAAGCTGGTGAACAAGATGCTGGAGCTGTCGGATGCCAACAGCCATGCCGTCATCGTTCGCGAGGACACGGTCATGGCCCGCGACATTGTGGAGGACGTGGTGAAATATGTGGAGATAGCTTCAACGCCGCAGGTGGCGTTCAACTGGGAACCCGGTGAGGATGTGGCCAGCACGCTGCTGCTCACGCATCGCAACTATGCTTTCAAGGCACTGGCCTGCCTGGTGGACAACGCGCAGAAGTTTACGGAGCAGGGCATGATTGCCATCCGACTGAAGAAGACGCCAACGTGCCTCAACTTCATCGTCGAGGACACGGGCATAGGAATAGCTCCCGACCAGGCCGAGAGCATTTTCGACGAGTTCATGAAGGTTGACAAATATACCGACGGAGCCGGCATAGGCCTCACCGTGGCGCGAAGCATCGCCCGCAGATTAGGAGGCGACATCAAGCTCGACACCAACTACACCGCCGGCGCCCGCTTTGTGATGTCGCTGCCGCTTTAGTTCTCCTTGCTGCGGGAAATAATCACCGACAGGCCCATCGACAGCACCAGCGTGCCGAAAATAAAGATGAGCGACCAAAGCGTCGGAATCTCGATGTGAGGCATGTTCAAGTTCAGACCCACCAGGCTGCCCAGCTCGTTGATATACTCATTCATGGCAAGCAGCATCTTGATGCCCACAAAAATGAGAATCACGCCCAGACCATATTTCAGGTAAGAGAAATACTTTGCCACGGCGGCCAGCGCGAAATAAAGGGCGCGCAGGCCCAGGATGGCGAAGATGTTTGACGTGAGAACGATGAACGGATCGCGGCTGACGCTGAACACAGCGGGAATGGAGTCTACGGCGAAAGCCACGTCGGTGGTCTCGATGACAATGAGGGCAATGAACAGCGGCGTGGCCACACGACGCAGGATGGTGTTGCCCTGCTTGTCCTTCTTCTCCTCGGTGACGAAGAACTTGTCGTCGTGCATCTTGTCGGTCACGGGGAAGAACCGCTTGAACAGCCGCACGATGAAGTTGTTGCCCGGGTCGCCCGTCTGTTCTTCGTCGTGGGTGAACATCTTCGAGCCCGTGTAGAGCAGGAACAGGCCAAAGAGTCCGAGCACCCACTCGAAGCGCTCGACCATGGCGGCGCCTGCGAAGATGAACACGCTGCGCAGCACCAATGCGCCGAAGATGCCCCAGAAGAGCACTTCGTGCTGATACTTGCGCTGGATGCCGAAGAACGAGAAGAGCATGAGGAACACGAACAGATTGTCCATCGACAGCGACTTTTCTATCAGGTAGCCGGCCAGGAACTCCATGGCCTTCTCGTGAGGCTCCACGGGGTAGAAAAGATAGATGCCCCAGCAGAACACCAGCGAAATGCCTATCCACACGGCGGTCATCTTCAGCGCTTCTTTCACGCTCACTTCATGCTGTCCCTTCTTGCCGAACATTTTCAGGTCGGCAATGAGCATGATAAACACTAATACATAAAATACAATCCAGGCCCATAAGGGCATTCCCATCATTGACATTTTTGCTTTCCTGTTTACTATTATCAATTTCAGGGCGCAAAGTTACGAAGAATAATTGTAATATGCGCCCTGAATGGCATGACAATGCTGTTACAAAGCTTCCAGCATGCGTTTCAGCACCACGGAACAGCTAATCTCGCGGTTGGCTGCCTCGGGGATGACGATGCTGTCGGGGCTCTCGATGACGTCGTCGGTGACGATGAGTCCACGGCGTACGGGCAGGCAGTGCATGAACTTGGCGTGGTTCGTCCACGACATGTGCTCGCTGTCCACCGTCCACGCCATGTCGCGGCTGGTTATCTGGCCGTAGTCGGCGGGATTGGTCACGCCCGGGTTCGACCAGTTCTTGGCGTAGATGAAGTCTGCGCCCTCGAAGGCTTTCCGCTGGTCGTATTCCACGCGGGCGTCGCCCACGAACTTCGGGTCCAGCTCGTAGCCCTGCGGATGGGTGACCACGAAATCTACGTCGGCGGCCCGCATCCACTGCGCAAAGCTGTTGGGCACGGCCTGTGGCAGTGCGCGGCAGTGAGGTGCCCACGTGAGCACCACCTTTGGCTTCTTCTCGCTTTTCCAATACTCCTTGATGGTGATCAGGTCGGCAAAGGCCTGCAACGGATGCACGGTGGCCGTTTCCATGGCGAAGACGGGCCGTCCGCTGTACATGATGAACTGTTGGAGCACCGTCTCGGCGTAGTCGCGCTCGCGGTCGCTCAGTCCGGCAAAGGAGCGCACGCCGATGATGTCGCAGTAGCAGCCCATCACGGGGATGGCCTCCAGCAGGTGCTCGCTCTTGTCGCCGTCCATGATGACGCCGCGCTCGGTTTCCAGTTTCCATGCGCCGGCATTCACGTCGAGCACGATGACGTTCATGCCCATGTTCATGGCGGCTTTCTGCGTGCTGAGGCGTGTGCGCAGCGAGTTGTTGAAGAAAATCATCATCAGCGTCTTGTTCTTGCCCAGCTGCTGATATTTGAAACGGTCGTCCTTGATTTCCTGTGCTTCGGCCAGCGCTTGCTGCAGCGGGCCGATGTCGTCTACGTTGATAAAAGTTTTCATGTTTGTTGTTCGTTTTTTTTCTTGAGCGGCGTCCCATCCGCAGGGTGGGAGGGGCGCTGCCGGTTACTTGATCTTGATGCACATCATGGTGAGGTCGTCGGAGGGATCGGCGTTGCCCACGTGTTCGGCCACCTCGTGCTTGAACATCTCGATGGTCTTCTCGCTGTCGTAGGTGGGATGTCCGATGAGCAGCGAGAGCATGATCTTGTCGCTGAACTGGTTCTGCCAGTTGTCCTCGGCCTCGTTCAGTCCGTCGGTGTAGAGGAAGAGTCGTTGCCCGCGAATGTCGTCTAACTGCTGGCCCTCGAACACCAGTCCCGGCCACAGGCCGATGGGTGCGTTGGCCTCCATTTCCATGAAATGGTTGGCCAGTACGGGCGGATTATGGCCGCAGTTGCAGAAGTCGAGGTGGCCGCTGTGGAGGTTGGCCATGCCGATGAACATGGTGACGAACATTCCTTGCTCGTTGTTCACCGACAGCTCGTCGTTCAGGTTGTTGGCTATCTGCTCGGGCGTCTGCTGCAGGATGGCCTGCGAGCGGAACAGTCGGGTGGCCTGTGCCATGAAGAGCGAGGCGGGCACGCCCTTTCCGCTGACGTCGCCGATGCAGAAGTAGAGCGTTTCGCCGATGATGATGAAGCTGTAGAGGTCGCCGCCCACCTCCTTGGCGGGTTTCATATAGGCCGCCAGTTCCAGGTCGGGCCTATGGGGGAAGTCGCTGGGCACCATCGACATCTGTATGTCGCGGGCAATTCTCAGCTCGCTTTCTATTCGCTCCTTGGCCGAGGTGGTTTCTTCCAGCTGGTCGTAGGCTTCGAGCAGCTGCTCGTGCATGGCGCTGAGTTTCTTCATCTGTTTCTGGCGTCGCCAGAGGAAGAAGACCAGCGAGGCCATGACGACGCCGCCGAGGACGTAGAAGAAGTGGCGGGTCATGCGCCGCTGCTGCTTGGCGCGCTGCTCGGCTTCCATCAACAGGTTAGCCTCGCGCAGCTTCAGCTCCTGTGTTTTCGAGTCCAGCGTGGCGTTCTGCAGCTGAATGGTGGCGTTTTCCAGCTCCATCTCCTTGTTTTTCAGTGCCAGCTCCTTCGATTCGGCTTCCAGCCGCTGCTGTTCCATTTTCGACTCCATCTGGTTCAGCCTCAGTTCCTGGTTGGCCAGTCGCAGGTCCTTAGCCTCGTTCTCGGTGCGTGCAAGGCCCAACTCCACGGAGTATTCCGTGGCTTGCTGCCTGGCATCGGCCACATTGATGGAGTCGCGGTGGTCGCGGTAGAGCTTGTACCAGTGGAGGGCCTCCTTATAGTTGCCTATCTTCTCGTAGAACCGCACCCTGTTACTTTTCTGGTCCAGCGGTGTCATCTGTTCGATGTATGCCAGTGCCTCTTCGTAATGCTCGTTGAGCAGGGCGTGTTCAAAATCGAGGATCAAGTCGAAGAACCCGTTCTGCCCTATCTCTTCCTTCATCTTCTGCCGCTCAGCGTAGGCTTTGTTGAACTCGTCGAGGTTTCGGCCGTCGAGTTGGCTGTAGATGAGGCAGATATAGCTCATGGCGTTCAGCCGGTGAATCTTGCTGGCGTGTGGGTCGTTGAGTGCCTTTTGGGCACAGTCCTTCACTTTCTCCTGTTGATTGGTGTTATGATAGATTTTTGCCAGCGAGAGGTAGATGGCGGCCTTGCTCTCGTCGGGGAAGTAGCGGTCCAGGTATTCCAGGCAGCTCAGGTAGTTCTTCTCGGCCAGCACGTACTGTTTCAGGTTGGTGAGCATGTGGGCGTTGGCATAGGTAGCGGCATAGAGACCGTACTTGCTGTCGTGCTCCTGAGCGTAGAGGTGCATCTCGTTGCCGTCGTCCAGTCCCTTCTGGCGGCTCACGTGGGTGAAGTTGTAGGTGGCCTGGTTCGTCCATGCCTTGTAGAACGCACGTTCGTCGCCCTGCTGCAGCGCCACCTTCTTCAGGCGTTCCACTGCACTGGTGAATTTCTCCACCTGTTGGGTCGAGTAGTAGCGATACATCTCCTGCTGCAACTGTTCCAACTCGGTTGTTGCAGTGGTCTGGGCCTCGGTGGCCTGCCATAGGCAGAGGCTCAGCAGCAGGACGATGATTCTCCGCAGATTCATTGTCGTGTTTGTCCTTCTCCTTCAATGAGCCACTTGTAGGTGGTGATTTCCTCCAGGGCCATGGGTCCGCGTGGCCCCAGCTTTTGGGTAGAGATGCCTATCTCGGCTCCAAGTCCGAACTGGGCACCGTCAGTGAACGAAGTGGGTACGTTCCAGTAGACGCAGGCAGCATCGACATGCTGCTGGAAGCGGCGGGCGGCCTGCTCGTCGCTGGTGATGATGGCCTCGCTGTGGCCCGAGCCATAGCGGTCGATGTGGTCGAGGGCCTCGTCGAGGCTTGCCACGGTCTTGATGGCCAGCTTATAGTCCATGAACTCAGTGTCGTAGCTGAGTGATGAGTGGGGGTTGACGAGTGATGAGTAAGGAGTGATGAGTGGTGAGCTTTCCAGCGCTGCGTAGGCCTGCTCGTCGGCCAGGAGTTCCACGGCGGGGCTGTGCTCAAGGAGGGGCAGCACCAGCTGGGGCAGGTCGGCCAGGCGGCTCTGGTGGATGATGAGGCAGTCCAGGGCGTTGCACACGCTGACGCGCCTGGTCTTGGCGTTCAGGATGATGTCGCGGCCCATGCTTAGGTCGCCGTCCTTGTCGAAATAGGTGTTCACCACGCCGGCGCCGGTCTCGATGACGGGCACGCGGGCCGTGTCGCGCACAAAGTCGATGAGTTTGCGGCCGCCACGCGGTATGCACAGGTCGATATATCCCACGGCCGAGAGCATCTGGGCCGTGGCCTCGTGGGTGGCGGGCAGCAGCGTCACCACGTCGGGGCTGATGCCGTGGCTGCCGAGCACCTCGTGGATCAGGGCCACCTCCTCGCGGTTGCTCTCGTCGGCATCCTTGCCGCCCTTCAGCACGCAGGCGTTGCCGCTCTTGAAGCAGAGCGAGAAGACGTCGAAGGTGACGTTGGGCCGGGCCTCGTAGATCATGCCGATGACGCCGAAGGGCACGCTCACGCGGCACAGGCGCATGCCGTTGGGCAGCGTCTTCTGCTTGGTGATGTGGCCCAGGGGCGAGGGCAGCGAGGCCACGTTGCGCATGTCGGCGGCTATGCCGGCCAGGCGCCCGGGGGTGAGCTGCAGGCGGTCGTAGAGCGGGTTCGCGGGGTCCATCTTGGCCAGATCGCGGGCGTTGGCGCTGAGTATGCGCTGTTCGTGCCGGCCAATGGCATCGGCCACGCTGAGCAGCACCTCGTTGCGCTGCTCGTCGCTCAGCAGGGCCAGCGTCTTGCTGGCTTGCTTTGCGCGTTTGAATGTATCTGTCAGTTGCATGCTATGAATTCCGTGTGTGGTGTGTTCTGCCTGTTCTCCACCAGGTCTATGAGTATGTTGTCGCGCTCGCCGTTGGCTATGACGACGCTGATGCCGGCCTGCTGCACCTTCTGGGCCGTGGTGTACTTCGAGTGCATGCCTCCCCGGCCGAAGGCGCTCTTCTCCTCCTTGATGTATTGCGAGAGGTCGGTGCCCGGTTCCACGCGGGGGATGATGCGCGACTGCGGGTCGTCGGGGTGGCCGTCGTAGATGCCGTCGATGTTCGAGAGCAGCACCAGCGTGTGGGCCTTCATCATCTGGGCAATGAGTCCCGAGAGCTCGTCGTTGTCGGTGAACATCAGCTCGGTCACGCTCACCGTGTCGTTCTCGTTGACAATGGGCAGCACCCCGTTTTCCAGCATCACGGTCATGCAGGCCCGCTGGTTGCGGTACTGCTCGCCCGGCTCGAAGTTCTCCTTCATCGTGAGCACCTGGCCCACGTGAATGCCATATTCGCGAAACAGGTCGTAGTAGAGGCCCACCAGCTTCACCTGTCCCACGGCGGAGAACAGCTGGCGCTGCTCCACGGAGTCGAGCTGGTGGTCCACGGTGAGCTCCCGTCGGCCGCAGGCCACTGCGCCCGAAGAAACCAGTATGACCTCGTAGTCGTGGCTGCGCAGCCAGGCTATCTGGTCCACTATGGCCGACATGCGTGTCACGTCCAGTTTGCCGTTCTGGCGCGTCAGCACGTTCGATCCCACCTTGATCACAATTCTCCTCTTCATGCTCTGTTATGGCTATTTGGGTACAAAATTACGAAAAAAGACAGAAATTTCCAAAAAAATGTTCATTTTTTTATTTCGATGGCCTTTCAGTTTTTTTCAGAAGGCCCCAAAAACTCGGGGAGGCTCCCCATTATATTGTCTCAATTAAGTTTATTCGTTTTGTGCGGTTGAACAGTAGCTTGGCATGGTGCGCAGCCTCTCCCCGCCCCTGCAAGGGGAGGGGTTGGGGGTGGGGTCTGTAATTAAGCAGTATTTCTCATTTTTTTTCGTTATTATCCTCGTAATCAGGGTCTTCAAGAAGTATAAACTGGGGTTGTGAGCACATAAAAGGAAGTTACAGACCCCACCCCCAACCCCTCCCCTTGCAGGGGCGGGGAGAGGCTGCGCCGAAGGCCAAAACAGATGTCCAAGTGCATAGGCTTTTTTTCAAGCGGGGCAATGAATTTTGTTCCCACAAAACGAGTTCAAAATAACGAAACACAAGTTTTTTTATATGGAAGGGCTCCCAGAACAATATCTCACGTGAGATTTTAGCAAAAGGCCATGCTTTTTCACTCAGAAACCCCTGCCTGCTGAAACGGGAGCACGGGATAAAAGGGAAAAGACATGGGAGAAAAAGGGAAAAAGCACTGAGTAACAGGGAAAAAGGTACCGGTTTGCCCAATTCGGGCGGCCGCCCACATTAATAAGGGCGGCCGCCCTTATTAATGCGAGCGGGCGTCCTTATAGGTGTGGGCGGCCGCTGAACTCCGAGTTTTATTCAGTCGGGCATACGTGGCCTGGCCCATTTTGTATTTGGGCAAAAGTAAGATAATTCAAGTTTCTCAAGTTGTAGGAGTTCTGGAGTTACAGAAGTTCCGAAGTGCAGACAATAGTTCTGCTACGATGGCACTTCAATAACAACCACCTGAAAAGCGTAGAGAAAGGTCTAACGTCTGCGCTCGAGCTTGCTCGCTTCGCTCGCGAAGAACTCCCGCAACTCCCGAACTCCTGAACTACAAAGAGGTTCTTCGGGCTCACAGCCTGCCGTCGCGCTGGAGCCGCTGACTCAGTTTTTCGAGCATGTCGGCCGTCATTTCCTTCAGTCCGTAGTGGTGCTCCCAGCCCCATTCGCGGCGGGCGCAGGTGTCGTCCATCATGTCGGGCCAGGAGTCGGCAATGCTCTGCTTCAGGGGGTCGATGTCGTAGTCCATCTCAAACTCCGGGCGCAGCTTCTTGATGGCGTGGAAGATCATGTCGGGGTCGAAGCTCATGGCCGCCACGTTGAAGCCGTTGTGGTGGATGAGCCGCGTGGGGTCGGCCTCCATCAGCTGAATGGCGGCGTGCAGCGCGTCGGGCATATACATCATGTCCATGCGCGTGCCGGCCTTGATGGGGCAGGTGAACTTCTGACCGCGCACGGCGTAGTAGTAGATGTCCACGGCATAGTCGGTGGTGCCGCCACCCGGCGGCGTGACGTGGCTGATGATGCCCGGGAAGCGCACTGACCGCGTGTCAACGCCGTACTTGTAGTGATACCAGTCGCTGACCAGCTCGGTGGTCACCTTCGACACGCCGTAGATGGTGCGCGGGCGCTGGATGGTGTCCTGCGGCGTCATCTCGTGGGGCGTTTCCAGGCCGAAGCTGCCGATGCTGCTGGGGGTGAACACGGCGCAGCCCTCCTGACGCGCCACCTCCAGAATGTTCCACAGGCCGTCGATGCCTATCTGCCAGGCCAGGCGGGGCTTGCTCTCGGCCACCACCGACAGCAGGGCTGCCAGGTTGTAGATGGTGTCGATGTGGTTTTCCTTCACCACGCGGGCTATTCCCTCACCGTCGGTCACGTCGGCCAGGGCCATCGGCCCGCTCTCGGCCAGGGGGCCCTTCGGCTCGGCACCCTTGATGTATCCGGCCACCACGTGGCCGTTGCCATAACGCTTGCGTAACTCCATGGTCAGCTCCGAGCCAATCTGGCCGGTAGAACCTATGACAAGTATATTTTTCATACTGCTGTTTTTGATTTAAGATTGCGGTTTTTAGAATTTGCGGGCAAAGTTATAAAAAAGTTTGCTCATTGTGTATGTTTTTTCTAAAAAAGTTGTAATTTTGCAACGATTTTCCTATTTATATACTGAACTTAGTAAAAAGAATTACGCAACAATGAAGAAATTGTTACTTTTGGCAATGCTGCTGACCGTGTCGGCATCAGTAGCCTTGTCTGCTCCACGGTCGAAGGACGAAATGAAAGCTGCCGCCCGCCAGGCCATCAACAAGCAGCGCGCCATGCGCCATATGGCTCCCGACAACTCGCCCATGAAGGTGCTCAGGAGCATGGAGCAGATCGAGGTCATTGGCAGCGAGGAGAACGGCTTTGCCGTAGTGGCGGCCGACGACCTGATGCCCGCCGTGCTGGGCGTTTCCACCGCACGCTATTCCGGCGGCAAGAACGAGAACTTCCGCTGGTGGTTAGAGGCCACGGCCTTGGCTGCAAAGCACATGGTGAAGAACCAGGTGCCCATGAGGGTCACCACGCCCGACCCCTTGACCTTCCCTATGGAGGTTCCTACGATGGTCACGTCGAAATGGGATCAGACGGAACCATATAATAATATGTGTCCTACTTACAATGCCACCACCAAGTGTCTCACCGGCTGCGTGGCCACCGCCATGGCGCAGGTGCTGAACTATCATAAGACGCCCGACCACGGGCAGGGCACCCGCACCATCTACTATCCGCAGCATAACACCAGCGGCGAGGCCGTAACGGCCAATTTCGAGGACGACTACTACGATTGGCTCCACATGCTCGACAGCTATAAAGCTGGCAACTACACCCAGCAGGAGGCCGATGCCGTGGCACTGCTGATGCGCGACTGCGGCGTGGCAGCCGACATGCAGTATGACGGACCCAACGTAGGCAGCGGAGCCTATTCTGAGGATGCTGCCGACGGTCTGCGCCAGTATTTTGGATTCGAGGATGCCGAGTGCCTCCATCGCGACAGCTACAGCGAGCCGGATTGGATGAACCTGATCTATACTGAGCTGTCTGAGAACGGTCCCCTCTACTATGGCGGCTCCAGCTGGATGAGCGGCGGACATGCCTTCGTCTTCGACGGCTACAACGCCGAGGGGCAGGTGTCAGTGAACTGGGGATGGTCGGGCGAAGAAGACGGCTATTTCTTTATCAGCCAGCTGAATCCAGGCTACTATGACTTTAACATGGGCCAGGACATGATTGTCGGCATCAAGAGCAAGAACCACTCGCTGATGCGCAGTGAGGATATTACCGTGGCCGAGGCCGGAACACTGAGAGAAGCCATCGAGCTGACCGACACCATTGAGAACAGCGTTATCGGCACTCTTACCGTCAGCGGCCC
This sequence comes from Prevotella sp., assembly GCA_017400455.1. Taxonomy (GTDB): domain Bacteria; phylum Bacteroidota; class Bacteroidia; order Bacteroidales; family Bacteroidaceae; genus Prevotella. The sequence goes on along the minus strand of JAFPTC010000026.1, from coordinate 20,562 downwards.
CATCAACCACGACGACCTGTTCTACCTGCGCCACCTGGCTGGATGGGACATCAAGGGCGAAGCCACCAACGGCCGCCTGCGCGTACTCGACCTGACCAAGGCCGAGCTGGTGGAAACCACACTGCCCGACACCCTGTTCAAGAACTGCTCGTCGCTGCGCCGCGTGCGACTGCCCGAGTCGCTGACCGCCATCGGCCGCGAGGCCTTCTGTGGATGCACGGGGCTGATGGAGCTGCGCGTCATCTCGAAGAAGGTGCCCGAGCTGAAGGGAGCAGGCGTCTTTGAAGGATTGCCCTTCGGAACCGCCAAGCTCTATGTCTACAGCGGACTGAAGACCAAGTATGTGCAGGCTGCACAGTGGAGCGAGTTCGGCGAGAACAACATCTATCAGGTGGGCACCAGCGTGAAGGTGCGCAACGCCATCCGCTTCTACGGTGAGGACAACCCCGAGTTCTATTATAATGTGTCGGGCGAGAAGATCGAAGGCAAGCCCGTGATCAGCTGCGAGGCCACCAAGTGGTCGCCGGCCGGGCGCTATCCCATCACCGTCGCCCCGGGAACGGTGAAGAACGCTGAACTGGTGAATTTCATCGACGGCTATATCATCGTGCGTAAGGTGGACGGCGTGAAGGCCACCGTGGTGGACGTGGAGCGCGAGGAAGGTCAGCCTAACCCCGAGTTCCAGCTCAGCTACGAGGGACTGCTGGACCACGACGCCGAGCCGGTATGGCTGCAGGCACCCGTCTTTGAAACGGCGGCCAACGAAGCGTCCATCCCGGGCATCTATATGGTCAGCGTGGCCAGCGGCGAGGCCGAGAGCTATGGCGTGGAGTTCATCTCAGGCAAGATCACCGTCACGGCCAAGCCCGTGCCCGATGGCATCAGCACGCTGGGTGCTGCTGAGGCCAACGCTCCTCTCTACAACCTGCAGGGCCAGCGCGTCAACGCCAGCCGGAAGGGACTCTTCATCAGGAACGGAAAGAAAGTGGTGAAGTAATAAGGCTCCACAACGCTTTAAACGCATTACACGGTTTTTGCTAAGCATCTTCAAGGCTTGCAAAAACCGTGTAATCCGTTAAAACCGTAGTATAAAGCCCATTGGAAGTCAGTCCCTTAGGGCTTTGAAAATTCGTTTAATTCGTATAATTCGTAGTATAAAGCCTATTAGTAGTCACCCTTAGGGCTTTGAAAATTCGTTTAATTCGTATAATTCGTAGTATAAAGCCTATTAGTAGTCACCCTTAGGGCTTTAATTATGGTAATAACATAGAAGTTGACCCAACTTTTTAATAATTCCTTGGAATCTTCGTGATTTCGAGGAATTATTTTTGTATTGTCTTTTCATCATAGCATTATTATGAACAATTTACTATGTAAATTGAATGAGGAAATATACTGCAAGTTTGTAAATATTATACGTATAGAAAGGAGACCTCGCACTTGAAAAAACTGTATCTTTGCATTAGAATTTAAATAAAAAACCTCAAGGATATGATAGATTTCAAGAAGTTCAACAGCGTTATCTCCCTCACCTCATACTTTACCTCTGATGAGAAGTGTAAGCAAGCCATCATTGAATCACGTTGGTCTGACGGTGACGTTGTATGTCCCTACTGTGGTGGGCATCACTGTGCTGTTCGCAAGGATGGTAAGTTCCGCTGCAAGCACTGTGGAAAGAACTTTTCTTGCCTTGTTGGTACTATCTTCGAGAATACCAAGTTGCCGCTCATCAAGTGGTTCTTGGCTATGTACTTTATCTCATCCCACAAGAAGGGCATTAGTTCATACCAACTTGCAAGGAACATCGAGGTGACTCAGACCACTGCTTGGTATATGCTTCAGAAGGTGCGTTTGCTTTATCCTCAGAGCGATGCTGAGGCATTTGAGGGTACTGTGGAGTGCGATGAGGTGTACATCGGTGGTAAGGAAAAGTGGAAACACAAGTCAATGCGTACACCAAAAACTCAAGGTCGTTCAACCAAGACAAAGACACCTGTCTTTGGTATGATGGAGCGTAGCACCTTTACTAACAGTAAGGGGGAGGTTGAGAACATAACGTATGTTCACGCAATTGTTGTGGAGAAGACAGATAGAGCCACATTGCAGCCCATCATTCAGCAGTTTGTTGCTGATGGCTCAAGAGTCATCACTGATGAACTGTCAGCATATAATGGACTTGCAGAGTTAGGCTATACTCACGCTGTTGTTGCTCACGGTGCTGAAGAGTATGCCAATGGTGACGTATTCACCAATAGCATCGAGGGCTTTTGGAGTCACTTCAGAAGGATGATTGTCGGTTGCTATCACGATGTATCTGATGAGCATTTACAGTCCTATATTGGCGAGGCTGTGTATCGTTGGAATACAAGAAAAATGAGCGAATCAGAACGATTCGCCCATATGTTCGACAAGTCGATTGGACTTGTTAAGAAGTGGTCTGAGATTAGAGTAGGTTTGGTTGCTGCTTAATATAATGAACCTCCGCTATAGTCAGAAAAACCTTCGTCACCATCACTAGCACCTCCACCATCATAGTTATTGTACTCTCTAAAACCTTGCTCTAAGGTTTTTAATGCTTGGTGAAGCATTTTTCTTCCTTCTTGAAAGGTCTTGTTCCCTTCCATTTGCCTTGATATTCCCCAATCTTCAATGTAAGCAAAAAGTTTGTCTGATAAACTATCATATTGTTTATCACCACTATTGCAAAATGTACCCATATTATACCTGTCATCTGCATAGCTTTCTTTTAATATTTTGCTTACTGACTTCTTTACAATTCTATGTAAGTCTGATTCTGTCAATCTAATAATTTGTCTATTCATATTTCTATTTGTATTACATTGTTTATTTTCTACTATTTGTTCTATTGGCTCGTTTGGCTTTAATCTCATTACTTTAGCTTTCTTTGGCGTGTTCGCAAATGGGTCATTAAAGCCTTTGTTTCGCCAAATAGATTGTACTTGTTGATTAATCAGCGTTGCATCATTAATGTCTAACAATTGACAATTATAGACATACTGTATAACTTCAAATGGTTTCTTCTGTCCAATTATATTTCCTCTTTCATCTTTTATAGTCATATCAACTGACACATCAGAATCATATGCACCATTTTCAGAAAACACAACACAGAAATTAATAGCATATGATGGGTCATAGTCTTTGTCATACCAAGTCCACAACCAAGTTCCGTGATTTGAAACTCTTGCTTGCAATGGTCTATTACCTTCAATAGTATAAGTTCTGTAATATGACGTATCTCTTCTATTTGGTTTGAAGCCTCCGTTTCTTCTTATAATGCTAATTGCTTGGTTGAAATTAATCATAACTGTTAATCATTTCTAATATAAATAGTTTGTTTGAAAGAAAAATGTTACCTTTGCATTATGGAAACGTTGACATTTAATGAATTCCCTACAAGAAGGGTAATAGAGAGTGAATGGTATGGTGAGAGTGACAAACAACTTTCATTCGTTTATCGTGAGGAAAGACAAAAATCAGATGATGGGCTACGTGCATTCATAGCAATGAAACAAGAAAATGCTCCAATACAACTTGAAGGTAATGGGTGTAAGATTATGGGGTATTATGTTAGGAAGAAAAACGATAAAAGACTTGTTTATAGTGATTTGCCAATATTGCGTGATAAACTATTTGAAGAAGCTATAGATAGTATCACAATGTGGTCGCATAATGGAGAAACTGTATTTGACTATTATTGGTTTGAATTATCTGAATTGATGTTACCACTATGTGATTTCATAGATAATTTACAAATTCAAGATAATATTGCCTATTTTATTCTTGAGAGATAAATTTTTATTCTTGAGAGATAGATGCAGCCATTTCTGACTGCATTTTAGTATTATTTGGGTCAACTCCTATGTTATTGCCTTAATTATTCGTTTAATTCGTATAATTCGTAGTATAAAGCCTATTAGTAGTCACCCTTAGGGCTTTGAAAATTCGTTTAATTCGTATAATTCGTAGTATAAAGCCTATTAGTAGTCACCCTTAGGGCTTTAAAAATTCGTTTAATTCGTATAATTCGTAGTATGAACTACTGGAATTTCTCAGCCTCAAGCTTCATGGCGCGTGCTACGTCGTCGGGTGTGAAAGGCACGCGGCCTCGGCCCAGTTCGGGGGCGTTGAACGACTTCAGCGTGTTGTCATAGAAGCGGGGATAGCGCTGCGGCAGACAGAACGGCTTGTGGGCGCGGCCCTCGCGGTCGATGTAGCAGAAATAAGGCTTGCCGTAAAGGCCGTCGTCGCGCTTCGAGGCGAAGACGAACCAGCGGCTGTTCGACGACCAGGAGTGATAGGTGTCGCTCTTGGCGCTGTTCACTACGCCCAGCGTGTCGATGGTGCCCGTCTGCAGGTCCATGAGCTGAAGGTCGGCCTCGGGGTGCCAGATGGGGAAGGTGCCGTAGTGGGCCACGGTGAAGAGCAGGTAGCGGCCGTCGGGCGAGAGGCGCGGGTGGCACACGGAAGCCTTTGTCTGTTGCTGTGATACAGCAACAGACGGGACGATGGTGTCCACTTGGGTGCCGAAGGAGCCTGAGCGCTCGTCGAAGGGAATGCGCACCAGGGCGTATTGCAGCTGCTCCACGTCCTGCGGCAGCAGGACGCTGTCGGCGGCGCAGTAGTAGACATACTTTCCGTCGGGCGAGAAGGTGGGGAAGGTCTCGAACACATGGGGGCTGGCCGTCAGCGGGCTGCGCACCATGCGGTGCTCTTGCAGGTCGGCCACGTAGACGTCGCTCTTCGAGTCGAACACCTCCAGGCGCTTGCGGGGCTGGCTGTGGAAGGCGGGGATGATGAGGTTCGTGGAGAAACACAGGTAACGGCCGGAGGGCGAGAAGCCGAAGTAGACGCTGCTGCTGATGAGCGAGTCGGCCTTCAGGTCGAGCTTGCGCAGCCGGCCGCCCTCGTTCAGGATGGCGCCCCCACCGGGGCCTCGCACGTAGAGCATGCTCAGGTCGGGGCGCTGCGAGCCGAAGGTGTGGCAGTTCATGCAGCGGTTCTCCTGGTGCTCGTAGTCGGCCAAGGGTGCCTCGTCGTAGTTCTCCACGCAGCGCTGGCGAATCTCCACATGGTTCCACACCTCGTAGTCGGGTTCTATCAGGCGGTAGGTGAGCCAGGGGTCCACGCTGTCCTTCGTCACGGTCCAGGTGAAGGGACGGTACTGCCGCCACTGGCCGTCGATGCGGGCGGTGACGGTGACGCGGAGCGGCATGCCCACTTGGGCCATCCATGCCAGCAGCTCCTTCCATTCGTCCATGTCGAAGACCGCCTCATTCCCCTCTCTGTTCAGTCTCAGCGCAGGCTGGTCGGGACTGATGATGTCCGTTCCTTCCGCCCTCACCTCTATAGCGTCGCATCCGTCGGCCCGTAGCAGGAAGTTCAGCGGCGCAATGTTCACGGGAATGGTCACGTCGCAGTAGTCAGGATAGATGGGCGGCAGCGCGTCCACCTGCTGAACATCCTTCGGCGTGGGCGTGCAAGCAGCTAATAATATAATAAGGTATAGCAAGTGCTTCATGGCTGTTGGTGAGTTTGTGCTTTGTCAAAGTAGTACCAGTAGGTGTCGCGGAAGGCCCCGCTGCCCCGCTGCTGGTTGTATTGCTGGAAGCGCTGCGCCACTTCGGGCATCAGGATGAGCCGCTGCCACTCCTCGCGAGGCGCGTTGGTGCCGGCGAGCCAGATGCAGAGCGCCTCCTGGTAGAGTCGTTTCAGGCGGGGACGCTCCGAACAGTAGCGGTCGTAGTCGCGCTTGAAGTTGGTTATGTCCTTCAGCAGTAACTCCGTACACAGCATGTAGTCGAGGGCCACGGTGTTCTGCGGGTTGGAGTCGAGCAGCTGCATCATGATGAAATGGGAGTTGTCGGTGACGGCCAGCGTGTCCTGGAGGTTGCGCGACTGCGCTTTCTGGCGGTAGAGTGGGGCGGTGGGGGCTTGGCGTGCCCAGTCGGCGTAGGCCACGGTCTGCTCCAGCAGGCGCAGGTACTTGCGGGAGGCCAGCGTGTCGCCGCTCACGAGGTTACATTCCGCGAGTCGCTTCACCATTCGCACGTTGCGGTTGATCTTTGAGAAGACATTGGCCATCATGGCCGCCCGCTCAGTGAAGGTCATGTCGCCCAGCACCCAGTAGAGCTCGTTCATGTTCTTGATGGTGTAGAGGGGCGTGTCAGGGCCGATGCGGTGAAGCGTTCCCAGCTCGTTGGGCACGTATCGCAGCAGCTGGTCGGGCAGTTGGCCGCGCTGGGCCATGACCAGATTATAGAAGAACATCATTTCCGGCAGTGGCTGCTCTTCCTGCTCCACGAGGCTCACCACACGGTCGTAATTGCCGAAGCGATACTCGTTGTCCACGGCGAGCATGCGTTCCAACTGCCATTCGGGTGCCCCTATCCGCCCCAGTTGTGGCTGTCCGAAGAGCCAGACGGCGAGGGGAAGGATGATGAATAGGGGGAGTATTTTTCGAGGTACGAGGTGCGAGGTACGAGGTACGAGGTATGAGGTGCGAGGTGCGTGGTGTGAGATACGAGGTGCGAGGTGCGAGGTACGAGGTGCGAGATTAGCCTGTACGCTGGAACTATCCTCGTACCTCGTACCTCGCACCTCGCACCTCGAATAAATAAAGAAGAACAGCGCCCATCCCATGACGGCCACGGTGCCGCTCAAGGGGAAGTCGTAGCGCAGGTGGAACACGGCCTCAATCAGCATGGCCACGAGGGCGACGACGAGCGCCAGCCATCGCCACAGGCCCAGCCGATGGAGTGAGGCATAGAGCAAGGCCCCCACGCCCAAGAGGCAGAGGGCGAGGATGGCTGCGCCGGCATATCGGTAATAGAAATACTGCGTGAGGAAGTCGCCCGCCAGGCGGGCCAGCCAGCCCGGGCCATGATAAGTGGCTAAATAGTCGGCTGAGCAGAGAAACAGCTGGTTCTGCTCCTTGTAGAAGAAGTGGTATTCGTAGGCGAACTGGAAGAATACAAAGCAGACCACAGCCCAGAGTGCTATGGCCAGCCAGGGATAGTATGACGTGAGCCTATTTCTCAGCATCTTTCTTTCTTATCTCCACGCGGCGAATCTTGCCGCTGATGGTCTTTGGCAGTTCATCGACAAATTCCACGATGCGCGGATATTTGTAGGGGGCGGTGACCTTCTTCACGTGCTGCTGGAGCTCCTTCACCAGCTCATCGCCGGCCTTCGCCTTCCATTCTTTGCCCAGCACCACGGTGGCCTTCACCACCATGCCTCGGATGTCGTCGGGCACGCCGGTGATGGCACATTCCACCACGGCGGGATGGGTCATCAGGGCGCTCTCCACCTCGAAGGGGCCGATGCGGTAGCCGCTGGACTTGATGACGTCGTCGATGCGGCCCTCGAACCAGTAGTAGCCGTCCTCGTCGCGCCAGGCCATGTCGCCCGTGTGGTACAGGCCGTCGTGCCAGGCCTCGCGGGTCTTCTCCTCGTCGCGATAGTAGCCCTTGAACAGTCCGATGGGCTTCTTGTCGCCTACGCGCACCACTATCTCGCCCTTTTCACCGTCCTCGCAGCTGGTGCCGTCGGGGCGCAGCAGGTCTATGTCGTACTGTGCGTTGGGAATGCCCATGCTTCCGGGCTTCGGCGTCATCCACGGGAAGGTTCCCAGGGTCATCGTCGTCTCCGTCTGGCCAAATCCCTCCATCATGCGGATGCCCGTCTTTTCCAGGAACTTATCGTAGACGGCAGGATTGAGCGCCTCGCCGGCGGTGCAGCAGTATTCCAGCGCCGAGAGGTCGTATTTGCTGAGATCCTCGCGAATCATGAAGCGGTAGATGGTGGGTGGTGCGCAGAACGAGGTCACGCGGTATTTTTCCATCTGGCGCAGCAGCGTGTCGGCGTTGAACTTCTCGTGGTCGAAGACGAAGACCGTTGCACCGGCGAACCACTGTCCGTAGAACTTGCCCCATACGGCCTTGCCCCAGCCCGTGTCGGCCACGGTGAGGTGCAGGCTTCCTTCATGCAGGTTGTGCCAGAAGACGCCCGTGGTGAGGTGTCCCATGGCGTAGAGGTAGTCGTGGGCCACCATCTTCGGCTCGCCGCTGGTGCCGCTGGTGAAATACATCAGCATGGTGTCGTCGTTCTCGTTGACGAAGGCGGGGCGCACGAATGGTGGAGCCTGCTGCCATTCACTCTGGTAGTCGTGGAAGGCCTCCCCAAGCCCCTCCGAAGGAGGGGGTGTCTGGTTACATGACGCAACATCCCCTCCTTCGGAGGGTTTCCTGCCAGGGCAAGCGTCCTCCGGCCGAGCGGGGGAGGCCTTTACCACAATGACGCTTTTCACCGTGGGACTCTCGCTCATGGCGGCCTGAATCTGGCTCATCACATAGCTGTCGTCCACGCAGATGATGGCTTTCACGCTGGCGCGGGTGTTTCTGTAGACAATATCCTTTTTGGTGAGCATGTGGGTGGCGGGAATGACGATGGCGCCCAGCTTACACAGGGCCAGCATCACTATCCACCACTCGTAGCGGCGCTTCAGGATGAGCATCACGGGGTCGTTCTTGCCGATGCCCAGCGATTGCAGGTAGCTGGCGGCCTGGTCGCTCTGCTCCTTCAGCTGGCTGAAGGTGGCGCGAATCTCCTCGCCCTGGTCGTTGGTCCAGAGCAGGGCCAGACCGTCGGGTTTTTCCGTTGCCCACGCGTCCATCACGTCGTAGGCGAAGTTGAAGTTCTCGGGGATGATGAACTCCAGATGTTTGTTGTAGTCCTCCACTGAGGTGAAGCTTGTTTGCTTCAGAAAACGTTCTATCATTTGTTAAGTCTTAGAATATAATTGCCAGAAACTTCACTTGCTGATTGTTCAGCGTGCGCATGCCGTGGGGCTGGGTGGCGTCGAAGTAGATGCTGTCGCCCTCGTGGAGTATCAGCGACTTCTCGCCGATGGTCAGCTCCATGTCGCCTTCGAGCACCATGTTGAATTCCTGCCCAGAGTGGGAGTTCATATCCCTTGGGGTGTCGGCGGACTTAGGCTCCACGGTGACGATGAAGGGGTCGGCCTTGCGGCCCCGGAATCCGCTGGCCAGGCTCTCGTAGTTGTAGGCCCTTCGGCGCTCCACGTGCAGTCCCTGGCCCTTGCGGGTGAGGAAATAGTTGCGCATGTGGGGCTCCTCGCCAAACATCAGCACGTCGAGCGACACGCCATATTCCTTGGCTATCTTCTGCAGGTTGGCCACCGACAGCTCGCCCTCGCCGCTTTCCATCCTGATGTATTGTTCTTCTGTGATGCCACAGAGCCGGGCCACGTCGGCCACGGGAATGTCGAGTACGTCGCGCAGTCCGCGCAGACGCTCGCCAATTTGTTTAAGTTGTTCGTCCATATTTTGGCTGTTGGTTATATTTTTCGTGCAAAAGTACGAAGAATTATTTTATTTTCGCTATTTTTGTCGCTAAATTATGTCACAACAGGCAAGTTTTTGCGTATATAGAGCAGAATGACGCAAGAGGAATTCAAGGACGAGGTGGGGCGGTTGCGCCCCAAGCTGCTGGGCGTGGCCCGTCGCTATGTGGGCGATGAGGATGCCGAGGACGTGGTGCAGGACGTGCTGCTGCGCCTTTGGCAGATGCTGGCCGAGCTGCGGCTGCCCATCGACGCGCTGGCCTCGGTGCTCACGCGCAACATGGCCGTCAGCCTGTTGCGGCGCCAGCCCCGGCCGCAGCCCGATGCCTCGATGATGGCCGACGAGGCCGATGCGGGCGACGACGAGCGGCTGGCGCGCATCCTCAGCGTCATCGAGGGCTTGCCGCCCTTGCAGCAGACCATCCTGCGCCTGCGCCACATGGAGGGCATGGAGCTGCGCGACATTGCCGCCCTGACGGGCAGCAGCGAGGTGGCCGTGCGCAAGGCCCTGAGCCGCGCCCGCCAAGCAGTAAGACTACAATACATGAAGCGATATGACAAATGAACTGAAAATACGCACGCTCTTAGAGCGCTTCTTCGACGGCGAGACCACGCTGGAGGAAGAGCAGCTGCTCTACGCCTTTTTCCAGCAGACGCCCGAGGAGCAGCTGGCCGAGGACCTGCGGCCCCTGAGGGGCATGTTCCTCGACCTGCAGGAGCTGGAGGGCAAGGGCGACACGGAGGTTGCGACAATGTCGCAACACAGAGGAACAGGGGGCCAGCGCCGAGGGGCGGGGCACCGCTGGGGCTGGAGGGTGGCTGCCGCCTTGCTGGTGCTGGTGGCGGGAGGAGCCTGGCTGCTCTTCAGCCGCAGCGGACAGCCTGTCGAGGGCGACGACGAGGTGGTGGCCTTCGTCTATGGCCAGCGCACCACCGACCCCGCCGTGGTGCTTTCGGAAATGCAGCACACCATGACCGCCCTGTCGGCCGACGACAGCAACGACGTGGAGCAGCAACTGAAAACCATGTTCAGCAACTGAAATAAACCAAGAGAGATATGAAAAAGTTTTTTATTATGCTATTGCTGCTGACCGCCTGGACCGCCGGACGGGCGCAGACGGGGCTGCAGATAGACCAGCTGTTTCAGGGGCGCATCATCCCCCAAGAGCGCATGGTGGAGACCCGCGTGCGCGGCCGGTCGATTGCGAAGTACCAGCTGAGCTTCTACCGCAGCCTGCGCCTCAACGCCACTGGCAAGGAGGCCGGACAGCTGCGCCAGCTGCTGGGCCAAGACGCCGAGCAGAGCATCGACATGCGCACCAGCCGCAAGAACCCCCACCGCTGGGACACCTGGACCTGCAAGCTGCAGATGCCGGCGGCCGGAGGCAAGAACCGCTACCTGTGCTATCAGGAGCAGTGGGACAAGGCCCACGAGCAGGCCGAGCTGACTATCATCTACATGGAGGGCGCCGTAGAGAGCCTGGAAAAACTGGAAGAACTATTAAAATAACACGAATATGAAACGCATCGCCATTTTATCATTTATCATTTCGGCTTTGTCATTTAGCAGCATCGCTGCGCAAACCGACACCCTCGTCATTAACCACCCGCAGAAGGTGACCATCATCAGCAACGACTCGCTACAGCGCGTGGTGGTGAACGGACGCCAGGGCGAAGACGACTTCCACTACCAGAACACCATCCGCCTGGTGGACGGCAACTACGAGAGCAACACCAGCATCAGCCGCGACCACTGGGAGCTGATACCCTCGGTGAAGGTGGGCAAGAGTCGCCGCGACAACGACGGCCTGAGCTATCCCCACTACACCAACGAAGTGACGGCCCACGTGGGCATAGGCTTCACCTGTCCCACCCATGTGGACGAGCGCGTGGACTTCTCGACGTTCAAGTCGTGGGAAATCTTTGCCACCGTGCTGCAGCTCGACCATTTCCTCGACCGCCGCGAGCGCAACAAAGTGTCGCTGGGCTTGGGCATTGACTGGCGCAACTATCGCATGACCGACGACCAGCTCTTCACCAAGGGCCCCGACGGCAACGTCACCGTGGAGCGCTTCCCCCTGGCCTACGAGCCGAAGTTCTCGCGCATCAAAGTCTTCTCGCTCACCGCCACGCTGCGCTATGAGCACGAGTTTGCCGACGGCTTCGCCATTGGCTTCGGCCCCGTGGTCAACTTCAACACCTACGCCTCTATCAAGACCCGCTACAAGTTCCTGGGCGACAAGGTGAAACATATGGAGAAGAACATCCGCCAGCGGCCCGTCACCATCGACTGGATGCTGAACATGACCATAGCCGACGTGCCCTTCTACGTGAAGTACAGCAACGACAACGTGCTCAAGGACGGCGGTGTGCGTTTCCGCTCACTCTCCTTCGGCCTCTACCTCTAAGCCCCGCGCCGCCGTTTTTTCACGGGGAGGCTTCCCATGATTCTGGGAGGCCTTCCCGTGAAAAAATCTCACGTGAGATTTTTTCAAAACTCAACGCCATTTTTTTGCCTCTCAATACCCCTTTCTTAAACCACTGATTGCCAGCAGGTTGCGAAGAGGACGAAAAACGGGCCAAAAAGGGCCTGAAAATTCCCCAATATTGAGGCCGATTTCTTTTTGTGGAGTCGTTTTTTCCTCGTACCTTTGTAGGGGAAAAAACTAACCTGAAAAGATGAGAAACAAAGCGCTTGCACTCGTGCTGGCCATGCTGTCGCTGCTTTCGGCGGCCCAGACCGGCAACATCCATGAGCAGAGCGACGGCTATGAATGGCCCGACGACTCGCTCGTAGTGGAAAACCTTCGCCAGTGGCAGGACCTGAAGTTTGGCGTGCTCATTCATTGGGGCCTCTATGCCGTGCCTGGCATAGTGGAGTCGTGGAGCATCTGCGACGAGCCGTGGATCAGGCGCGACACCACCCGCACCTACCAAGAATACATGGACTGGTACTGGGGGCTGGCCGATGAGTTCCGCCCCACGCAGTTCGACCCCCAGCAGTGGGCCTTGGCCTGCTGCGATGCGGGCATGAAATATATGATTTTCACCACCAAGCACCACGACGGCTTCTGCATGTTCGACTCGCAGCAGACCGACTTCACCATTGCCCGCCACGCCTTTCGCGACGACGAGCGGCGCGACGTGCTGCGCCATGTGTTCGAGGCCTATCGTCAGCATGGCTTTTCCATTGGTGCCTATTTCTCGAAGCCCGACTGGCACTCGCAGTTCTACTGGTGGGACGTCTTTGCCAAGAAAGGGCGCCACGTGAACTATCCCGTGGACCAGTATCCCTGGCGCTGGCAGCAATTCCAGCAGTTCACCCACCGGCAGATTGAGGAAATCATGAGCCGCTACGGGCGCGTGGACATCCTCTGGCTCGACGGCGGATGGGTGCATCCCGCCCGCAACGGTCAGGACATCGACATGCCCGGGTTGGCCCGCATGGCCCGCAGCCACCAGCCGGGACTCATCATCGTCGACCGCACCATACGCGGCCCCTACGAAAACTATCAGACGCCCGAGCGCACCATTCCCGAACGCCAGCTCGGCTACCCCTGGGAGAGCTGCATCCCCCTGACCGACGACTGGGGCTACACCCCCCGCGCCCGCTATAAGACGGCCAACCAGGTGCTGGCCACCCTGGCCGAGATAGTGGCCAAGGGCGGCAACATGGCGCTGGGCGTAGGCCCCACGCCCGAGGGGCTGCTCAACGACGAGGTGACCAGCCGCCTGCACCAGATAGGCCAGTGGCTCAAGGCCAACGGACAGGCCATCTACAGCACCACCATCACCCCCCACTACCACGAGGGCGACATCTGGTTCACGGCCTCGAAGGACGGCGCGAAGAAGTATGCCATCTGGTGCCCTGCCGACACGACTGCCAGCGGGCCCGCCGAGCTGTCGTGGACGGTGAACCTGCCCCGGAAAGGCATCCGCCTGCTCAGCACCGGCAAGCGCCTGAAGCACCGCGTCAGCCAGGGACGCGTGACGGTGGCCCTGCCTCAGCGCCAGAAGCAGGAGCCTGTGGCTATGGAAATTTTTTGACGAAAAGCTTGGCTGTTACGTTTTTTTTTCATAACTTTGTCCACAACTATAAATAACTATTATTATTATGGGACAGAAAAAAGGAGGAAAACGACTGTCGAAACGACAGGTGGCCGACGCCATTCAAGGGCTGTTCCAAGCCCATCCCGGCGAGGCATTAAGCTATAAGCAAGTGTTCAAGGCCCTGAAGCTCGACACCCATCCGGCCAAGATGCTGGCCGTGGACGTGATGGACGAGATGGCCTGGGACGACTATCTGAGCAAGGTGGACAACAGCACCTACCGGCTGAACCTGAAGACGCAGGTGCAGGAGGGAACGTTCATACGCAAGGCCAACGGCAAGAACTCGTTCCTGCCCGACGACGGCGGCAAGCCCATCTTCGTCAGCGAGCGCAACTCGATGAGCGCCATGGGCGGCGACCGCGTGCGCGTGGCCATGATGGCCCGCCGACAGAACCACATCAAGGAAGCCATCGTCACCGAAATTCTGGAGCGCAAGCACAACCAGGCCGTGGGCATCCTCCAGGTGGAGAAGGACTATGCCTTCCTCATCACCGAGGGCAACATCTTTGCACAGGACATACTCATACCCAAAAAGAAGCTGAAGGGCGGCAAGACCGGCGAGAAGGCCGTGGTGAAAATAACCCAGTGGCCATCGCCCGAGTCGAAGAACCTGGTGGGCGAGGTCGTCGACGTGCTGGGCCAGCAGGGCCAGAACGACGTGGAGATGCACGCCATACTGGCGCAGTATGACCTGCCCTACAAGTACCCGCAGCGCGTGGAGGAGGCCGCCAACAAGATTTCGGCCGACATCAGCCCCGAGGAGATAGCCCGACGCGAGGACTTCCGCGACGTGCTCACCTTCACCATCGACCCTGCCGACGCCAAGGACTTCGACGACGCGCTGAGCATACGGCAAATCTCAAATACCAAACCTCAAACCTCAACTCTTTATGAGGTGGGCGTCCACATTGCCGACGTGTCGCACTATGTCACCGAGGGCTCCGTCATCGACAAGGAGGCTCAGCAGCGCGCCACCAGCGTCTATCTGGTCGACCGCACTATTCCCATGCTGCCCGAGCGCCTTTGCAACTTCATCTGTTCGCTGCGCCCCGACGAGGAGAAGCTGTGCTACAGCGTCATCTTCATCCTGGACGAGGAAGCTAACATCAAGAAGTGGCACCTGGCCCACACCGTCATCAAGAGCAACAGGCGCTATGCCTACGAGGAGGTGCAGGAGATGCTGCAAGGCAAGGATGGCGACTATGCCAAGGAGCTGCGCATCCTCGACAAGATGGCGAAGAAGCTGCGCGAGCGCCGCTTCCAGAACGGAGCCGTGAAGTTCGACCGCGAGGAGCTGCACTTCGACGTTGACGAGGACGGCAAGCCCACCCGCTGCTATTTCAAGAAAAGCACCGACGCCACCCAGCTCATCGAGGAGTTCATGCTGCTGGCCAACCGCACCGTGGCCGAAAGCATCGGTAATATTAAATCTCAAAACTCTAATCTCAAATCTCAAACCAAGGCCAAGACCTTCGTCTACCGCGTTCACGATCAGCCCGATCCGCAGAAGCTGGAGAACCTGCGCACGGCCTTGGCTCCCTTCGGCTATAAGGTGAAGACCAGCGGCACTCGCGGGGCACTCTCACGCGGCCTGAACAAGCTGATGGAACAGGCCGAGGGCAGCCGCGAGCAGAAGCTGGTGGAAACGCTCACGCTCAGGGCCATGATGAAGGCCAAGTATTCCACCCACAACATCGGCCACTACGGACTGGCCTTCGACTTCTACACCCATTTCACCTCTCCCATCCGACGCTACCCCGACACCATGGTTCACCGACTGCTCACCCGCTATCAGGAGGGAGGACGCTCGGCAAACCAGGACCACTACGAGGAGCTGTGCGAGCACTCCAGCCAGATGGAGCAGACGGCTGCCAACGCCGAGCGCGACAGCATCAAGTACAAGATGGTGGAGTTCATGGCCGACAAGGTGGGACAGGAGTTCGACGCCCACATCTCGGGCGTGCAGAGCTACGGCATCTACTGCGAGATTGATGAGAACCACTGCGAGGGCCTTGTAGGCATGCACGACCTCGACGGCGACTACTATGAGTTCGACGAGAAGAACTACCAGCTCGTGGGGCGCCGCCACCACCGCAAGTATCAGCTGGGCGACGCCCTGCGCATAAAGGTGGCGCGGGCAAACATCGAGCGCCGCCAGCTGGATTTCATCCTGGCAGACTGATATACATTATTAATATAAAACGTGATTGAAATGAAGAAAACATTTGGAATGATGATGCTGCTCCTCGTGGCAGTGCTGATGGCAAGTTGTGACAAACTCTTTGGCGGAGGCTCAGGCATGGGCTACGAGGTGACGGCCATTGCCTTCCAGGAGGAAGAAAATGGCGACTGGGGACTGATGGACATGGACGGTAATGTGCTGGTGAAGCCCAAATTCAAAGGCTACGTCACGGCGGTCACTAACGGCGCGTTCTCCGTCTTGAACGAGGAGGATAGCGAATACACGCTCTACGTGCTCGACGGCGACAAACCCCGCAAGATTGGAACCTATCAGGACGTCGGAGGCTTCACGGGCAACCTCTGCCCCGTGGTGGACAAGAACAACAACATGAAGTATGTGGACAAAGATGGCAATAGCCCCTTCGACATCAAGAAAATCAAGGGAAAGAAGGTGGTGAGCGCCTTCAACTTCTTCTGCGGACTGGCCATGGTCAAGCTGGAGAACGACAAGTGGGGCTATATCAACGAGCAGGGCGAGACCGTCGTCCCCTTTAAGTACGCTGACGCCTGGAACTTCGCAGAGGACCTGGCCGTCGTCTACTTAGACCCGCAGGAGGATGAAGACGCCAAGTGGGGCGTCATCGACACCCAGGGCCAGATGCTCTTTACCAAGAAGTTCAGCGACATGGAACCCTCCGCCTATCGCTATTACAATGGCCTGATGCCCGTGGTTAACCAGTCTGACGGACGCACCGTGCTGCTCGACCGCGAGGGAAAGACGGTGAAAAAGATGAAGGAGGGCGTCTACGTAGGAGCCATCTATGATGAAGTGTTCACCGTCTACGATCAGGAAAACGAGAAGACCTACCTCATGGATGTCGATGGCAAGAGTAATCTCAAGGGCAAGTACGAAAGCCTTTCGTACAACGGACCGCTGCTTGTGGGCAGCACCGACCGGAAGCGCAACTACTTGCTGAACCTCGAAGGCGAGAAACTGGCAAAACTGCCCGATGGCTATGTCACGCTGTTTGAGCCGGAATACAAGAACTACGACAACCGTTTCCTCGTCGGCGAGTACGAGCAAGGCTATAAGCTCCTTGACGGTCAGGGCAACGAGGTGGAAACGAAGGCTGACCTCTTCAACGTGTCGTCGGGCTATTACTATGGAGCCTCCGTACGCATGGAAGAAGAAGAGGAATACTATGAGGATTACGAGGAGTAGGGCTGTGTGAAACGGTCAGGCTCGTTAGTCCAATAGGTACGTTCTGCTTATGGCAATCCGATACACCAAGCGCGAGGAACAGTGGAATGCGTGGTCGCACGCCGCTGGCATCGCGCTTGGCGTCGTCTTGGGCGTCGTGTTGCTGGGGCTGGCCGTGCCCCATGGGGCGTGGGCCGACGTGGGTGTGGCGCTCTATCTCTTCGGCATGTTGGCCAGCTATGTGGCCAGCACGGCCTATCACTCGCTGTCGCGACACTCGCGCTGGAAGGAGCGGCTGCGTCGCTGGGACCATGCCGCCATCTACTGGCACATCGCCGGCAGCTATTCGCCCATCACCCTCTATGCCATGCGCGGCGAGGGTTTCTGGGGCTGGGGCCTCTTCGGCTTCGTGTGGCTGAGCGCCATCGGCGGCACCATCGTCAGCTTTGTCAAACTGAAAGAGCACTCCTATGTAGAGACCATCTGCTTCGTGCTGATGGGCCTGTCGGTGCTGGTGGCCTTCCGTCCCCTGCTAAGGGTGGTCAGCACGGCCGCCGTGGCGTGGATAGTGGCCGAGGGCGTGTGCTATGTCACGGGCGCCCTGTTCTATACCTTGGGCCGCAAGCGCCGCTACATGCACTCGGTGTTCCATTTCTTCGTGCTGGCGGGGAGCATCTGCCATATCATCGCCGTCTGGGACATGCTCCTCTCTTGACATCAAGACATCTGACATCAAGACTACAGGACATCAAGACATCAAGACAACAAGACAACAGGACTCTTTTGCTAATGGTTTAAAAGTTTGATATTAGCAAGATATGTCTTGTTGTCTTGTTGTCTTGATGTCTTGATGTCCTGTCATCTTGATGTCAGTCCAAATTGTCCTGTTGTCTTGATGTCAGATCATCTTGATGTCTTTACCCAAAGAAGTCACCATCGCCGGGCTGGTGGTCATAGCTGCTGCCGTCGAAGCAGTGGGTGCAGACGTGGTCCTTGGGCAGGCCTATCGACTCGATGAGGTCCTCCAGGCGGGCGAACTTCAGGCTGGACAGTCCGAGGCGGCGGGCTATCTCGCTGACCATGCGCTGATACTCGGGCGAGTCGGTCTTGGCATATTTGTCGAGATCCTTCTTGTCGTCGCCCTCGAAGTCGCGAATGATGCGTCGGGTGATGAGCTCCAGGTCGGTCTTCGACGAGGTGAAGCCGATGAAGGGGCAGCCATAGACCAGTGGGGGGCAGGAGATGCGCACGTGCACCTCGCTGGCGCCGTTCTGTACGAACTCGCGCACATTGTCGCGCAGCTGCGTGCCGCGTACTATCGAGTCGTCGCAGAACACCACGCGCTGGCCCTTGAGCAGGGCCTCGTTGGGAATGAGCTTCATCTTCGCCACCAGGTCGCGCCGGCTCTGGTTGCCGGGGGTGAAGGAGCGAGGCCATGTGGGCGTGTATTTCAGCACTGCGCGCTTGTAGGGGATGCCCGAGCCGTGGCTATAGCCAAGGGCCATGCCCACGCCCGAGTCGGGGATGCCGCATACGAGGTCGGCCTCGACGTTGTCGCGCTCGCCCATCATCCGTCCGTTTTTCTCGCGCACCTCCTCGGTGTTGATGCCCTCGTAGCAGGAGGCGGGGAAACCATAGTAGACCCAGAGGAACGAGCATATCTGGCAGTGCTTGAAGGCCGGCTGCAGCACCTCGTAGCCGTCGGCATGCAGGCGCACGATCTCGCCAGGCCCCACGTCGCGCACGGCCTTATAGTCCAGGTTGGGGAAGCTCGTGGTCTCGCTGCTGGCGGCAAAGGCCTGGATATACTCGTCAGTGCCGATGGGCGACAGGCGGTGGACCTCCTTCTTGCCGATGACGATGGGTGTGCGGCCCAGGAAGTCGCGTGCGGCGATGATGCCGTTTTCGGTGAGGATGAGCATGGAGCACGAGCCTTTGATCTTCTGGTAAACGCGGTTGATGCCGTCGACGAAGTTGTTGCCCGTGTTGATGAGCAGCGCCACCAGCTCCGTCTGGTTTAGGGTGTTGGCGCTCTGCTCGCTCAGGTGCATGCGCTGTGCCAGCAGCTCCTCGGCTATCTCGTTCAGGTTGTTGATCTTCGCCACCGTCACCACGGCGTAGCGCCCCAGGTGCGAGTTGATGATGATGGGCTGCGGGTCGGTATCGCTGATGACGCCCAGGCCTTGGTTGCCCTTGAAGTCCTGCAGCTCGTCCTCGAATTTCGACCTGAAGTAGTCGCGTTCCAGCGAGTGGATGCTGCGTGAAAAGCCCTTTTCCTTGTCGAAGGTTACCATACCTGCACGGCGTGTGCCAAGATGTGAGTTGTAGTCGGTTCCGTAAAACAAGTCGTTTACGCAATCCCTGGTGCTAATGGTTCCGAAAAAGCCGCCCATAAGTGTCTGTTTGTTGTTATGAGAGTGCAAAGTTACAAAAAAAAGTTTGTTTTCAGAAATAAACATCGCTTTTTTCTAATTATTTTCCCCTTTTCTGACATAGCTCATTTCCGTTTTCTCACGGGGAGGCTTCCCAGAAAAATATCTCACGTGAGATTTTTTCACGGGAAGGCCTCCCAGAAAAAAATCTCACGTGAGATTTTTTCACGCGGCGCCGCCCCATGAAAAAAGCCCTTTGCGGGACCGATGAAAATCGTCCCCCTCTGCCCAGGAATCGCAGCATGGCGCTTCTGCACCGACGATGAATTGCAGGGATGCCAAAGAAAATTTTCATTTTTCTTCGGCATTTCGCTTTTTTATTAGTAATTTTGCACACAACTTAAAACTACTAATAAAGAAAGTATGAAGAAACTACTCAAAACACTGGCGCTGGCAGCCATGATGCTCTCGGCACCCGCAGCCATGAGTGCCGCCCCCGTGGGCAAGCCCGGCACCTTTACCGTTGGCGACAAGACTTTCCTGCTGAATGGCGAGCCCTTCATTATGAAGGCCGCTGAAGTTCACTATCCCCGCATCCCCCGTCCCTACTGGGAGCATCGCATCCAGATGTGCAAGGCGCTGGGCATGAACGCCGTGTGCATCTACATCTTCTGGAACATCCACGAGCAGCAGGAGAATGTGTTCGACTTCACGGGCAACAATGACGTAGCCGAGTTCTGCCGTCTGGCTCAGAAGAACGGCATGTACGTCATCGTGCGTCCCGGCCCCTACGTCTGCGCCGAGTGGGAGATGGGTGGCCTGCCCTGGTGGCTGCTGAAGAAGAAGGATATTCGCCTGCGCGAGCGCGATCCTTATTTTATGGAGCGCGTGAAGATTTTTGAGGAGAAGGTGGGCGAGCAGCTGGCTCCGCTGACCATTCAGAATGGCGGCCCCATCATCATGATTCAGGTGGAGAACGAGTACGGAAGCTATGGCGAAGATAAGCCCTACGTCAGCGAGATTCGCGACTGCCTGCGCGGCATCTACGGTAAGGAGCTGGAACTGTTCCAGTGCGACTGGTCGTCGAACTTCGAGAAGAACGGCCTCGACGACCTGACGTGGACCATGAACTTCGGCACGGGTGCCAACATCGACCAGCAGTTCCGCCGCCTGGGTGAGCTGCGCCCCGATGCCCCGAAGATGTGCTCCGAGTTCTGGAGCGGCTGGTTCGACAAGTGGGGAGCCCGCCATGAGACGCGCCCAGCGAAGGATATGGTCGACGGTATGGACGAAATGCTGTCGAAAGGCAT
>JAFPTC010000025.1 GCA_017400455.1 Prevotella sp. | reverse complement strand
TTGCGCTCGTTCAGGTCGGGCAGGTCAACATTGATTTGTCGGTCGAAGCGCCCGGCACGCAGCAGGGCCGAGTCGAGCATGTCTACACGGTTGGTGGCGGCCAGGATGATGATGCCGCTATTGGTGCCAAAGCCGTCCATCTCTGTGAGCAGCGCGTTCAGCGTGTTTTCGCGCTCGTCGTTGCCGCCCATGGCGGGATTCTTCGAGCGGGCGCGGCCCACGGCATCGATCTCGTCGATGAAGATGATGCAGGGACTCTTGGCCTTGGCCTGGGCAAAGAGGTCGCGCACGCGGCTGGCGCCCACGCCCACGAACATCTCGACGAAGTCAGAGCCGCTCATCGAGAAGAAGGGCACGCCAGCTTCGCCGGCCACAGCCTTGGCTAGCAGCGTCTTGCCCGTGCCTGGAGGGCCAACGAGCAGGGCGCCCTTGGGAATCTTGCCGCCCAAGTCGGTGTACTTCTGCGGATTCTTCAGGAAGTCCACTATCTCCTGGATTTCCTGCTTGGCCCCGGCCTGGCCGGCCACGTCCTTGAAGGTGATGCCCAGGTCGCCGCCTTTCTCGTACATCTTAGCCTTCGACTTGCCTACGCTGAAGATACCTCCACCGCCCATGCCGCCTCCCATACCGCGACGCATGATGAGCAACCATAAGCCAATGAACAGAATCATGGGGAACAACAGGCTGAACAGGCTACCCAGGAAGCCACTACCCTCGTCGTGTTCGTAGGTCAGACTACCCGTAAAGCGCTCATTTTTGCGGGCTTCCTCCAGGAAGGTTTCCACCTTGTCGATGCTGCCGAACTCCACCGAGAGGAACGGCTCGTTGCCCACCTCGTTGGGAGCGCGGTTGAACACTTCGCGGATATATTCCGGCTTGACATACATTTTCAGAATCTTGGCATCCTTGTTCACTACCACCTTCGAGGCATATCCGCTGTCGACGCGGGCCTTGAACTCGTCGTAGCTGGCTTCCTTTGTGGAAGAGCGTGGTTGCTGGATGCCGTTGCTCTCGCTGGAAAAATAGAAGATTGCCAAAGCGGCAATCACCAAGATGTAAATCCAGTTCATGTTGAACCGGGGCATCTTTGGCTGGTTGTTTACTGGTTGACTCACCTTGATATGAAAATTTACGATTTAACGATATGTCGGATGATCATCTCACTTGCGCCACTGCTCAGTCCAAATCGGGGATGCGCGTCAGCGGGGCGTCGGCCCACAGATGTTCCAGGTCGTAGAACTGGCGCACGTCGGGCAGGAAGATGTGCACCAGCACGTCGCCATAGTCCATGGCCACCCACTGGGCGTTTTCCAAACCGGCCACCCGCGCCGGACGCTCTTGCAGCTCCATTCGCGCCATGTCGCCTATCGACTCGGTGATGGCCTCCACCTGGGCAGGCGAACCACCCTGACAGATGACGAAGTTGCGGCAGATGGTGCCGTCGATGCCGCTCAGGTCGGCAATCACGATGTTGCTTCCTTTCTTTTCCTGTATTCCCTTGACAATGGTCTTTACTAAAGTTTCCGTTTGCTCCATTAAATATAATAATGTGTATTTAGGCCACAAAGTTACGGCTTTTTTGTCTGATAAGCGTACAAAATCAGAGAAAATTTGATTTTTTTATAAAAAAGTGCCGAAAAATTTTGTTGGTTCAAGAAAAAGTAGTACCTTTGCACCCGCAATTCAGAAATACAACGGAGGTTGCAATCATCTGATTGGGGTATGGTGTAATGGTAACACTGCAGATTCTGGTCCTGCCTTTCCTGGTTCGAGTCCGGGTACCCCAACAAAAGAAGTCGCCAAGATGTTGAAATCAACAGCTTGGCGGTTTTCTTTTTTAGCACCCGCCACGCAGCCGTTTTGTTGCACTTTTTAACATTTCGGCTGCTGTGCCGTTCGACGGGGCGCCACCCCGTTTTTCTGGGGAGGCTCCGCGTGAAAAAATCTCACGTGAGATTTTTTCACGGGAAGGCCTCCCAGAAAAAAAAGTCGGCCCCGCGTGAAACTGTGCTTAAATGCGCTATGTTTTTCTTAATTGCAGACAATTAGAACAGCTGATACATTTTTGAAACAATCTGAAACATACGTTAAATACTGTTGCGCTTTTTTACGCTAACTTTGCAGCAGCCAATTTTTATTATTAACAAAATAGTCAGTAGTTGTTATGAAAAAAATCTTTACGCTTTTTGCTGCAGCATTGCTCAGCAGTGGTGCTTTCGCACAGACGGAATGGAAAGACCTCGTGGTTAATGGAAACATGGAAGGCGAGCAGGATCCGAAATGGTCGAGCTTCTGGTGCCATGACTGGCGCAGGGGACTTGGCGACTTTGACCCCGACAGCGAGCAGCAGTATGACGGCGGTGACCCCGAGAACGGACAGTTCCAGGGATTTGCCGAGATAGTGACAGACCCCACCGACCCTAATAATCACTGCGCACGCGTGATTGTACGTTCCGAGGCTGAAGCCGATGAGGCTGGCAACAAGGTGAAGAACGGTGATGCCTTGGCCTCGTGGGACTGCCAGTTCTTTGTCTATTCCAATGAAGAGATTCCCGTGGGCAAGGAGCTGCGCCTGACTATGCGTGCCATGGCCGAAAAGGCATGGAGCGTAGAAACACAGGCTCATGCCAAGCCCGGTGACTACAACCATTATCAGCTCTTTGGCAACATCAACATCCCTGCTGAGTGGACGAAAATTCAAGTCACCGCTACCATCAGCAACGACATGGTGGGCGGCATTAACGAGGAGACGGGTCTTCCCAACAAGGGTATGTACTCAGTGGCCTTCAACCTGAGCACGGGTAAAGACGGCAACGTCTTCTACTTTGACGACATCAAGCTGGAGATGCGCGACCCGAAGGGGCCCGAGGAGTTCGACCGTTGGTTCAACATGCTGCGCCACGGAACCCTGTCGGACGACCAGGTGGGTGGCGGACGCACGAACTTCACCGGTCGTATGGGCGCTGACAATATCGACCGCCAGGCTATCGTGGTGAACGATGCCGTTGACGGTGAGCCTGCCCTAATGGTTACTTCTATTGGCTGGACTGGACAGGAGGTGAACAAAAAGGAAATTGTTGACGAAGAGGGTAATCCCGTGCTCGACGAGGAAGGCAATCCCACTTACGAGGAGGAAGTTGTGAACTACTACGAGAATGCTGAGACGGGCGAGCGTCTTACTACCATTGACGACTATCGCACCCAGTTCTTTGTCACCGTTCCTCACAAGTTTGCTGCCAATGCTAAGTATCGCATTAAGTTCTGGGCCCGTGCAGACAAGAATGCCCAGATTGATACGCAGGCCCATTCAGTTCCCGGCACCTATCTGTCGCATGGCATACTGGGAAGCCTGGATCTGACGCCGGAATGGCAGGAGTTTGAGTTCGGCGATCAGACTGTCAGCAGCGAACAGAGTGGCAGTGGCACGTTCCAGACCATCGCCTTCAACTGCAACAAGCTGAAGGAGGAGAACAATTATTACTTCCGCTTCGAGGACTTCTCGGCCAATTTGGCCGATGTGTCTGCTGAGGAGCGCACGCTGGCCAGCGAGACAACCATGCTGCCCGTGCCCGAGCCCGGTACCCAGCAGAGCGCTACCGGCACCATCGACTTCGCAGCCTGTATGGACAAGCTGGAGTCCAACTCGTTCGAGAACCTGGTCAACGAGAACATGACCGTGCAGAATGGTGAAGATACGTTTGGCGCTGTAGATCCATCGGCTGGTTTCTTCCTGACGGAAAAAGGCTGGCTGGCTGAAAGCGAGGCACCCATCACCGTCGAGGTACAGGAACCCAGCAACGACAATACTAAGCTCGAATTCTACGTCTACAACGACGGTGAGTCCTTTGCCGGAAAGCAGCTCGACACCAAGTTCCGCTTCGAGTTCAACGACTGGTTCTACGTCTTCAATGTCGGCATGGTGCCCGAGACTACCTACACCGGCATCAGCGAGGTGAAGAGCCAGCCCGCGCAGAACGTCGTGTTCGACCTCTCGGGACGTCGTGTGCAGCAGGCCACCAAGGGTCTCTACATCATCAACGGCAAGAAGTATGTTGTTAAATAAGAATATATGAAGAAACTATTAATCCTTGCGGTCGCGGCGGCTTCCTTCGTGGGAGCTGCCGCGCAGCCGCGTGTTTATGACAAAGAGAACACCGGTGCTCAGTATGCCCTGAAGCAGTTCCTCCCAGCAGCCGAACTGCCCGTGGTGCGCCAGTTGCCTGATGCCTTGGAGGGCGTGAACACCTTTGCCGACTGGGAGCGTCGCCGAAATGAGATTGGCTCGCTCATCCAACACTACGGCCTTGGCCAGAAGCCAGCCGTGGAGCCCGGACAGGTGAAAGCCCGCATGCAGGGCGACACCATGCTGGTGGTCGACGTCACCGTGAACGGTGAAGTGCTCACCCTGCAGTCGCACATCCGCTATCCGCAGGTGGGCCAGCCTCCTTACGCCCTGATGATTGGCACCGACATGATTTCGCTGCCCCGCCAGTTGTTCCAAGGACGCCCCGTGGCCATGATGACGTTCCACTCGGCCCAGGTGAACGACTACAAGCAGTTTGGCCAGCACCACGACCGTGGTGGTCATCACTTCGACCGTCTCTATCCGGAGCTGCAGCAGAACGGAGCTTACATTGAGTGGGCCTGGGGCATGAGCCGCCTCATCGACGGTTTGCAGCAGCTGGGAGCCGAGAAGACCAAGATCGACACCCGTCGCATTGGCGTCACCGGCTGTTCGTATGCCGGCAAGATGGCCCTCTATTGCGGCGCTTTCGACGAGCGCATCGCCCTGGTCATCGCCCAGGAGCCCGGTGGCGGCGGCGCTGCTGCCTGGCGAGCCAGTTACGAGAGCACGGAAAACGTGGAAAGCCTCGACAAGACCGACTATCACTGGTTCCTCGAAAGCCAGAAGGAATACTTCGGCGGCGAAAACGTCTATCGCTTGCCCTACGACCAGCACGAGCTGTGTGCCATGGTGTGCCCGCGTGCCCTGTTGCTGTTGGGCAATCCCGACTACACATGGCTGGCCGATCCGTCGATGCGCGTCTCGGCCGATGCGGCTGTCAAGGTGTGGGAGCGCTTTGGCATCGCCGACCGCTTCGGCTGCGACATCATTGGCGGCCATGGCCACTGCCAACTGCCCATGACGCAGTATGCCGTCACCCAGTCGTTCATCGATCGCTTCCTGCTTTACGATAAATAACTCCTCCCCCTTGCAGGCAGAAAAGCAAAAGGGAGTGGAGAGGTAATACTGATAATTAATCCTAAGAATGAGAAAGACTTTACTGACGGCTATTGCCGTTGTTGCAGGCACCATGGTGGCCTCAGCGCAAGAGAAATATCCGTGGCAGGACACCAGCCTGTCGCGGACGGAACGTGTAGAAAACCTGCTTCAGATGCTCACGCCCGAGGAGAAGGTGGGCCTGATGATGAACAAGAGCATCAGCGTCGACCGCCTGGGCATTCCCAGCTACAACTGGTGGAGCGAGGCCTGTCACGGTGTGCGCCAGGACAATTACACCGTCTATCCGCAGCCCATCGGCATGGCTGCCGCCTTCAGCCCGGAGCTGGTGTACAACGTGTTTTCGCAGGTGAGCGACGAGGCCCGCGCCAACTGGAACCGCTCGGACCATAGCGTGAAGCACGTAGGCATGGGCGAGACCTACTATCCCGGCAATCCGGAGCTGACGTTCTGGTGCCCCAATGTGAATATCTTCCGCGATCCGCGCTGGGGACGTGGCCAGGAAACCTGCGGCGAAGACCCCTATATGAATTCCATCCTCGGCCTCCAGACCGTCTTGGGCATGCAGGGAAATGATCCCAACTATCTGAAAACACATGCATGTGCCAAGCACTATGCCGTGCATAGCGGCCCGGAGCCACTGCGCCACTCCATGAACGTGGAGCCTACCAACCGCGATCTCTGGGAGACCTATCTGCCAGCCTTCAAGACCTTGGTGAAGAAGGGCCATGTGCGCGAGGTGATGTGCGCCTACCAGCGTTTCGAGGGACGGCCCTGCTGCACCAGCGACCGTCTGCTCATCGACATCCTGCGCAACAAGTGGGGCTACGACGGACTGGTTGTCACCGACTGCGACGCCATCAACAACTTCTTCAATCGCGGCCAGCACGAAACCCATAAGGATGGACTGTCGGCCTCGGTCGATGCTGTGCTCAATGGCACTGACCTGGAGTGCGGAAAGGTCTTTATGTCGCTGACCGAGGGCTTGCAAAAGGGCCTCATCAAGGAGAGCGACTTGGACGAGCACCTGCGTCGCACACTGATGGGCCGCTTCGAGCTGGGTATGTTCGACCCCGCCGACCGTCTGCCTTGGGCCAAGCTGGGCGAGGATGTAATCAGCAGCGAGGAACACGACGCCCTGGCCACCCAGGCCGCCCGAGAGTCGATGGTGCTCCTGGAGAACAAAAGCCTCCCCAACCCCTCCCAAGGAGGGGCTTTGTTGCCAGTTCTTCCTTTGTCGAAGAGCATCAAGACACTGGCCGTTGTGGGACCAAATGCGGCCGATATTGAGTTGCTCAACGGCAACTATGGCGGCACGCCCACCAAGGCCCACCAGCATTCGCTGCTCGACGGCATCAAGGCCGCCGTCCCTGGCGCTAATATTATATATGATAAGGCGTGCGCCCTGAACGACGACTATCAAACCATCCCCCACCTGAAGGATTTCAATGCAGGCAAGGGCGTGCTGGTAGAGTTTTGGAATAATAAAGAGCTGAGTGGCAAGGCCGACAAGACCGGCTACTACAAGGAGCTGAACTTCTCTACCTTCGGAGCCTGGGGCTTTGCCGAGGGCATCAACAACGACAATCTATCCGTGCGCATCAGTGGCAAGTACAAGGCCTCCTTCACTGGCGACATGAAGTACACGCTTACCACCGACAATGGCTATCTGTTGAAGGTCAACGGCCAGGTGGTGGAAGAGAGCAAGGCCGGCGGCCGGCGCCGTGGCTTCGGCTTCGGGCGTCAGGTGGAGTACAAGTCGTTCCCCGTGGTGAAGGGCAAGACCTACGACGTGGTCATTGAGTATCGTCGTGGCAATGGCAACTTCGCCATGCTCCGTGGCGACATCTGCGAGCGCAAGCAGGTCGATTTCACCGATTTAGCCAAGCAGGTGTCGAAGGCCGACGCCATCATCATCATTGGCGGCATCTCGGCCCGCATGGAAGGTGAAGGCGGCGACAAGCAGGACATCGAGTTGCCCAATGTGCAGCAGCGCCTGGTGCGTGCCATGCACCAGACTGGCCGTCCCGTCATCTTCGTCAACTGCAGCGGCTCGGCCATCGCCTTCGGCTCGTTGGAGGGACAGTATGATGCCCTCCTGCAGGCTTGGTATCCTGGACAGGGCGGTTCGCGTGCCTTGGCCGATGTCATCTTCGGCGACTACTGCCCCGGTGGCAAGCTGCCCGTCACGTTCTATCGTTCCACGGCCGATCTGCCCGATTTCCTCGACTATTCCATGAAAAACCGTACCTATCGCTATTTCACCGGTCAGCCACAGTATGCCTTCGGCTACGGCCTGAGCTACACCACGTTCGCTTTGGGTAAGGCCAAGCTGACGGCGCCACAGATGACCAAGGACGGAAAAGTCAGCGTCAGCGTGCCTGTGACGAACACCGGCAAGTGCGAAGGCACAGAAACCGTTCAGGTCTATGTCAAGGCTCTGGGCGATGCCGGCGCTCCCATCAAGGCGCTCAAAGGATTCCAGAAGCTGAGCCTGAAGCCTGGCGAGACCAAGACGGCCATCATCACCCTCGATGGCGAGGCTTTTGAATACTACGACGAAAGCATTGACGAGCTGAGCACACGCAGTGGCAGTTACCAGTTGCTCTGTGGCACCAGCTCGCTGGACAAGGATTTGCAGATATTGCCCTTTGAAGTGAAGTAATGATGAGAAAACTGCTTTTTGCAATGACGCTCTGCCTGGGTGCAATCACCGCCCAGGCAGAGTCTGTGCCCTTTGGCAAAGGCCGCCTGACGGTGACGCCCGTGGCCCGCAATGCCGTTCGCGTGCAGTATGCCGAGGGCGAGGTGAAGGACGACCTGCCCGACTGGCTCTACGTGCGGCACGACCAGGTGAAGAAATGCGACGTAAAGATCAATATCGACTCCGACCGCCAGCAGCTGACGCTCAGCGACCGTCAGGGGCACGTCCTCTTCACCGCTACCAGTCACCAGCTGCGCCCCTCGGCCTCGGAGCCCGGCCTCTATGAAGCCTCCATGGCCTTCCTCACGCCGTCCGACGAGCACCTCTACGGACTGGGACAGTTTCAGGACGGCTACTCCGACGTGCGCGGACTGACCCGCCGCCTGACGCAGGTGAACACACAGATAGCCCTGCCCATGCTGCTGTCTAATAAAGGCTACGGCGTGCTGTGGAATAACTACGGACTGACCGACTTCAATCCCGCCGACAACAGCGTCAGCCTGACGAAGGGCGATGGTGAAGGCCAGCAAGAGCGTGTGAACGTCACGTCGACCGAGGGCGGCAAGGTGGAGCTGCGCCGCAGGAATATTTTCCAGGCCACGCTCAATATCCCGCAGGACGGCCAGTACGCCCTGCTGCTCGATGTGGGCCAGAAGATGGCTCGCCGCCACAACCTCAGCATCGACGGCCAGACGGTCATAGAGATGCAGAACACGTGGCTGCCCCCAACCGCATCAGCCATCGTCACCTTGAAGGCTGGTCAGCACCAGCTTTCGTCGGAGCTGACGAACAACGACCATCCCGTGCTCTATTATAAGAAGGTGGACAATCAGACCGTGTTCCGCTCGCCCGTAGCTCCTTGCGTGGACTACACCGTGTTCATCGGCACGGCCGACGAAGTCATTGCCGCCTATCGCCAGCTCACTGGCCCCAGCCCCCTCATGCCCTCGTGGGCACTGGGCTACATCCACTGCCGCGAGCGCTACCACAGCAGCGAGGAAATTCTTCAGACGGCCAACCGCTTCCAGCAGGAGCAGCTGCCCGTGAGCGTGCTGGTGCAGGACTGGCAGTATTGGGGCAAGTACGGATGGAACAGCATGCGCTTCGACGAGCAGTATTATCCTGATCCGAAGGCGCTCACCGACAGCCTTCACCACATGGGCATACGCCTGATGCTGAGCGTATGGTCGAAGATTGACAAGAACAGCGACGTGGGCCGCCAGATGCAGGCTCAGAACTATTACATCCCTGGGACAGACTGGATAGACTTCTTTAATCCTGATGCCGCAGCCGCCTACTGGAAGAACTTCCGCGAGCGGCTCGTGCCTCTGGGCATCGATGCCTGGTGGCAGGACGCCACCGAGCCCGAGAACGACGACCTGGCCGGACGCCGCGTCAACCGTGGCAAGTGGTCGGGCGAGCGCGTGCGCAACGTCTATCCCCTGCTGGTGAACAAAACCGTTTATGAGGGATTGAAGGACGCAGACCCCGCCCAGTTGCCGATGATCTTGACCCGTTGCGGCTTCCCCGGCATCCAGCGCTATGGCTCGGCCCTGTGGAGCGGCGACGTGGGCAACGACTGGGAAACCTTCCGCCGCCAGATTGTGGCCGGCTTGGGCGTTCAGGCTGCCGGCGTGCCTTGGTGGACCTACGATGCCGGAGGCTTCTTCCGCCCAGGCGATCAGTACACCAACCAGGACTACATTGAGCGCATGCTGCGCTGGATTGAGACCTCGGTCTATCTGCCCCTGATGCGCGTCCATGGCTACATGAGCAACACCGAGCCGTGGAACTATGGCCCCGAGGCGCAGACCATCATTGCCGACTGCCTGAAGGAGCGCTACCGCCTGCTGCCCTACATCGAGGCCTGTGCCCGCCGCATTGCCACCGAGGGCTACACGCTGATGCGCCCCTTGGTGTTCGACTTCCCCGACGACAGCCAGGCCCTTGCCCACCAGTATGAATACATGTTCGGCCCGTCGCTGCTCGTCAGCCCTGTCACCCAGCCCGGCGTCACCCAGTGGGACACCTATCTGCCGAAGAGCCAGGGCGGCTGGACGGACTATCACACGGGCCAGCACTACGAGGGCGGCCAGACCGTCACCACCGCTGTCACCAAGGCCCGCATCCCCGTTTTCGTTCGCGAAAAGACCAAGGAACAACTAACAAATACCGTTAAGCGATGAAACGAATCCTACTCTCTTTGTCATTCCTTTTGTGTCATGGAGCATGGTGCCTGGCCCAGTCCAGCGCCGATGCCGATCCCAACTTCTATATCTACCTCTGCTTCGGACAGTCGAACATGGAGGGCAACGCCATGCCCGAGAGCTTCGACAAGCAGAACGTGGGCACCCGCTTCCGCATGCTGGCCACGTGCGACTTCTCGTCGCCCAAGCGCCAGATGGGTCAGTGGTACTCCGCAGCGCCTCCCATCGTCAACCCCTGGGGCGGCGTGGGCATGGCCGACTACTTCGGGCGTACCATGGTGGCAGCCCTGCCCGGCAATGTCAGGATAGGAGTGGTTGACGTGGCCATTGGCGGCATTGCCATCGAGGGCTTCATGCCCGACAAGATTGCCGGCATCCTGGCCAAGGCCGAGGACTGGCAGAAGCAACGCATCCTGGCCTATGGCGGCGACCCCTACCAGCGCCTGGTCGATATGGGCAAGATTGCCCAGCAGTCGGGCATCATCAAGGGCGTGCTGCTCCATCAGGGCTGCTCAAACAATGGCGACCCCAACTGGCCCGGCAACGTGAAGAAGATCTACGACAACTTGCTCTCCGACCTGGGACTCAGTGCCGACACGGTGCCCCTCTTTGCCGGCGAGACGCTGCGCAAGGAAGAGGGTGGCAGCTGCTATGCCCACAACACGCAGGTGGCCCGCCTGCCCAAGGTCATTCCCACGGCCCATGTCATCTCGTCGCTGGGCTGTCCCGGCAACGGCCAGGACCCTTGGCATTTCAACAATGTGGGCTATCGGGTCATGGGCAAGCGTTATGCCTACGCCGCGCTGCAGCTCATGGGACTGCCCACGCAGGTGGATGCCGACTACCAGATGTCGGCCTCGCTGCGTAAGTTCTATGCCCTGAAATCGCTCGACGAGCTGGGCGACCAGAAGATTGCCGCCGGCTACACCAAGGCACTCACCGTGAAGGGCACCTTTGAGGACGGCCACCGCGAGAACCTCACCAACGAGGCCGTCTTCACCAGCAACGACTTCCAGCTGGCCGGCAATAAAGTGATGACCAAGGACGACATCATCGGCACCGTCAACATTGCCTACACCGACTTCATGGGGCAACCCTGGAGCCAGGATGTCACCGTGGCCGTGGGTACCATGCGCGGCGTAGAGAGCATCGAGACCGATGCCGACTTTGCCAGCCGCAAAATCTATTCGCTGCAAGGCGTGAAGGTGGCCACCGGTCAGGACTGGCCCTCGCTGCCCAGCGGCATCTACGTTGTAAACGGAAAGAAATACGTTAAAAAATAAGTCACATCATGAGAAAGCTATTGTTCATGTTGCCGTTGCTGGCCGTGCTGAGTTGCACGTCTGGCGAGCAGAAGGCGGAAGTGCCTGTGCTCACCGTCGAGGGCGGTCAGATTCAGGGCGTCTGGGCCGAGAACCCTGGCGTCAGTGTCTATCGTGGCATCCCCTACGCCGCGCCTCCTATTGGTCAGTTGCGTTGGAAGGCACCCCAGCCCGTGGTGGCCTGGGACAGCGTGCGCCTCTGCGACAAGTTTGGCCATCCCGGCTATCAGGCCGTTCACTATCCGGGCTTCTATGCCTCTGAGTGGGGCTATGGCGACGAGGCTCCCTACAGCGAGGACTGCCTCTACCTGAACGTGTGGACCAAGGCCGCCGGCCAGCCCGATAAGAAACTGCCCGTGGCCCTTTGGATCCACGGTGGTGGCTATCGCGAGGGCTGGGGCTCCGAGCCCGAGTTCGACGGTCAGGAGTGGGCCTCGAAGGATGTGGTGCTGGTCAGCATCAACTATCGTCTGGGCATCTTCGGCTTCATGACCTATCCCGAGCTGTCGGCCGAGAGCGAGAACCACGTCAGTGGCAACTACGGCATTCTCGACCAGATTCAGGCCCTGAAGTGGATCAGGCAGAACATTGCCCAGTTTGGCGGCGACCCGTCTAATGTCACCATCTTCGGCCAGAGTGCCGGAGCAGGCAGCGTGCGCACGCTCTGCGAGAGTCCGCTCACCCGAGGCCTCTTCCACAAGGCCATCATCATGAGCGGCGGCGGCATCAACGTGCCGGCCAAGGAGGGCGAGGAAGCCAAGCCCGCCACGCCTGTCAACCGCTTCTTCACCTATAACCCCTCGCTGGCTGAGAGCGAGGCCGAGACCAAGAAGGTGATGGACTGGGCCGGCCTGACCGATTTGCAGAAGCTGCGCCAGGCCTCAACCGAGGTACTCTACACCCTGCCGCAAATCTACAACATGGTGACCCATAACGACGTCTTCCTGATGCAGCGCCCCATAGTCGACGGCTACGTGTCGTTGAAGTCCTTCGACGCAGCCACCCGCGAGGGCACCATTGCCGACGTGCCCTACATGATTGGCTACACCCTGAACGACATGGGGGCCATGGCACCCGGCATTGCCGAGTTCTGCAAGGTGCGTGCTCAGCAGGGCAACAAGGCCTGGGCCTACGAGTTTGCCCGTCCGCTGCCCGATGACGGCCATCATCCCGAGATTACCGACCGCCTGAAGGGCGCCTTCCACTCGTCCGATCTTTGGTTTGTGTTCAAGAGCCTGAAGCACTGCTGGCGTCCTTGGACCCAGGGCGACTGGGACCTGTCTGAGAAGATGCTCACCGCCTGGACCAACTTTGCGAAGTATGGCGATCCCAATGGCAACGCTGAGGGCGCGGGCCTGGGCTGGACACCCTGCACCGAGGAGGCTCCTCAGTTCATGCTTTTCAAGCTCGATGCCAACGACGCCGAGGCATCGCAGATGGGCGAGCCCATCCTTCCGTAACACACAGCATCGACTTATATTTCTGGGAGGCCTTCCCGTGAAAAAATCTCACGTGAGATTTTTTCACGGGAAGGCCTCCCAGAAATCTGTCTTGCGTGCCCCAGTTTTTTCAGGCCTGGTCGTATTCGTTTTTTTCGTCTTTTTCCCGGCAAATCCTTTGGCCGTTTCCGTCTTTTTTCATACCTTTGCAACCGAAAGCATCAAGAGTAGTCGCCCGCAAGGGCGGACTCGCCAACCGAGCTTTAGGTTGATGACCGAAAGGAACGTCGACTGAATAACTTAGCCACGGTGGTCAGTACGATGCGGAAGCCAGTATTCACTTCAAAACAAAAAAGTTATGAAACAGCACGTTTATTACATCAAGTATGCTCTGCGTTTCGCAGACATGCCAGTCACCGAGTTAGTCAACACGTTCAATTCCCAGGTAGGCAGTCGCGCATGGTCGTCGATGCGTGCCTTTCACGATGCCGCCCTGATGGATGAGTTCCGTCAGCGGGGAATCGATGTCTCTGCCGTCAGCGACGGCAAAACGACCTCCTTTGCCCATCCCGTCGGCTACGACCCGTCTGCCAACCGCTTTGTCCTCATCGGCTAATCGCCCCTTTCTCCTAACGCCCCGCCTCGCCGTCTGCTCTTGGTGGGGTGGGGCGTTTCCGAATGCTGTGGCCCCAGTTTTCCTGCTGACGTTACATTTTCAAAAGTATATGGTACAAACGGCGGGGGTGGCATTCGTGTTTTCTTTGTAACTTTGCAGGGTTATTAAGCAAGACACGGAAATGAGGAAAGGTATGATGACCGTGCTGATGCTGCTCATGGTAGCCGGCACATGGGCGCTCACCCCTTGGAAGAAGGGAGCGTTTGAGACAAAGAAGTACCGCAATGTGTTCGTGGAGATGGGCTACAAGCAGGCCGACGTCGACGCGAAGCTGAAGGAAGTGTTCAACGACGTGTTCCACGGGCCCAACAAGGTGTATTTCGAGGTGGGCGACTCGATGGGCTACGTCTCTGACATCAAGAACCACGACGCCCGCACTGAAGGCATGTCCTACGGACTGATGGTGGCCGTGCAGATGGGCGAGAAGGACATCTTCGACCGCCTGTGGCGATGGACCAAGAAGTACATGCAGCACCAGGACGGCCTGCGCAAGGGCTATTTCGCCTGGAGCTGCAAGACTGACGGCACACGTAACAGCGACGGTGCCGCCTCCGACGGTGAGCTCTATTTCATTACCTCGCTGCTCTTTGCCAGCAATCGCTGGGGCAACGACACCGGAATTGACTATAAGGCTGAGGCCCAGAATATTCTCAACTGCATCCAGCCCAAGGAGTATGAGGCCCAGCGCCGGCCCGGTCCCTGGGGCGCCTTTGGCGGCGGTCAGCAGAACGCTCAGCAGGATCAGCAGCCCAGGAAGGAGCGGATGTTCCTCATTGATCCCGAGACGAAGCTCATCACCTTCACCCCCGACGGCTGGGGCAACCAGTTCACCGATCCTTCCTATCACATACCCGCCTTCTATGAGGTATGGGCGCGGTGGGGCGACGACGGCCGCTCGGACTTCTGGCAGCAGTGTGCCCAGGCCAGCCGCGAGTATCTGCACAAGGCCACGCACCCCGTGACAGGACTGAACCCCGACCAGAGCAACTACGACGGCTCGCTGCGTCCCGGCTGGGGCAATCGCCCCAACGGCAGCAACTGCTTCCGCTACGACTCCTGGCGCGTGCCCATGAACATCGCGCTGGACTATGAGTGGAGCTGCGCCGACGGCGAGTGGCAGCGGCAGTATGGCGAGCGCATACAGAACTTCTTCTACTCGCAGGGCGTCGACACGTTCATGGACCAGTACCGCGTCGACGGCACGCTGCCCGAGGGAGGCGAGATTCTGGGCGCCGGAGGCTTCCGCAAGCTGCGCCACAGCATCGGGCTGGTGGCCACGGTGGCCGCCGCCTCGGTCATGTGCTCGCACGACAAGGCCAAGGAGTTCGTCGATGCCCTCTGGAACGCCCGCCACGTGCCCTTCGACGACGGCTATTTCGACGCCTACTACGACGGACTGCTGCGCCTCTTCGCCTTCATGCACCTCAGTGGAAACTATCGCATCATCTTCCCCGAACACAATTAAGCTTACTATGAAAAACATTTCTCTTGCCGTATTCCTGCTCTTGGCCATCTCTACTGGCCTTTCGGCCCAGGAAAAAGCATCGTCGCCCAATGGCAAACTCTCACTCAGGCAGAAGGGTGGGGGACTGACGCTCTACTATGAGCACCAGCCGGTCATCGACCTCGATTTCCATCGTGCGGCGCCCATGAGCATGACGTTTAGCCGCCACCTTGCCGAGGACTACACCATGCACTCGGGCAAGCGGCGCCACTGCACCAACGAGGCCAACGAGTACAGGCTCGACAGCGGGCTGGTGGTGCGCCTCTATAACGACGGCCTGGCCTTCCGCTACGAGCAGTCGCCCAGCTGGCAGCCCCAGCAGGAGCCCACCACCTACGTCATTCCCGAAGGAACGCGCCGCTGGATGCAGCAGTGGACCGACAGCTACGAAGGCTTCTTCCCCCTGTCCACCACCTACAAGGTGCCGCCCGTGCGTTCCTACAGCGGCACCTTCAAGTCGGCCGAGGGGTGGAACTGCCGATGGGGCTATCCTGCCTTGCTTCAGCCCGCCGACAGCGTGTACGCCCTCATCACCGAGGCCGACATCCAGCGGGGACAGAGCGCCTCGTGCCTCTACAACGAGGGCGAGCGCTTCCGTGTGGTGCCCGACAAGACGCTCGACGGCCCCCTTGCCAGCCACTCGCCCTGGCGTTTGGTCATCGTGGGCCGACTGGCCGACGTGGTGCAGTCGACCTTGGTCACCGACGTCAGCCAGCCTTGCCAAGTGGCTGATACCAGTTGGATTCAGCCTGGCGTGGTGTCGTGGGTCTACTGGGCTTACAACCACGGCTCCAACGACTTCGACATCATCAAGCGCTATGTCGACCTGGCCGTCAGCCTGCGTCTGCCTTATGTGCTCATCGATGCCGAGTGGGACACGATGAAGAACGGCAAGACCATCGAGGACGCCATTGCCTACGCCCGCTCCAAGGGTGTGAAACCCATGATCTGGTATAACAGCAGCGTGGGCTGGGTGGACGGTGCCCCCACGCCGAAGTACCGCTTGAACAAGGCCGAAGACCGCGAGCGCGAGTTTGCCTGGTGCGAGCAGCTGGGCGTGGCTGGCGTGAAGATCGACTTCTTCAGCGGCGACGACCAGCGCAACATGGACTACTGCCTCGACCTCCTGGAGAGTGCCGCCCGCCACCACCTGTTAGTCAACTTCCACGGAGCCACCATTCCGCGTGGCTGGCAGCGCACATGGCCGAACCTCCTCTCCACCGAGGGCGTCTATGGCGCCGAGTGGTACAACAACGTGCCCACCTTCACTGCCAAGGCCGCCGCTCACAACGCCACGCTGCCCTTCACCCGCAACGTGGTAGGCTCCATGGACTATACCCCCTGCGCCTTCAGCGACTCGCAGCACCCCCACATCACAACCCACGCCCATGAGCTGGCCCTGACCGTGCTCTTCGAGAGTGGTCTGCAGCATCTGGCCGACCGTCCCGAGAGCCTGTTGGCCCAGCCCGAGGAGGTGAGGCGGTTCTTCGGACAGTTGCCCGCAGCGTGGGATGACACCCGCCTCGTGAGCGGCCATCCCGCCCACCATGCCGTGGTGGCCCGTCGCAGCGGTGACACCTGGTATGTGGCCGGCATCAATGGCACCGATCAGCCCCTGACTATTCCTCTCGACCTAAGCTTCCTCGCCACCGGCCGTGTCCGTCAGTCCGTCACCCTGTTTGCCGACAGTGGCGATGCCGCCAGCCCCTGGCTCATCACTCGTCCTGCCCAGCTGCCCTCAGCCCTCAGCTGCCAGCCCAGGGGAGGCTTCCTGCTGGTTGTCAAGCCAAGGGGGTAAATTCTGCGGAGGCCTCTCGTGAAAAAAACTCACGTGAGAAAATTTTCTGGGAAGGCCTCCCGTGAAAAAATCTCACGTGAGAAATTTTTCTGGGAAGGCCTCCCGTGAAAAAATCTCACGTGAGATTTTTTTTGTGGGCGATGGCCCATGATGTTTCGCATGACGTTTTGGAAGTAAACGTCATGCGAAACTTTTTGATTCTTAGACCTTTTCTGACGAATATGACGTTATGACGTTTCGCAGGAAAAAGAATACTTCAAAACTCCAAGGATACACAAATTTGGCAGATGATGAGCGGGTGGGGAAGGGTGCTGATGCCCCTTTTACGTGACACCAAATAGTCGGCGTTTAACATTTCTTTTCAAAATGGCCATTGGGCTTTTCGTTTTGTTCCAAAGGGCTTGAAATGGAACATTGACAAAACAAATGGAACAAAAATGAAATGATTTTGTAAAATATTGGGATAAATTTGCAACGAATTTTGATTGCAAAACTATGATTTTTGACAGAAACAACCATATTAATCAAACAATCTTAACAAAATTATTGAAGTATGTGGAATTTTAAATCACTGCAAAAGCCGTTAATGCTGCTGTTCCTGCTCTGTTTGTTCCCCATGGGAATGCTGGCTCAGAGCCAAGTAAAGGGAACGGTGCTTGATGAATCGGGTGAGCCTGTTATTGGCGCATCAGTGAAAGTGGTGGGTAGCCGTGGAGGTGGTGTGACCGACGCTAATGGTCATTTCACCGTACAGGCTGCCGGCAACGCCCAGTTGGAAATCAGCTACGTGGGCTACACCACGCAGAAGGTGAATGTGAGCGGTCGCCAGAACGTGCAGGTGACACTGCTTGAAGACGTGAATTCGCTGGACGACGTCGTGGTCATTGGCTATGGCGTGCAGAAGAAGAGCGACCTCTCGGGTGCCGTGGCTTCGGTCAGTGGCGATGCCATCAAGAACCTGGCCACCGAGGACGCCGGTGCCGCCCTGCAAGGTAAGGTGACGGGCGTGCAAATCATCAACAGCGGTTCGCCTGGTGCTGGCGCAGAGATTCGCGTGCGCGGTTACTCCTCTAATAGTGGTAACCTCGGCCCGCTGCTCATCGTCGACGGTTTGAAGGTGGATAACATCCAATATCTCGACCCCCAGATGATTCAGTCGATGGAGATTCTGAAGGACGCTGCCTCGGCAGCCATCTATGGTGCTCAGGCCGGTAACGGCGTAGTGCTCATCACCACCAAGAGCGGTGCCAACAGCGGCGGCAAGGCCATGGTGACCTATAACCTGCAGCTGGCCAGCCACTCGCTTGGCAAGAAGGCCGACCTCTTCAATGCTGCCGACTATAAGGAGTATCAGAAATACATCGGCAATCTGACCGATGACCAGCTCGCTGCCAACAAATATTCATTTGGCGACGTAGACACCAACTGGTATGACGAAGTGTTTGGCCACAGCACCAGCTGGCGCCACAACCTCACCGTTCAGGGCGGCAACCAGAAGGGCCACTTCCTGGCCGGACTGGGCATCGTGGACAACGACGGTATGGTGAAGGGCGACAAGGACGTGTACAAGCGTTTCACCGCTCAGGTGAATGCCGACTATCAGCTCTATAAGTGGTTGAAGGTGACGAGCAACACCAGCGTGGAGAAGTGGAAGCGCACGGCCGTGGGCAACGGCTACCAGTCGTTCCTCAA
Organism: Prevotella sp.; assembly: GCA_017400455.1. Classification (GTDB taxonomy): domain Bacteria; phylum Bacteroidota; class Bacteroidia; order Bacteroidales; family Bacteroidaceae; genus Prevotella. Next base: position 44,303 of record JAFPTC010000025.1, on the reverse strand, counting down.
CTCCGTGGTGAGCATCGACCCGCTGACGCCCGCCTACGTCTACAACCAGGACGACATGGGCATTGGCCTGAAGACGCGCTGGAACGATCCCACCCTGGCCAACCACGGCGACATCCTGCTGCCGCCGGATTATACCGATGCCAACCCCGTATGGTATGGTACTTCAAAATATAAGGAAGATGCCACCGCCAACCCGCTGGCCCAGCGCGACCGCGTGGACCAGAAGAACAGCGGCATCAACGTGCGTGGTACGTTGCAGGCCGACATCACTCCCGTGAGCTGGCTTACCTATACCTCGCGCCTGGGTTATCGCATCACCCAGGGCAACGGCCACAGCTACAGCCAGCCCTGGTACCTCTCGTCAATGGCTCATGGCGACAGCTACTCGCTGGCTGCCAACACCAATGCCGGACTGTACTATCAGTGGGAGAACTTCATTAACTTCAACAAGAACTTTGGCAAGCACAACGTGGGTGCCATGGCCGGTATGTCGTTCACCAAGAACCACAATGACGACACCAGGGTCACCTCGTCTGACACTCAGCAGATTCTGAAGGGCGACGCTGCTCCCAATTATCGTTACATCGACTTCCTGAACGATAACGGCAAGGCTCACCTCTCCGTGGGCAACCAGCCTACCGATGCCACCGAGCTGGCTTACTTCGGCCGCGTGAGCTATGCTTACGACAACCGCTACTTCTTCCAGTTCAACATCCGCCGCGACGCCTTCGACGCCTCGAAGCTCTCGAAGGATAAGCGCTGGGGCACCTTCCCCTCGGTCTCGGCAGGCTGGACACTGAGCAACGAGAAGTTCTTCAAGGATGCCGTGAGCACCGACGCCGTCAGCTTCCTGAAACTCCGTGCCTCGTGGGGCCGCAATGGTAACATCAACGTGCTCAACGGCTATAAGTACAACTCAACCATCAACATCGGCGGCTACTATCCCTTCAGCGACGTGGCCACCGAGGGCGGTGCCATCAGCGGCTTTGCCAACCCCGACCTGACGTGGGAAACCTCCGAGCAGCTGGACTTCGGTCTGGACGCACGCTTCCTGAGCAACCGCCTCTCGCTGGGCATCGACTGGTATCGCAAGATGACCAAGGACCTGCTCATCAACATCAGCCCGCTGCCCGAAATCGGATTCAGCTCGGCAACGGTCAACTCGGGTGAGGTGCTCAACCAGGGCCTGGAGTTTGAACTGGGCTGGCGCGACCACATCGGCGAGCTGGTATATGGCATCAACGCCAACTTCTCGACCCTGAAGAACGAGGTGAAGGCCGTGAACTCCGTCATGCCACGCTACAGTGAGACGGGCATCAGCGGCTTCAACAACAAGCTGCAGCCCACCTTCGAGGCTGGTCACACCATCTGGTACTTCCGTGGCTGGGAATATGCTGGTGTTAACCCCGAAACGGGACGTGCTCAGTATTATGACAAGAATGGCAAGCTGACCGGTGCTCCCACCGATGATGACAAGAAGGACCTGGGCAGTGCCATTCCTAAGTTTACCTACGGCATCACGCTGAATCTGGAATACAAAGGCTTCGACTTCACCGTCTTCGGTACTGGTGCTGCCGGCAACAAGATTTACAACCTGATGGTTTCGGCCGACCGTTCCGACCTGAACGGCATCAACACCTACTGGAAGGACTCTTGGCGTCAGGATGCCAACGGCAACTACACCGTCAAGGGCAAGTACCCCGACCTGAAGTACGCTGCTACCGACTGGACGTTCTACAGCTCCAGCGCAGCCATCTTCAACGGTTCTTACTTCAAGTTCAAGCAGATTCAGCTGGGCTACACCATCCCCGCCTCCATCACGAAGAAGGCCCTCATCAACGCCCTGCGCCTCTCTGTCTCGCTCGATGACTTCTTCACTATCACCAGCTATCCTGGTGCCGACCCCGAGACTTCGTCGCTCAACAGCGGTGCCTCGCGTGGCTTCGATAATGGTAACTATCCCACCTCGAAGAAGATTGTCTTCGGTCTGAACGTGACATTCTAAGATTGAAAATTGAAGATTGAAGATTACAAACTGAAAACAGATAATGAATATGAAAAAGATAATCATTCCCATGCTGGCGCTCACTGCAGGCGTAGCATTCACATCCTGCGAGGATCAGCTCGACATCCCGCAGAAGGGTTCAATAACGACCGAGAACTTCTATCAGAGCGACGCCGACTGCCTGAAGGCTCTGGCATCGGCCTACGAAGGCTTCGCACTCTACACCGAGAGCCGAGGCAATGGCGAGGTGGGTGCTCCCGGCATCTACACCCCTGCCAAGGTGCTGGCCAACCACCCGGGCGACGATGTCAACTACGGTGGTGGAAACTATGGTGACCATGAGTTTGGTGGCAGCGTCGACGAGTTCCGCTATAAGCATACTCCCGAGGCCATCGACTGGCACTATAAGTTCCTCTACCTCTCCATCTACAAGGACAACCTCGTCATCGACTACTTCAAGGATGGCACCAGCGCCTTCCAGAAGCAGGCAGTGGCCGAAGCCAAGGTGCTGCGCGCCTACAACCACTTCCTCCTGGCATGCTACTGGGGCCAGCCCCCATTGGTAGACCATCTGCTGGCTCCCGACGCCATTCCCACCAACAGCGAGATGACCCAGCAGGAATACTTCGTCTGGGTGGCTCAGCAGTGTGAGGAAGCCCTGCCCGACCTCATCGAGCGTTCGAGCACCAGCGACAAGGAAGGCTCGTGGCGCGTGACGAAGGGCTTTGCCAATGCACTGGCCGGCAAGGCATACATGTTTGCTGGCGACTTTGAGAAGGCCAAGGCTGCCCTGAAGAAGGTGGTCGACTCGGACAAGTACGCCCTGGTTCCCGGCGAAGAGTTTGCCAACCTCTTCCACGTCGAGGGCGACGGCTGCCCCGAGAAGGTGTTTGAGGTGAACTTCAAGTACAATCCCGCCGCCGACTGGTGGGCAGGCGTAGGCATCCACTCCACTTGGATGGAGGCCAACTGCTTCAACTGGCGCGCCGGCAACTTCAAGGTGAACCCCGTCAACAAGTATTGCGGCATCGACGGATGGGGCTCCATCGGTATTCCTGAGTGGTATGGCGTAGCCTTCCACGAGAACGACGGCGACTCACCGCGCTTCAAGGCCACACTGATGCACATTGACGATGCCGTCTACCAGACATCGGGCATTGAGGGTATGTACTATGCCGACGAGGCCCTGCAGAACATGCCGCTCGAAGAGAAGAAGAAGTCAACCGAGATTGGTATCAGCGACGCCAGCCAGGGACTTTATGGCCAGTCGTTCTATCTGCCCTTCAAGCACATCCTCCGTGCCAGCGACTGCACCGACGGTGGTACGCACGGCGACAACGGCCGACTGAACAACATTATCGTGATGCGCTATGCCGAGGTGCTGCTCAACTATGCTGAGTGCTGCCTGCGCACGGGCGACAAAGCCACGGCTAAGACCATCGTCAACCAGATTCAGCAGCGCGCTGGCTCGAAGACCGTCAGCGCCGACGTAGACCTGACCGTGCTGAAGAAGGAGAAGAGCTTCGAGCTGTGGTTCGAGGGCTGCCGCTTCCAGGACATCCTGCGCTGGAGCAAGCTCGACAACTCAGACTACGACAAGGAGTGCATCGCTCACCTGCAGAAGCAGGGCTCGGCAGTGCCTCATCTCTTCGACAAGCTCTTCCGCGCCCCGCAGGCCGGCGACGAGAACATTGTCTGGGAGCATGGCGACGAGGCCAACAGCCGCTTCTACATCGTCCACACCCACGAGGCCAAGGACGCCGGATTCGAAGTCGGCTTCACCGACAAGTGCCGTCTCTTCCCCTATCCCACGACGGTGCTTGAGCAGAACCCCAATCTGAAGCAGAATCCGGGCTGGGAATAGGCTGAGGCTAAACCTGAGAATACTTTTTTGGGTTTTCTCGTATATGTATTTGGTTAACATTTTCTTTATTGTGAGCGATGCTGCGCTGCGATGGCGCGGCATTGCTCATTTTCAGACAAAATGAAGTCGCCAAATACTTTTTTTACAGAAAACGACGCGTAATTGAAAAAAAATTCGTAAGTTTGCAGCTGGAAACAAATACTGCTACAAATTAACGCACCCATCACCATGGCATTAAATCTGAACAAGAATCTGAAGCTGTACTACTCCATCAAGGAGGTGGCCGACATGTTTGGCCTGAACGAGAGCACCCTGCGCTATTGGGAAACGGAGTTCCCTCACCTGAAGCCGAAGACCACCGGCCCCAACAAGGTGCGCCAGTATGCCCAGAAGGACATTGATCAGATTCGCCTCATCCACAATCTGGTGAAGGTGCGCGGCTTCAAGCTGGCTGCTGCCCGCAAGATAATCAATGCCAACCGCGACGGCAGCGACCGCAAGGCGGAGGTGCTGACGAGGCTCATCGACATAAAAAACGAGCTGCAGACACTGAAGTCGCAGCTCGACGGGTTGCGTTAGGCTTTTGAGTGAAGAATTAAGAATTAAGAGTGAAGAGTTCTTAACTCCTTTTCTCCACCCTGATGCGAGCGTCGACGGCAATGACGTCCTGCTCGTCGGCCAACAGGGGGTTGATGTCCATTTCCTTTATCTCGGTGGCAAAGCGCAGCAGGGTGCTCAGCCGGACGATGATCTCGGCATATTTGCGCTCGTTGATGCCGCGCTGGCCTCGCGTGCCTTTCAGGATCTTGTAGCCGCGCAGCGAGTGGATCATGCTGTAAGCCTCTTCGTAGCTCAGCGGTGCCAGGCCCGACGACACGTCCTTGAGCACCTCGACGAAGATGCCGCCCAGTCCGCAGAGCACCACGTGGCCGAAGCGCTCCTCGTACTTGGCGCCGATGAAAAGCTCGGTGCCGCGAATCATCTTCTGAACCATCACGGCCGTGGCATCGGGAATCTGCATCATGCGGTCGAACTCGGCACTGAGCACCTCGCGTGAACGGATGTTCAGGGCCACGCCGCCCACGTCGCTTTTGTGTACTGGTCCTACCACCTTGGCCACCACGGGGAAGCCTGTCTTCTCGGCAAAGGCCAGCACCTCTTCCTTCTGGCTGCTGACAAATTCGGGCACGGTGGGGATGCCGGCGGCGGCGAGCAGCTGGTGAACCAGGTCGGGCGTGATGTAGGCTCCCTCGGCTCCCTCGGGGTTTATTCCGTCGATAATCTTTCTGATGCGGGGTACGTCCACTCCGTTGATGACCACGTTCTGGTCGGCCGGGGCGGGCGTCTTCATGATCTGGGTCAGGGCGGTGGCCAGCGTCACCTCGTCGCTGAAGTTCACGTGGCCGCGCTTGAGAAACTCCTGCACCTCAGGCCCGGCAGTGCTCACGCTGGGCAGGATGGGGAAGATGGGCTTGCGACACTCCTTGATCTTCTTGTCAAGCACGTCGTAGACCTCGAAGAGTTTCACCAGTCCGGGTGTGCCGAAGATGACCATGATAGCGTCGATGTCGGGCATGTGGTGTTCGCAGAAGTCGATGGCAATTCCCAGATGCTGAGCAGTGCCGGTGGCCAGGATGTCGATGGGGTTGGCCACGCTGCTGCCAGGCAAGAGCTGTGCTTTCAGCTGTTCGGCCGCCTCGCCCGTCAGGGCCGGCACGTTCATGCCACCCTTCGATAGGGCGTCGGTGAGCATCACGCCGGGGCCTCCGGCATGGGTGATGATGGCGAAGTTCTTGCCGTTGAAGCGCGGCAGGGTGAAGATGCAGCCCACGGTGGTCAGCTCCTCGCGGCTGAAGCAGCGCACGATGCCTGCCTTGCGGAAGAGGGCTTCCACGGCCGAGTCGCTGCTGGCCATGGCGCCGGTGTGGCTGCTGGCAGCACGGCTGCCGGCCTGCGACGAGCCGGCCTTGATGGCGGCGATGCGGCAGCCCTTGCGGATGAGGCTGGTGGCGTGGAAAAGAAGCTTGTCGGGGTCGGCAATGTTCTCGATGTAGAGCAGTTTTACTAATGAGTCGCGCTCGGCGTCGAAGTGCTCGTCCATATATTCCAGCACGGCCTCGATGCCAATCTGCTTGCCGTTGCCCACGCTCCACACAGAGTTGAAGGGCAGGCCCTTGGTGACGGCGCTTTCGAGGATGAACACGGCCGTGGCACCGCTGCCGCTGATGAAGTCAACGCCCTTGGGGTTGAGCTGGGGAATGGGCTTGGTGAACACCGAGTGGTGGGTGCGCGTGAGCAGGCCGATGCAGTTGGGGCCTATGAGGGCGCAGCCATACTTCTCGCAGCTGTCCAGAATCTGCTGCTCCAGTAGAGCGCCCTCGTGGGTCTCTTCGCTGAAGCCGGCTGATATAATAATGAATGCGCGTACATTCTTTTCTGCTGCCAGATACTCCACATATTGCGGACAGAACTTGGCGGCCACCACCAGGATGGCCAGGTCGGTGGGCGGCACCTCCTTGGCGTCGTGGAAGGCCTTGATGCCCTGCACCTCGTCCTCCTTGGGGTTGACGATGCGCAGCACGCCCTGGTAGCCGCCGCTGAGCAGATTGCGCACCACGGCGCCACCAGGCTTATGGATGTTGTTACTACCGCCGATGACGACGATGCTTTCCGGTTCCAGTAGTTGTCGGTTTATCATAGCTTCAGGTCTGTTTATTGGTAACTCTTAATTCTTAACTCTTAACTCTCAACTCTCAACTCCTAACTATCAACGTATAGCGTTGATGAGTCGCCCGATAGTCGTAGGCCTGAGCCACTTTGTCGGGCTGCTTCTCCTCCTTTTCGGGCTCCGTGGCCTTGGGGAAGGCTTCTCCGGCGTTCAGCACGCGCAGGGCCTCCTTCACGGCGGGATCTTCCTCGTTGAGATATTTCAGCCATGACTGCTCGTCGAGCATGTTATAGACAATTCGGCTCAGGATGTATTCTTCGAGCAGCTTGCGCGAGCGCTGAATCATCAGGTTGCGGCGCTTCAGCCCCTTGCCTTCGGCATAGTGGGCGAATTTCTCCACTAGGTTTTGCTTCTTCAGGTATTTCACCAGCGACTCCTCGTCCTCATACTCCGCCAGCTTCTGGCGGTTCTGGTCGGTGTAGTCATAGCCGAACTGGATGATGAGGCCCGAGTAGGTGGCCTCCTTGTAGTAGGTGGTGTAGTCGGTGGTGTCCTCGGGCACAAAGATGTCGGGCGTGATGCCGCCACCACCATAGACGGTGCGTCCGCCGGTGGTGTGATATTCAGGACCAGTGTGCTTGATGCTGTCCTGCGAGAAAAACTCGCCGTGCTGATAGCGCATGAGCAGATCTTCCTCGTAGTCGCGGTCTATGCCGCTGGTATAGGGCTTCTGGATGCAGCGGCCCGAGGGGGTGTAGTAGCGGGCAATGGTGAGGCGCATCATCGAGTTGTCGGTGAAGGGTATGGGCTGCTGCACCAGTCCCTTGCCGAAGGAACGTCGGCCGATGATGGTGCCACGGTCGTTGTCCTGGATGGCTCCCGCCAGAATCTCGCTGGCCGAGGCCGATCCCTCGTCGATGAGCACCACCAGCGGCATGTACTTATACGAGCCGTGGCCGTTGCTGCGATATTCCTCACGTGGCGAGCGGCGACCCTCGGTGTAGACGATGAGCCTGTCGCGAGGCAGGAACTGGTTGGCAATGTCAACGGCCGAGTGCAGATAGCCGCCCGTGTTGCCTCGCAGGTCGACGACAAGCTGGCTGAAGCCTTCCATCGACAGCTGGGCCAGGGCGATGACCATTTCCTCGTAGGTATTGTCGCTGAAGCTCTTGATGCGAATGTAGCCCGTTGTCTCGTCGAGCATGTAGGCGGCGGTGACGCTGTGGGTCAGTATCTGGTCGCGGGTTACGGTGAAGTCGCGAATGTCCTGCTCGCCGTAGCGCACCACGCCCAGCTTCACCTTCGTGCCCTGTGGCCCCTTCAGCTTGTGCATGGCCAGCTCGTTGGTCAGGTCCTTGCCGGTGAACGCCGAGTCGTCAACGGTCACAATCTTGTCGCCTGCGATGAGACCGGCACGCTCAGCCGGACCGTCGCTGATGACGTTCTGCACGCGCAGCGTGTCGTTGCGGATGATGAACTCGATGCCTACGCCGCTGAACGAGCCGCGCAGGTCGTCATTGGCCATTTCCACGTCGTTGGCCGAGATATAGACGGAGTGGGGGTCCAGCTCGCCCAGGATGAGGGGGATGGCTTTCTCCACCAGGCTGGGCACGTCGACAGAGTCTACATACTGGTCGTCGAGCATGTAGAGCAGGTTCGTCAGCTTGTTCGAGCCGGCATTGATAATGTTCAGGCGGTTGCCCTGGAAGTGGTTGCCGTAGAATGTGCCCACGACGATGCCCACGATGGCCGCAACGGCCAGCCAGAGCGGTATGAATCTATTGGTCTTGTTGCTACTCATTTCTTCTTGTCACTTAACACTTATCACTCATCACTTCTCCACTTCCATCAGCTTTACTTCTATTCCTGCGCGCTCCAGCAGCTCGATACCGTCGGTCAGGCGGTACTTCTCGCCATAGACCACGCGCTTGATGCCTGCCTGGATGATGAGCTTGGCACATTCGATGCAGGGTGAGGCGGTGATGTAGATGGTGGCACCGTCGCTGTTGTTCGACGAGCGGGCCAGCTTCGTAATGGCATTGGCCTCGGCATGCAGCACGTAGGTCTTCGACACGTTGTTCTCGTCCTCGCACACGTTCTCGAAGCCAGTGGGCGTGCCGTTGTATCCGTCGCTGATGATCATCTTGTCCTTCACCACCAGCGCGCCCACCTGCCTGCGTTTGCAGTAGCTGTTCTCAGCCCAGATGCGGGCCATGCGCAGGTAGCGTTCATCCAGTTTCTGCTGTTTGTCTGTCATCGCTTTCTCCATGCTTTCTTTATATCAGCATGCAAAGTTACGCCTTTTCTTTGAAATAAAGAAATTTTTTTGTCAGTCTTTGTTCCTTATTAGATAATTTTTTGTATATTTGCAGCGTGTTATATATAATGAAGCAAATATGAATGCAATATCTCTTAATAACCTTTGGAGCTACCTGCAAGGCCTGTCGCTCTCTGCCAGCAACCAAAGATGGCTGGGCGAGCGACTCATGGAGGCTTCGGCAGCCAAATCAATAACAGAAGAAGATGATAAATTGCAAAAACTGAATGCGCTGTTTGGAGCTTGGAGTGGTTCGGACGGAGAGCGGATGGAGAATGCCATCAAAGAGTCTCGCCACGCTGAATACCAACGGGAACTTGTATCTTTGGACGAGTAGCCAATGAAGAGGAAATATCTGCTCGATACCAACATCTGCGTATTCTTCATGCGTGGCATGTTTGAGATGAACCGTAAGATTGCTCTTGCAGGTTTAGAGAACTGCTACCTATCGGAAATCACCGTAGCCGAATTATATTACGGTGCCGAAAACAGTGATAATCCCCAGAAGACAATGCGTCAGACTGAAGACTTTATCAGTCTGTTCAGCATTATCCCATTCGGGGAGTCTCTCCACACATTTGGGCGTGAGATGGCTTATCTAAAGTCCATTGGTCGCAAGATTGAGAACTTTGACATGGCTATCGGGGCTACCGCACTGCAGCATAAAATGGTGATGGTTTCCGACAATACCGACCACCTCGGTCGCCTCCGTGGGATTGAGATAGAGAACTGGAAAACAGACGAACCCAAAGTATAATAACGTAACAAGTTAATATTGTTCCTGTTCGTACTTATTTTATAGATTTGAGCTTTTGCTCTTGTTCTTTGTAGCAGAATACCGCCAACATTCTAAGTGAAAAGGACAAGGCTTCCCATAAAAATTTCTCACGTGAGATTTTTTCACGGGAAGGCCTCCCAGAAAAATTTCTCACGTGAGATTTTTTTATATCCTGCTGCCGTCCCCCTCTGCTGCAACATCGTTGCAGCAAAAAGGGGCTTCTAATGATGCCGCTGCCACGTTCCGAATCAGAACGTCATGCCACCCGAGTTATTTCTCCTTTATTCCATTTCTCTTCAGCAGGGCGTCGATGGTGGGCTCGCCGCCACGGAAGTTCTTGTAGAGCGTCATCGGGTCGTCGGTGGCGCCACGCGAGAGGATGCAGTCGCGGAAACGCTGGGCCGTGTGCTGGTTGAAGATGCCCTCGCGCTTGAACACGGCAAAGGCGTCGGCGTCGAGCACCTCGGCCCATTTGTAGCTGTAGTAGCCGGCGGCATAGCCTCCCGCCATGATGTGGCTGAACTGGGTGGTCATGCAGGTGTCGTGACGCTGGCGGCCGATGATGGCCTTGGCCCAGGCCCGCTTCTCAAAGCTGATGATGTCGTCGGTGAAGGCGTCCTTCCGCGTGTAGTAGGCCATGTCGAGCAGGCCGAAGCTGACCTGGCGCATGCAGGCCGTGGCAGCCATGAAGTTGCGGCTGCGCACGATGCGGCGTATCAGCTCGTCGGGCAGCGGCTCGCCCGTCTCATAGTGGAAGGCAAAGGTGCTGAGGAACTCCTTCTCAATGGCGAAGTTTTCCATGAACTGCGAAGGCAGCTCGACAAAGTCCCACAGCACGTTGGTGCCCGATAGGCTCTCGAAGCGACAATTCGAGAAGATGCCGTGCAGTGCATGGCCAAACTCGTGGAGGAACGTTTCCACCTCGCCCAGCGTCAGCAGTGCTGGCTTGTCGGGCGTGGGCTTCGTCAGGTTCATCACCACGCTGACGTGCGGGCGGATGTTCTCACCCTTCCTGTCAATCCACTGGCCCTGATACTGCGTCATCCAGGCGCCGCCCTGTTTGCCCTTGCGGGGGTGGAAGTCGGCGTAGAGCACGGCCAGGTAACTGCCGTCGCGGTCGATGACCTCGTAAGCCTTCACGTCGGGGTGGTAGACGGGAATGTCCTTGTTCTCGCGGAAGGTGATGCCATAGAGGCGCGTGGCCAGGCCGAAGACGCCCTCGATGACCTTGTCCAGCTGGAAGTAGGGGCGCAGCATCTCGGCATCGATGTTATATTTCTTCAGCTTCAGCTTGTGCGAGTAGAAGCCAGTGTCCCACGGCTCAAGACGCTGCTGGGCCTCCTTGGCCGGGCGCTTGGCACCTTTGTTGGCAAAGTGCTTCAGTTCCTCCAGCTCCTTCTCTGCGGCGGGACGGTAGGCGTCCACCAGCTGGTTCAGCAGGTGATAGACGCCGCGCACGTTCTTCGCCATGCGGCGCTTCAGCACATAGTCGGCATAGGTCTTGTAGCCCAGCAGCTGGGCAATCTCGCGGCGCAGGTTCACCAGCCGCTTGCAAATCTCCAGGTTGTTGCAGTCGTTGTCGTGAATGCCCTTCGTGTTGTAGGCCATATACATCTGCCGGCGCAGCTCGCGCTGGGTGCTGTAGGTCATGAAGGGCGAGTAGCTGGGTGCATCAAGTGTGAATACCCATCCTTCGAGCTCGCGCTGACGGGCCTCCTCGGCGGCTGCATCGATGGCCGACTGAGGCAGACCGTCAAGCTGCTGGCTGTCGGTGAGGTGGAGCATAAACGCCTTGTTCTCCTTCAGCAGGTTCTGCGAGAACTGCAGCCCCAGCAGCGAAGCCTCCTCCGTCAGTTGGCGCAGCCGGTCCTTATCCTCCTTCGAGAGCAGGGCGCCGCTGCGCACGAATCCCTCGTAGCAGTCGTCCAGCAGCCGCTTCTCCTCAGGCGTCAGGCGCCGGTGGTGGCGGTGCACGTATTTCACCCGCTCAAACAGCTGCTCGTTCAGCCTCATGTCGTTGGCGTGCTGTGTCAGTATGGGGCTCATCTTCTGCGCCAGGGCGTCCATCTCGTCGTTCGTCTCGGCCGAGAGCAGGTTGAAGAACACAGTCGTCACGCGGTCCAGCAGGTCGTAGTAGCCCTCCTGGTCGTCGTCCTTGTTGATGATTGTGTTGTCGAAAGTGGGCCGCTCAGGGTTGTTGATGGTTTTCTCCAGATACTCCTTGTCGCGGCGTATGCCCTCCATCATCGCCTCCTCGTAGTCCTCCATGCTGATGCGGTCGAAGGGCGCCGTGTCGTGCAGTGTGTTATAAGGTTCAAAAAACGGGTTCTTTCTCTTTTCAGTTACTTCGTTCATGATACTTCTCATTTCTTTGAGGGTGCAAAGTTACGAAAAAACGAGGGCAAAACAAAAGAAACATGTTTCTTTTTTTTTGCCGAGTGCCGAGTATGATGGAACTATACTAAAAAGTTGGCGGAAAATGATGGTGGGTCGCAGAAAAGTTGTAACTTTGCATGCAAAGTATGACTAACAACACCTGCCGTTATGAACCTGAACCTTACTTCTACGATCAAGATGCCTGAGCACGCCCTGCGGCGACAGGTCATCGACTTGTGCAACAAGACGGGAAAGCCCCTGCTGAAGCTTTCTACCAAGGACTATATGGACAACGGGCTGGGCCACCTGGTGAAGCAGTTCCAGGGCCAGGCCGGACTGGTGAACATTGAGGTGTTCAACGAGTTGCAGCACACCATTACGGGATGGCCTGGCGGCAAGCCCGACGTGGACGACTCTACGCGCCCCGAGCGCGCCAAGCCCTTTCCCAAGCGCGTCGTCGTCTTCTCGCCCCATCCCGACGACGACGTCATCTCCATGGGTGGCACCATCCGCCGACTGATGCAGCAGCACCACGACGTGCACATTGCCTACGAGACGAGCGGAAACATTGCCGTGGGCGACGAGGAGGTGAGCCGCTTCATGCACTTCATCAACGGCTTCAACAAGATTTTCGCCAATGGCTCGGACGAGGTGATCAAGCACAGCTACCAGAGCGTGAAACACTTCCTGAAAAGCAAGCAGGAGGGTGACCTTGACAATGCCACCATCCTGCGCCTGAAGGGGCTCATCCGCAGGGGTGAGGCCCGTCTGGCCTGTGCCTACAACGGCATCGACAGCTCGCACATCCACTTCCTCGACCTTCCTTTCTACGAGAGCGGCCGCATCGAGAAGCTGCCCATGGGCGAGCGCGACGTGCGGCTGGTCCAGCAGTTGCTGGCCGACATCCGTCCCCATCAGGTCTATGTGGCAGCCGACCTGGCCGATCCCCACGGCACCCACCGCAAGTGTACCGACGCTGTGCTGGCCGCCATCGACGAGGAGCGGCGCGCCGGCGCAGCGTGGGTCAGCGACTGCCGTGTGTGGATGTATCGCGGAGCATGGGCCGAGTGGGACGTGGCCGACATCGAGATGTGTGTGCCCATGAGTCCTGAGGAGCTGCGCGAGAAGCGCAACGCCATCCTCCGCCATCAGAGCCAGATGGAGAGTGCCCCCTTCATGGGCAACGACGAGCGTCTGTTCTGGCAGCGTGCCGAGGATCGCAATCGCGACACGGCCCGCCGCTACGACGACCTCGGCCTGGCCTGCTACGAGGCCATGGAGGCTTTCGTGGAGTACCGGTTCTGACGGGCGGGCGGCGCCCCGTGAAAATTTCTCACGTGAGAAAATTTCACGTGGAGGCTTCCCAGAAAAAAATCTCACGTGAGAAATTTTTACGGGAAGGCCTCCCAGAAAAAAATCTCACGTGAGAAATTTTCACGGGGAGGCTCCCCCTGTGAAAAAGGCCTATAAAAGGAAGAACAGCGACACGCCCACGACCGAGATGACGGCACCCAAAACGTTGCGCGTGGTGATGGGCTGATGGAAGAGCCATTTCGACGGCAGCAGGATGATGATGGGCGTCATGGCCATGATGGTGCTGGCTATGCCGGCGGCCGTGTACTGCACGGCCATGAGCGAGAAGCCCACACCGATGAAGGGCCCCGAGAAAACGGCTATGAGCATGGCTGCCAGGCCCTTGCGCTCGTGCAGGCTGGTGACCATGCGTCCGGCGTTTCCGCTGGCTATGAGCCATGCGGCGAAGCAGGTCAGGCCCGCCACGCAGCGAATGGTGTTAGAGGCAAAGGGAAGAACGGCCTCCTGCTGGGTGGCCAGCGAGGAATAGGCCTCCGACGCGAGCAGGTCCTGGGTGTAGTGGTCCAGCCCAATCTTGCTGAGCACCAGTCCCACGCCCTGGCCCAGTCCGGCGCCGATGCCGTAGAGAATGCCCTTCAGCGGCAGGTCCAGCGTGACGTGGTGCTGCTTGTCTTGGCCCAGCACGGAGATGGCGATGCCCAGCAGCGTGACCGTCATGGCCAGCAGCGACGTCCACGCCAGCGTCTGCCCAATCATCACCCAGGCCGAGAGGGCCGTGAACATGGGTGCGAGCGTCATGAACAGCTGGCCCATGCGCGAGCCAATGGTCAGGTAGCTGTTGAACAGGCACCAGTCGCCAAAGAAATAGCCCACCACGCCCGAAGCCAGCAGCCAGCCCCACGTGGCGTTGCCGGCGCCCACGGGGTAGGGGGCACCCATCGTCAACCACAGCAGCACGGCCGATAGCAGTAGCGTGACGCCCATGCGCCACACGTTCATCACAAAAACGCCCAGTCGCTTGCTGCCCACTTCGCTGGCCAGCGCGGCTATGGTCCACGAAAAGGCCACGCCAAGGGATATTAGTTCGCCCAGATAGTTCATTTCGGGGTGCAAAGGTACGACATTTTCCAAAATAATTTGTAACTTTGCACCAAAAATATATTGGCAACATGAAAAGACTCCTTTTCCTACTGATGGCAGCGGTGGCCCTACCCCTGATGGCCACCCCCATCGACGACCTGCTGGAGCGCATCGACAAGGGCGCCTCGCGCAAGTTCAAGATTGAGCTGAAGAAGGCCGACCGCGACTTCTTCGAGCTGGACCAGCAGGGCAACCGGCCCGTGGTGAGGGGCAACTCGTGGGTGAGCATTGGCGTGGGCCTGAACTGGTACTTGAAGTATCATGCCGGCATACACCTCAGCTGGAACCAGATGAAGGTCCGCCTGCCCCAGGTGATGCCCCCCGTGAAGCAGAAGGAGCGCCACGAAACCGACCTGGCGCTGCGCTACGACTTCAACTACTGCACCTTCTCATACTCCATGGCCTTCTGGGACTGGCCGCGCTGGCAGCAGGAAATTGACTGGATGGTGCTCCACGGCGTGAACATGCCGCTGGCCGTGGTGGGCGAGGAGTGCGTTTGGCGTAACATGCTGCTGCGCCTGGGCTATAGCGACGACGAGATAGGCCGTTTCATTGCCGGCCCCGCCTTCCTGGCCTGGTGGGCCATGAACAACCTGGAGGGGTGGGGCGGCCCCCTGCCTCAGTCGTGGTATGCCCGCCAGGAGCAGCTGCAGAAGCAAATCCTCGGCCGCATGAGGCAGCTGGGCATGCACCCCGTGCTGCCGGGCTATTGCGGCATGGTGCCCCACGACGCCAAGGAGCGGCTCTCGCTAAACGTCAGCGATGCCGGCCTGTGGAACGGTTTCCAGCGGCCAGCCAACCTCTCGCCCACCGACGAGCGGTTCGACGAGATAGCCAACGTCTATTATGAGGAGCTGACGCGCCTCTTCGGACGCGCCGACTACTATTCCATGGACCCCTTCCACGAGAGCGCCGACGATGCCTCGGTGGACTATGCCGCCGCTGGCCGCAAGCTCATGGCCGCCATGAAGCGTGCCAACCCACGGGCCGTGTGGGTGGTGCAGGGATGGACGGAGAACCCGCGTCCCCAGATGGCCGACGCCCTGAAGGCGGGCGACCTGCTCATTCTCGACCTCTTCTCTGAGTGCCGCCCCATGTTCGGCGCTCCCAGCATCTGGCACCGTCCGCAGGGCTACGGCAAGCACCAGTGGCTCTTCTGCCTGCTCCAGAACTTCGGGGCCAACGTGGGCCTCCACGGCCGCATGGACCAGCTGCTCGACAATTTCTACTTAATTAGTAATGAGCAATTAGTAATGAGTAATTATGATTACACTCAAGGCGGGGTCCAGCACCACGGGGAATCATTGGGCGACTCAACTAATCATAATTACTCATTACTCACTACTAATTACTCATTAAGAAAGGGCATCGGCTTCACCATGGAGGGGTCGGAAAACAACCCCGTGATGTTCGAGCTGATGAGCGAGCTGCCCTGGCGACCCGAGAAGTTCACCAAGGAGGAGTGGCTGCGCCACTATGTGAAGGCCCGCTATGGAGCCGACAACGCCGCCTTGCAGCAGGCTTGGCAGCTGCTGGCTCAGAGCATCTACAACTGCCCGCCGGGCAACAACCAGCAGGGCCCTCACGAGAGCATCTTCTGCGGACGGCCCTCGCTGAACAACTTCCAGGCCAGCAGCTGGTCGAAGATGAAGAACTACTACGACCCGCAGTCGACGCTCAGCGCCGCCCAGCTCTTTCTGAAAGGGGCTGAGACCCTCGCCCCTCTGAACAACAACCTGGAGTACGACCTCGTGGACATCGTCCGTCAGGCGCTGGCCGACCAGGCTCGCGTGCAGTATCAGCACACCATTGCCGACTACAAAGCCTTCAACGTCGAGGGCTTCCGCAGCAATGCCAACCGTTTCCTGCGCATGCTCCTGCTGCAGGATTCGCTGTTGGCCACGCGCTCCGAGTTCCGCCTGGGCCATTGGACGCAGCAGGCCATCAGCTGTGGCACCACGCCGGAGGAACGGAAGCTTTATGAATGGAACGCCCGCGTGCAGATAACCACTTGGGGCAATCGCTACTGCGCCGACACGGGCGGTCTGCGCGACTATGCCCACAAGGAGTGGCAGGGTCTGCTGAAGGATTTTTATTTCCCTCGCTGGAAGGCCTACTTCGCCTCCCTGCTCGCACAGATGGAGGCCTGGCAGCGGCCCCAGCCCGAACTGCTGGCCACGGGGCCCAATGCCAACAAAACCTCGTCGGAGCTCTTCGCCATGGCGTTGCCTCAGGAAGTGAAAATAGACTGGTATGCCATGGAAGAACCGTGGACGCTGAAGCAGAATCCCTACACGGCCGAGCCTGAGGGCGACGCCTTGGACATGGCCCGCCGGGTGATGAGGTTTTTAAATGAAGAATGAAGAATGAAGAATGAAAAATGATATGAACAGATTAATTGTTTCGCTGTTCGTGCTGCTGGCTGGCGGCATGACGGCCTCGGCACAGCACACGGTGGAGAGCATACGCCAGCTGTACGGCGAGGTGCAGGAAGACATCCGCCGCATGGCTAACGAAGAGATGCCCGCCGAATACTACAACCTGCACGTGAAGCAGAACCTGCCCGCCACAGGGCCACACGACGTAAACATCTACATGTACTACGACGAGAAGCCCGGACAGGCGGAGAACGTCATCTACCCCGAGCACTACCTGCGCTTCGCCACCACAAAGTATAACTATGCTGCGCGGGAGTATTACGAGGAGTATCTCTTCGATGCCAAGGGCCAGCTGATGTTCGCCTATTCCCGCTACGTGGGCGAGGAGATGGACAACATCTACGAGCTGCGCCTTTGGTTCAACGGCAAGCGGCTGTTGCAGGTCATGGCGAAGGAGAATACCTCAGAAGACTTTAGTCACCCTGTCTTCCGCAATGTCTACACCGGCACTGCCATTCCCGAGAAGTTCCGTGAGAAGAGTGATATGCTGAAGGATGGTGGGGAGCGCATCCGCCGTCAGTTCAACAGCATCAAGTCCAACCCCTTTTAATCCATTCCTTTCAACACCATGAACCAACCAACTTCCTCTCAGCGTCTCATATCCCTCGACGTGCTGCGCGGACTCACCGTGGCAGGCATGATTTTGGTGAACAACGGCTATGGCGAGTCGTTCGAGATGTTGCAGCACTCGCGGTGGAACGGCATGACGCCCTGCGACCTTGTCTTCCCCTTCTTCCTGTTCATCATGGGCGTGTCAATGTATGTGTCCATGTCGCGGCGAGGCTTCCAGCCCACGCAGTCCACCCTGCGCAAGGTGCTCAAGCGCACCGTGCTGCTCTTTGCCATCGGCCTGGCCATCCACTGGGTAGACATGGCCGTGTGGGGCAATCCCTGGGACTTTGCCCACCTGCGCATCTGGGCCGTGCTGCAACGCATTGCCCTGTGCTATCTGCTGGCCTCGCTCTTCGCCCTCTGCTGTAACCACAAGTATCTGCTCCATACCATCGTGGGCCTGCTGGCGCTCTATACCATTATATTATTAGTGGGCCACGGCTATGCCGAGGATGCCTCGGTGAACGTGCTGGCGCAGGTGGACTTGAGCCTCTTCGGCCCCGACCATCTCTATACGAAGAGTCCTGTTGATCCCGAAGGACTGGTGGGCACCATCAGCGGCGTGGCCCATGTGCTGCTGGGCTTCTACTGCGGCCGGCAACTGGTGGAGAAGCCCGCTATGCAGCAGAAAGTCATCGCCCTCTTCGTCGTGGGAACCGTCTGCCTCGTCGGCGGCTATTTGCTGAGCTACGGCCTGCCGCTGAACAAACGCATTTGGAGCCCCAGCTACGTGCTCGTCAGCTGCGGACTCTGTTCGCTGCTGCTGGCGCTGTTCACCTACGTCATCGACGTCCAGTCCCGTATGCCGCGCTTCTTTCGCAGTATGCAAATCTTCGGCATGAACGCGCTGGCCCTCTACGTGTGCAGCGAGCTGCTGGCCATCCTCTTCGGACGCTTCGGCATCAGCTCCGCCCTCTACGAACTGCTTCACTCAGCCATTCCCTGGGACAAGTGGGCCTCGCTGGCCTATGCGCTAACCTTCGTAGCCATCAACTATGCCATCGGCTATGTGCTCTGGCGGCGCAAGGTGTTCATCAAACTGTAGTCCAACCATTAATTATTAAATAAACTAAAAAGTGAGACAGACGATTGCTGTTTCGCTTTTTTTTCGTATCTTTGCCTTCGATATTTTTATTTTACTAACTACCAAAAACTACTACGAGCATGAAAAATCTTCAAATGTACATTGACGGCCAGTTCTGCGACAGCTCGAACGGCAAGTGGATTGATGTGTTGAACCCCTCGACCGAGGAAGTCATCTCGCGTCAGCCTGAAGGAACCATCGAAGACGTAAACCGCGCACTCGACGCCGCACGCGCCGCGCAGAAGGCATGGGCCAAGAAACCCGCCATCGAGCGGGCACAGTATCTGCTGAAAATTGCCGCAGGCATTAAGGCCCGCGAACAGGAGTTCACCGAGATTATTATGCGCGAGCAGGGAAAGACGCGCAACTGGGCCTCGATAGAGGTGGGAGCCACCATCAGCTACTTTGAGTATATGGCAACGTTCGCCCGCCACATCGAGGGCGAGATTATACCCAGCGACCGTCCAAACGAGACCATCCTGCTGACGAAGAAGCCCATTGGCGTCGTGGCAGGCATCCTGCCCTGGAACTTCCCCTTCTTCCTCATAGCACGTAAGGCTGGCGCCGCCCTGATTGCAGGCTGCACCATCGTCATCAAGCCCTCGCAGCTGACGCCCGAGAACTGCACCGAGTTTGCCAAGGTGGTCGACGAGGTGGGACTGCCCGCCGGCGTGATCAACATCGTTACTGGCAAGGGCAGCGTCATTGGCAACGAGATGGCCGGAAGCCCCAAGATTGACATCGTCAGCGTGACGGGCAGCGTGGGTGCCGGCGAGAGCATCATGGCCGCCGCCTCGAAGAACATTACCAAGGTCAGCTTGGAGCTGGGAGGCAAGGCACCGGCCATTGTCATGAAGGACGCCGACCTGGAGCGCGCCGCTCAGTGGATTGTCGATAGCCGTATCGGCAACAACGGCCAGATTTGCAACAACGCCGAGCGCGTGTATGTGCAGGAGGAGGTGAAGGACGACTTTACCAAGATACTGGTAGAGAAGATGAAGGCCGTGAAGGTGGGCGACCCCTGCGCCGACGAAACCGTGGACATGGGACCGCTGGTGGAGGCTCGCGCCTTGGAAAGCGTCACCGAGAAGGTGGAACGCGCCCTGAAGCAGGGAGCAAAACTGCTCTGCGGCGGTCACCGAGTGGGCGAGAAAGGCTATTTCTACGCCGCCACCGTGCTGGACGACTGCCGCCAGGACATGGATATCATTCACGAAGAGACCTTCGGCCCCGTCATTCCGCTGGTAACGTTCTCCACCATTGACGAAGCCATTGAGATGGCCAACGACTGCGAGTACGGCTTGGCCAGCAGCATCTTTACCAAGGACCTGAACGTGGCCGTGAAGGCCTGCCGCGAGCTGGAGTTTGGCGAGACCTACATCAACCGCGAACACTTCGAAGCCATTCAGGGCTTCCACGCTGGCGTGAAGAAGAGCGGCATTGGCGGTGCTGACGGCAAGCATGGCGTTGATGAGTACCTCGTCACCCACGTCACCTATCTCGATACCTATGAAGATATGTAAGTACATTTGTTTAGGGCTGCTGCTGAGTTCTGCGGCAGCCCTTTCTCAGCCTCGTTACGACCACACGCAGCTGTCGATGGAGCGGCTCGATCGTGGCGTGGTGGCTGTGCGTCAGGCCGACGGGAAGGTCTTCGTCAGCTGGCGCGTGCTGCGCGACGATGCCAAGGGCCAGCCCTTCGACGTCTATCGCAACGGCGAGAAACTGAACGGCCAGCCCCTCACTTCGGGAGGCACCTGTTTTGTTGACGAGCAGCCTCTGGCTGGTGACGTCGTCTACGAAGTGAAAGGAGGCCAGGCCGACGGCAGCTTCACCCTTTGTTCCGATGCTCCTGTAGGCTATCTGCCCGTGAAGCTGCAGAAGCCCGCCGACGGTACCACGCCCGACGGGCGTACCTACTCCTACAGCGCCAACGATGCCACCGTGGCCGATGTCGATGGCGACGGCCAGTATGAGATTATCCTGAAGTGGGATCCGTCCAACGCCCACGACAACGCCCACGACGGCTTCACCGGTTCCACCATATTCGACTGCTACCGCCAGAACGGCCTTCTGCTCTGGCGCATCGACCTGGGGCGCAACATCCGCAGCGGCGCCCACTACGTGCCCTTCATTGTCTACGACTTGGACGGCGACGGCCGCGCCGAGCTGATGGTGAAGACGGCCGACGGAACCCGCGACGCCTGCGGAAAAGTGATTGGCGATTCCGCCGCCGACTGGCGCCACAAGGGCGTAGAGGGCGACTTCGATCGCCGCGAGGAGTGGTCCCGTTACAACCGTGGGCAGCGCTCCATGACGGGCCGCATCCTCACGGGGCCAGAGTATATCTCGGTGTTCGACGGCCTGACGGGCCAAGTGCTTGACACCAAGCCCTACGTGCCCGAGCGCGGCAACCTGCGCGACTGGGGCGATGCCTACGCCAACCGAAGCGACCGCTATCTGGCCGCCGTGGGCTATTTCGGAGCCAAGCACAACGGGCGCCTGGTGCCCAGCGCCGTGTTCTGCCGAGGCTACTACACCCGCTCGGTGCTGGCCGCCTGGAACTGGGACGGAAAGGAACTGAGCCAGCAGTGGGTCTTCGACACCAACAATGATGAGTGGCGAAGCTATGCCGGCCAGGGCAACCACAACCTGCGCGTGGCCGATGTGGATGGCGACGGCCTGGACGAGATAACCTACGGCTCAATGGCCGTTGACCACGACGGGCGCGGACTCTACAACACCGGCATGGGCCATGGCGACGCCATGCACCTGATGGCTTTCGACCCCGAGAGCGACCGCCTGCAGGTGTGGGACTGCCATGAGAACCGGCGCGATGGCAGCGACTTCCGCGACGCCGCCACGGGCAAGGTCATCTTCCAGATTCCCTCGAAGAGCGACGTGGGCCGCTGCATGGCCGCCGACATAGACCCCACCAATCCCGGCCTGGAGATGTGGAGCAGCGACAGCCATGGCATCCGCAACATCAAGGGCGAGGTGCTCAACCTGCTGCAAGACGCCGACGACCCGCAGCATCAGCAGACGCTGCGCATGGGCGGCCGCCACCTGAGCATCAACTTCGGCATCTGGTGGGACGGCGACCTGCTGCGCGAGCTGCTCGACCGCGCCACCGTGAGCAAGTACGACTGGACGAACAAGGCCGTGGTGGACGTGCAGAAATTCGATGGTGCCGTGTTCAACAACGGCTCGAAGTCGAACCCCTGCCTGCAGGCCGACATGCTGGGCGACTGGCGCGAGGAGGTCATTGCCCGCGACCGCGAGTCAACCGAGCTGCGCATCTACACCACCACCATCCCTACCGAGTACCGCATCAACTGCCTGATGCAGGACGTGCCCTACCGGCTCAGCGTGGCCTATCAGAACGCTGGCTACAACCAACCGCCTGAGCCAGGCTTCTACCTCGGTTCTGACCGCACGGACTATCTGAAATGATAGTCCGTGTTATTTTTTTATGCTGAATTACAAAAAAAAGAACGAAAAAGCTTGTAAATTAAAACTTTTTTTTGTAATTTTGTAACCTAATTGTAATTTTTTAAGGTAAAAGATGAAGAAATTCCTGCTATTCCTTTTTATATTAGTAGGAGCTCCGGCTTTAGCTCAGCAGCAGCTTTCGGATGAGGAGCTGGATTTCATCGCACGCATCTACGAGTTGGAGGATGGCGACGACGAAGAAGCTTTCTATCAGGCTGAGCAGGAGTATATGGACTATCTGGCCGAGAAGAAAGACTGGGCCAGGTTCTACAATGTTTGGCTGAACAAGGTTGTATACCAGATAAACAACGACCATTTCTATCGCAGCTACACCGAGATTGGCCGCATCACCGACGACATTCAGCAGCGCGGCATGAGCCAGTACGCCTACATTCCCCATCAGGGCCTGGGCCTCTACTACGTGAAACGTGGCCACCACCAGATGGGTGAGCGCTACTTCATGAAGGCCCTGCAGGCCATCGACACCGTTAACAACAAGCTGGCTCAGGCCAACATCTATTTTCTGCTGACCCTTGCCCTGAGCAACACCGATCCCGACCGTGCACTGGCCTATCTGGACAGCCTACCCGTCTCGTCAGATAACGTGAGGGCTCAGAGCGGCGCGCTCAGCTATCGCTGCCTCATCCATTTCGAGCGCGGCGACATGGAGGCCTTCGACGACAGTTACCGCCAGTACGACAGCCTGCTGACCCTGCATCCCGACTACGTCGGCTCCACCAACTATAACAATGTGATGGTCTATCGCTGCCTGCGCCAGGGCGACTATGAGGGCGCGCTGGCCTGGTGCGACAGCCTGGGCGCCGAGACAAGCGCTTCCCATCAGCGTACTACGGTCTACGCCTATATGGGCGACTGGCAGCGTGCCTACCGGGAGGTGCTTCGCCGCGACAGCATCGACCAGGCTAAGCGCAACGAGGTGCTGGAGGAAGACATCGAAGGCCTGGTACACGACATCGAGGTGCTGGAGATGGAAAAGGAACGCAGCCGCAGCCGCGTGAAGAACATTGCCATACTGGCGCTGGCCACCATGATCCTGCTGGCCTTGCTGGTGGCCGTGCTCATCTATCGCCACCGCAAGCACCGCGAGCTGATACATCAGTACAAGCTGCTCGAAGAGTCGCGCCAGCAGACGCGTGCCGCCCAGGCCATCCGCCGCGCCTTCGTCATGTCGATGGACGACCGCCTGAAGTCGCCGGTGAACGTGCTGCGTGGCTATGCCCGCATCTTCAACAACCCCAACTTCACGCTCACTGATGCCCAGAACGACAAGTCCTATCCTGATATCGTGGCCGCTGCCAAGAGCGTGGAAGCCCTCATTGCGCCGGTGCTCGCCTCCTATATGCACGAAACCGACGATGTGGACGGCAGGCGGCAGCGCCTCTACGAAGGGGCCTTGCGCTCGCCGCTGAATGCTCTCATTGGCATGGCCGAGATGATAGCCGAGGACAAGGACCACCTGATAGCGCCCGACGAGCTGATGCAGATGCGCAAGGAGATTGCCTCCTGCGCCAGCCAGGTGGCCGAGGCTACTCACGAGTTCCTCTTCTTCAGCGTCACCGATGCCGACACCACTTTCCCCATGACCGACTCCGTGGGCCTGAACGAGCTGGCGCAGTCTACGCTGGGCGACTATGGCTTGCGCAACCTCTCGCTGCAAAAGCAGTTCACCACCAGCGTGGCCGACGACGTGGTCATCCTCACCAGTCAGCGTCCCTTCCAGACCATCATCAACTGCCTGCTCTCGAATGCCGACAAGCACGGCAGTGGCACCAGCATCGACGTCAGTTGCCGACAGGAGGCTGACGGTACGTACACCGTGGCCGTGGCCAACGAAGGCTCCTTGCCCGCCGATGTCGATGACGAGCAGCTTTTCCTGCCCTTCTGGCGCATCGACAACAGCCAGCCCGGCATGGGTCTTGGTCTGCCCTTGGCTCGCAAGCTGGCCCGCTGTCTGGGCTATGATGTCGAGCGCGACCGCAGCGTCGATCACGGCATTTGTTTCGTTGTCAAGGGAATTGCTTAGCGGCTACTGCACTTTTTGGGTGGGGTCTTTGTATGACGATCTAAACACAGAGATACAGAGACACAGAGTTTTTTTTCTCAAGACGTACAACCTCTGTACCTCTGTGTCTCTGTGTTGATAAAACGAATTGAACCCGAGATTTTCACTAATTTGAGCGTGAAAATTTTCTGCGGAGGCTTCCCGTGAAAAAATCTCACGTGAGAAAATTTTCTGGGAGGCCTTCCCGTGAAAAAATCTCACGTGAGATTTTTTTCTGCGGAGGCCTCCCAGAAAAAAAGTATGATTATCCGCAATTATCCGACAGTACCCCAAGGGACGATACATTGGGCTGGGTACTATTTTACAAAGATTAAAAGATTTAAAAGATGGGCTAACGCGATGTGTATTGCGCTCCGGTCCGCATGGAATCTTTAAAATCTTTAAATCTTTGTTGAATATTTAGTAATTATCCAGTGCACTTTTTCGAGCGCAGGCCATCTATCGGGTACATACGGATTATCATTAAAAAAAGTCGTTGAGCCTTGAAAAAAGCTCAACGACTTTTGGTTAAAACCAGCTGCCAGCAACCATCATTCCGTGGCGTCGAGCCAGCAGAACAGCGCTACGAGCGAGGCGTTCCAGTTGATGGCAATCTCGTTCGAGGCGTAGCTGGCACTGTGGTCGATGTACGACTCGTCTGGCTGGTTCGAGGGATAGCTGAACTGGCCGTCGTTCTTGTCCTGCTGGCCAGGGTTCGGCCCGCCCACGAGCATGCCCGGGAAGGGAGCATCGATGCCGTCGGCAGCCGACGGGCGGTGGTGAGGCTGCATGGGGCTTTGGTCGCCGAAGCCCGTCACGAAGCAATAGCCCGTGGCGTTGCGGCCCAACAGGTAGTCGGCGTTCTGCAGCGCGTAGGGACGATACTTCTGCGTGCCCAGGAGCTGGTCGGCATAGAGCAGGGCCATGGCTGGACAGCAGCAGTTTTCGGCCAGGCAGCCCCAACCAAAGTCGCGGGCGTTGTTGCCGAAGGGCGACTGGAAGCAGGAGCCTTCAGCCTTCTTCACCAGATCGTCGCAATAGGCCATGAGCTGCTCCTTCATGGGCTGGAACAGGGCGGCGCCGTCCTTGGCGGCCAGCCACTCGTAGGCTCCTAATGAGGCCACGTTGCCCCAGGTGGGGGCGGTGAAGGCCTTGGGCTGGTGCTGGAGGGCATCGTCAAGATAGGTCTGCTTGCCCGTCAGGCGGTAGAGGGCTGATGCGGCCCAGAAGAACTCGTCGCGGGCGTTCATGTCGCCATACGTTCCGGTGCTCACGGCTGGGTCCTTCAGCCGCTCCTGGCGGTAGAAGGCCGTGGGGTTGGCCTTGGCCCACTGGTAGGCCCTTTCGGCCACGGCAGCAGCCTGGGCGCAGAAACCCGGATAGTCCTGCTGGAACGGCTCGAAGAGGCGGGCGGCATCGGCCATCACGGCTGCAAAGTCGAGCGTGGCGGTGACGCTCTTGGCCACCACATAGCGCGGCTGCTTGCACGCTGTGGGCATGATGAAGCCCTCGAAGTTGGGCGTGGTCAGCTTGTGGTAGACGCCGCCGTCGTAGGGATCCTGCATGGTGAAGAGCCATGCAAGGTTGAACATCATCTCGTCGAGCAGGTCGGGCGTCTGGTTCTGGCTCTCGGGTATGTTGGTGTTCAGGGCGGCAAAGTATTGGGGCTGCTGCTCGTAGGCGGCCAGCATCAGGCCGATGCTGAAGGCCGAGTTGACCACATATTTATTATAGTCGCCCGCGTCATACCAGCCCAGAGGCGAGCTGATGACCGTTCCGGCGGGGCGCAGGGGCGAGGCGGCCGAGGGGTGAACCAGCACCTTCGTGTCGGCATGGCCCAGGGGTCGGTTGTAGTCGCCGCCCATGCTGATGGGCACGCCCGAGCGGATGAGGTAGAACAGGCGCAGCGAAGCCTTCGACACCTCGCGCAGCGGATGCTCGGCCACGCTCACTGTGCATTTTTCCTTGCCCAGGCTGAGCTGATATTGGCCCACTTCCGTGAGCTGGCCCAGGTCCACCACGTAGCGCGTCTTGCCCGACCAGGGCGAAACGGCCTTGCGCACCGTCTTCGGCTTGCTCACCCGTCCATCGGGCGCCGTCAGCCGCAGCTTTCCCTTGGGGTTGGTGCCCTCAACAACAATGATTTTCTCCTGCTGGGGGCCGTAGCCCACCTGGTTGCGGCGCAGCTGCACGGCGCCGTCGCCCGCTTGCATGCCGGTGGTGGCGCAAAGCAAAGCCAGGCCTGCAAATGTTTTTTTCGCGTTCATGGTCTTCAGCTATTGGTGGTCGGTGTTCCTTATTCTAAGCAGATGCCGAAGCTGAGCTGGTGCATCTCGGGGCCACGGCTTTCGCGGAAGAACTTCGAGGGGCTGTATTTGCAGTAGAGCTTGGGCAGATAGGGCACGTCGACATAGATGACGCCGTCGAAGGTGAAGGGCATCTGGCCAATGTGGCGCGTGCCGATGTCGTAGTCCTCGTCGTTCAGCGTGTAGTTGCGGTTGGCCTTGCCGTAGACGTTCCAGTTGACAATGACGCCCAGGCCCAGCGACCATTTGTGCTTCTTGTCGAAATAGTGGGTGTAGCCCAGCGGCAGCTGCAGGCTGAAGGTGTTCATCGAGGTGCGACGGTCTTCGGGGCCGGCGGGGTAGGGCGTCAGCGTTATCATGTTCTGTGCATCCTTGGTGAAGTATTTGTCGTCGTCGAGGCAGTAGTGGTGCCAGTTGATGCCCCATCCTATGCTCCATTCGTTCTGCTTGCCGAAGGGATGCCAGTTGTGGTTCATGCCAATGCCAATCTCAAGGGCGGGCCAGAGCTTGAAGTCGTAGTCGTCGGGCGCGTCGACCATGGTGTTCAGTCCAAGGCTCAGCCGGCCCGAGGTGTCCCACTTGCTGTTCTCGTTCTTTTTCTTCAAGATGTTGGTCTTGTTGAAGTCGCGCACGCTCACTATGCTGCGGCGCACGGCCGACGAGTCGGGAATGCTGATGCGCTGCACGTAGTGAAACTCCGGGTCGTTCTTCATGCCGCTGATGACGATGCGCTGCACGGTGTCGCGGGTCTCAATCTTCACCTTGTTGGCTTCTTCAATCACCAGCGTGTCCTGCGCCTCCACGGCCGAGGCAGATGTTGCGAGGCATCCGAAAAGAATGGCTGCAACGGTTTTCTTTGTTCTGTTCATAGTTTTATTTGTTAATGATGATTATTATCTTGTCTCTACTTTCTTTTTCTCGGTCTCCATCCATTGTTCAAGCTGCTCTTCCCAGTCGCGCTGGGCCTCAATGCGGTTCTGCACTTCAGCCGAGAGCGGGGGCACGCCCAGCTTCTTTTTCAGCTGGTCGATGTCCATGTCCACATAGCGCTTGGCGCGCTCTTTCAGGGGTGTGCGGTTGGCTGCCTTGTATTCGTCCTTGGTCAGATAAACCACGCTGTCAACGTAGAACTCGGTGCGCTCATGGAAGACGTCACGCACGGTTTTGCCAAAGAGGCTGATGTCCAAGTCGCCTTCAAAGACGATGTGCTTCAAGTCGCCTTGCGGAACATAAAGCACGTCCTCGTCCTCGGAGCGGTAGGTTGCTTCAGCATGGGCCCGGTTGACGTGACCCTTGACGAGTAGGACGTTGAGGGTAAGGGCGGTGTCGGGGGCCAGCGCATTGTAGCTCATGCGCAGCTCCTTGCGCTTGGCGTCCCTCACGGCGTAGCCCTCCTGCCCGTTCTTTGAGTAGACGACAGTGGTATCGCCGCTGTTTTTAATGGTGAACACCTTGGGCACTCTTCGGGCCTTTTCCAGGAAGGTGTAGGGCTTCAGCTCGTAGAAGTCCATGTAGCTGCCTTTCTTCTCGGGGTGCACCAGGTTGCGGGCTTTGATGACCTTAGCTCCGTCATCCTCGTCTTTGCTGTAGCGGACATCCAGCTCTACGATGCCTTCGTCCACGCGATAAAGTTTCAATTCGCGGTCTTTGAAGTAGCTTACGCCGTCGTCCTCAAAGCGATAGTAACCATAGATGCGCAGGCAGTAGTTCTTTGACTTCTGGAAGTCCACCTCGCTGAGGCCCACCTCGCGCCAGATGTCATCGTCGGTCACCGTCTGGCCATGAGCGTTGAAACTGGTGGCCGCTGCCACTAAAAAGAAAAAGATGCTGAGTGCTTTCTTCATACCTTAAATGATGTCATTTTGTGCGTTGAAAAATAATTTACGAAGACAAAGGTATAAATTTTCTGACAATATCGCAACAAAATGCGGAAATTTTTCGTAATTTTGCCGTCAGAAACTATTTAAGCGTAAAAAACGTATGAAAAAAACTGTGATGCTGATGCTGGCACTGCTCACTTCTCTGCCCGCATCAATGCTGGGGCGCGAGGCTCAGGTGGCCTCGCCAAGTGGAAAACTGGTAGTGGCCGTGACCGACGAGGGCGGACGGCCCACCTATGCCGTGACCTTCGACGGCCGGCAGGTGATGCTGCCGTCGGCACTGGGCTTCAAGGCCAACTTCGGCGACTTCACCCAAGGCCTGAAGATTACGGGTACGAAGGCCGAACAGGTGGATAAATGCTACGAGATGCGCCAGGCCAAGCAGAGCCATGTGCACTATGTGGCCACCCTGCTGACCGTGGACTTCGAGAACGGGCAGAAGCAGAAGATGAGCATGCAGTTCAGTGTGGGCGACCACGACGTGGCCTTCCGCTACCTCATTCCCCGCCAGCGAGGCGACAATCCCAAGAGTGCCGTCATCCTCTCAGAGCAAACCAGCTTCAGCCTGCCCGAAGGCACCACCACCTTCCTCACGCCGCAGAGCGACCCGATGATTGGCTGGGAGCGCACGAAGCCCAGCTACGAGGAGGTCTATCAGGCCGACGCCCCCATGACCCAGCGCTCGCAGTATGGCCATGGATTCACCTTTCCCTGTCTGTTCGGCCTTCCCCCAACCCCCTCCCAAGGAAGGGGAACTGCAAATGCCGAGCACGGCGGATGGGTGCTCATCTCTGAAACCGGCGTCAGCAGTGCCTATTGCGGTAGCCGCCTCTCCGACTGCAAATCTATAGAAGCCCCCTTGGGGGCCGTAGGGGGGGCTTCCTATCAGATCGCTTACCCCATGGAGGGCGAGAACAACGGCGTGGGCTCGGTGGCCCCCGGCATTGCCCTGCCCGGCGAGACACCCTGGCGCACCATCACCGTGGGCGAGACGCTGAAGCCCATTGTTGAAACCACCGTGCAGTACGACGTGGTGGAGCCCCTCTACCAGCTCAACCCCCAGCTGGCCAGCGTCAATCCCTACGGCCGCTACACCTGGAGCTGGCTCATCTGGCAGGACAACAGCATCAACTACGACGACCAGGTGAAGTTCATCGACTTGGCATCGAGCATGGGCTACGAGCTGTGCCTCGTGGACAACTGGTGGGACAACAACATTGGTCGCGAGCGCATGGCCCAGCTCTCGAAATATGCTCAGCAGAAGGGCGTCAGCCTGATGCTGTGGTACAACAGCAACGGCTTTGAGAACGACGCCCCGCAGACGCCGCGCCAGTGCATGAACACCGCCATGGCCCGCGACCGCGAGATGGCATGGCTCAAGTCGATAGGCGTGAAGGGCATCAAGGTCGATTTCTTCGGCGGCGACAAGCAGGAGACGATGAAGCTCTACGAGGACATTCTCTACGACGCCAACCGCTACGGCCTGCTCTGCATCTTCCACGGCTGCACCCTGCCACGCGGCTGGGAACGGATGTATCCCAACTACGTGTCGTCAGAAGCCGTACTGGCCTCGGAGAACGTGTTCTTCGGCGAGGATGCTGCCAAGCGCCAGCCCTTCGACCTGACCATGCACCCCTTCTGCCGCAACGCGTCGGCCTCGATGGACTGGGGCGGCATCATCATGAACAAATACCTGTCGAAGGACAACAAGAGCCGCCACACCCGCAAGACCACCGACATCTTCGAGATGGCCAGCGGCATCACCATGCAGGCTGCCGTGCAGTGTGTGGCCATGCAGCCCAACAACCTGACGGAGAACGAGCTGCCGCCCTTTGAGGTGGAATGGCTGAAGGCGCTGCCCACCACTTGGGACGAGACCCGCTTCATCGACGGCTATCCCGGCCGCTACGTCGTCCTGGCCCGCCGCCACGGCGACGACTGGTACGTGGCAGGCCTCAGCGCACTCAAAGAGCCGCTGAAGCTCACGCTCGACCTCGTTGGCATCTTCCCTGCCGGCACGCAGCTGAAATACTACGTTGACGACCGCAAGACGGGCCAGCCCACGCTCAGCACCTTGAAGGTTGACAAGAAGGGCAAGGCAAAAGTGGAAATACAGCCCAACGGCGGGCTTATCCTGCAGCGATAGAAACCTGTCGCGCCACGGCGTGAAAAAATCTCACGTGAGAAATTTTTCTGGGAGGCCTTCCCGTGAAAATTTCTCACGTGAGATTTTTTCATGGGAAGCCTCCCCATGAAAACGTGGGCTGATCAGAGCACGATGGGAACCACCAGCTTCACGCTGACGTTGCGCCCCATGTTGCAGATGGGCCCGCCCTCGGCATACTTCAGGCGGCTGAGGTGCGAGGTGTAGGCGCGGTCGAAAAGGTTCTGGGCGGTGATGAACAGCGAGCAGAGCCTACGGCCGCGATGCTGGATGTCCGTTCCTGCCGCAAGGTTGAACAGCGTGTAGGAGGGCGTGGCCGTCTCGGTCTGGTTGGCCGTGTGAACATGGCTCTGGCGCAGGTAGCACTCCAGCCCCGCGCTGACGTAGGTGTTGTTCAGCCATTGCTGGCCGTCGCGGATGATGTCGTAGCGCAGGTCGCTGGTCCAGCGGGGAGCGGGCGTGAAGGGCAGGTAGCGGGCGTCGTCCGGCTGGTGCAGCTGGCGGGCATTGACAAGTGAAAAGGTGTTCTCGAAATGCAGCGGCTCCACGGGGTGGATGTCGAGCAGGGCCTCGCCGCCCCACAGGCGGGCATGGCCAGCCTGATACTGGTAGCGGTCGGTGTCGGAGCCCAGCCGTTGCAGGAAGATGTAGTTCGTGATGTCGTTGGCAAAGAGCGCCAGCTGGGCCGAGATGATTTCCGAGCTGAAGTCGATGCCCAGGTCGGCCTGCCAGCTGTATTCCGGATCCAGCTGGTGGTTGCCCAGCTCGTAGCGGAAGGTGCCCTCGTGCTGGCCGTTGCTGCCCAGCTCGCTGAGGTTTGGTGCACGGAAACCTCTCGACAGGTTGAGGCGCAGGTTGGTGTGGCTGCTGAGGTTGTAGATGGCCCCCAGGCTGCCGGTGAAGCCGTTGAAGTTGCGGCTGAAGCCGGTGAAACACAGCTGGCCGTTGTCGGTCAGCTCATAGCTGTGCAAATGGCGATGGTCCAGGCGCAGGCCGCCGCTCAGCGTCAGCCGCTCCAGCTCCCAGGTGGCCGAGGCGAAGGCGCCGGCATCGATGAGGCTGTAGGAGGGAATGAGATATTCGTGGCCCAGGTTCTCGGAGTGCTGCCACATGCCCGCCACGCCGGCGGCGTAGCTCCAGTTGCTGGCTGACGACCACTGGTAGTTCACCGTGTAGTTCACCGTGTGCAGGCGGAAGTCCAGCCCCGGCGTGTCGGCGTCGTGCTCGTCTTCATGCTCGTGGGCTTCGTCCTCGTCGCCGTCGTGGTCGTGTTCCAGTTCGCCTTCATGCTCGTGCTCGTCGTGGCCGTGGTGGTGGCCAAACTCCTTGCGGCGGTTCTGCTGATAGCCCACGAGGGCCTTCAGCGTGCCGTTGCCTATGAGGAAGGAGTTGTCAAGTGCCACCTTGTAGTGATAGATTTTCTGGAAAGCCTCCGAAGGCTCCAGCACGCCGTCGTGGCGTTCGCCCGTGACCAGGCCGGGCTTGAGGTGGTAGGCCGAGAGCTTCAGGTGGCTGTAGCCCCAGGCCTGATTGGTGCCCAGCATGCTGGTGAGCGCCTGCTCGTGGAACTGCGAGCCCGGTACGCGGCCGTCGCGGCGGTTCTTCATCTCGTCGGCATCCTTCTCGCTCCAACGCCAGTTCCACACCACGCCGCCACGGTTGCCGGCGAAGTTGGCCGTGTAGTCGTAGAGGTGCTGGTTCGATTGGTACTCGCCGCCCACGGTGGCCTTCATCTTGCCCTGGGGCATGATGGGGTCCTCGTGCATCACCAGCACGCCGGCCATGGCGTCGCTGCCATAGAGTAGCGAGGCGGGGCCTTTCAGAATCTCGACCGAGTGTACGGCCTGGGGGTCAATCTCTATGCCGTGCTCGTCGCCCCATTGCTGGCCCTCCTGGCGGATGCCATCGTTGACCACGACGATGCGGTTGTAGCCCAGGCCTCGGATAATGGGCTTCGAGATGCCGCTGCCCGTGGTGAGCTGGCTCACGCCGGGCTGATGGGCCACGGCGTCGATGATGTTGGTCGAGGCCGTCTCCTGTAGCTCGCGAGGAGTGACCACGCTCACGGGCGAAGGCGAACGGGCAATGAGCGAGCTGCCCGTCAGGCCGCTCACCACCACCTCGCTCAGCATGGCGTTGTTCTCGTGCAGCTGGAAGTTCTTCTCGCGTGTGGTGCGCAGGTCAATGGTTTCGATAATGGTCTGATGGCCCACGTAGCTCACCTGAACGGTGGTGCGCGTGGCGGGAATATTGGTCAGCAGATATTCGCCCTGGGCGTTGCTGACGGTGCCCTGCTTCAGCTGGGGCAGGTAGATGCTGGCACCCATGACGGGCTCGCCGCTGGCGGCGTCGGTCACTCGCCCCCGTAGCGTGGCCGCATCGGTCAGTGGGGCGGCTGTCAGTGCCATGCTCATGCACAGCAATGACAGAATAAAATATAGTTGTTTCATTCTGAATCTGGTTTATAATAAAAGAAAGGTGGTGATTGCGCTCTCAGTCAGAATGTATGGGGTGGGGCACGCGAGGCGCTGTTGCCCACACAAACCATGGGGCAGGCCCATACTCCCTGCTCGCGGCAAGCAACAACCTTGGGGGCAAAGAAAACAACGGCGACGCTGGCAGCCCAAAGGAAGGGCAGGCTGACGAACTGGCAGAGCACGCAGTCGTGCTGGTGCACCGTCAGCTGGGTGAAGTGGCCGCCGCAGTGGTGCTCCACGCACTCGGTGCAGCGGTCAGCGCCGGCCAGGTTCTGCTCGTGGATGTGGAGCGACGACAGCAGTAGCATTGGCAGAAACACTGCCAATAGCAAACGGGCGGAAAAGCGTCTTCGTCGAGTCTCCTGATATGCCATTCTTTTTCTTAGCCTGTTCAGTTCTCGGCTGCAAAGATAGCAAGAAAAATCCGTATGGTGAAAGAATTCAGCATTTTTCTTTGGCTTTTTGTCACTTTCTTATTACCTTTGCCGCCGCAAGAACTAAATTCATTTTAATTTTATGACATAATGAAACGTAAAACTTGCATTTCGAGAACACTGGCAGTGACGCTGGCAGTGTTCAGTAGCGTTGCCGCCATGGGGCAACGGGAAAATTCCTCGGGTAATGATTGGCTGAAGGACGTGGCCGACCGCATCCAGCTGCACGGCTATGCACAGGGCGGGCTGAACTACACTCACAGCGACGCGAAGGACGTGAATACCTTCGAGCTGAAGCGCACGCTGTTCTGGGCCAACGCACAAATCACCGACCGTGTGTCGTTCTTGTTCATGCACGATTTCAGCAGCGTGGTACAAGAATACTACATGGACTATCGCTTCAGCAAAAACAAGGCGCTGACCGTTCGCCTGGGACAGTTTAAAAACGGTCTCTCCTACGAAAATCCACTTTCGCCCACGTCCATGGAGGCCATCGACGTCTATTCAGAGGGCGTGACCTACCTGACAGGCTGCGGCAGCGACCCGCTGCTGGGCGTGCAGTATGGCCGCGACCTCGGCCTGGCGGTCTTTGGCGAGACCAACGACCAGAAGCTGCGCTACGAGATTGACGTGATGAACGGACAGGGCATCAACCGCAAAGACCAGAACGCCGAGAAGGACTTCATCGGCCGCCTGGAATATCGCCCCGTGAAGGGACTGAACCTGGTGGCTACGGGCCAAATAGGCCGAGGCCACGCCGTGGCGGCATCGCCCTACATTCCCGACATCACGCCTGGCGAGAACTACAAGCGCAACCGCTGGACGGTGGGCTTCGACTATAAATCGGCTGCGCTGAACCTTCATGGTGAATATCTGGAGGGCAAGGACAAGAACACCACCAGCCGAGGCGCTTACCTGACGGGCAACGTGCCCCTGGGCAAGGGCGTAGACCTGGTGGGCAGCTACGACTATTTCAACTTCAACACCGACTTGGACTACGACCAGCATAAAGCCATCTTCGGCGTGCAGTGGTGGTTCTTCAAGAAAAACCGTTTCCAGCTTCAGTACGTCTATAAGAACGCTGCCCTGGCCGGCGGCTTCCATCACACGGCCTGCCACGCCATCATGGCACAGATGCAGGTGCGCTTCGACTGGGCAAAATAAAAGCGTTTACAGCTATGGTTATCAAAGTTCTTCTTACCATCATCTTCCTGGCCGTGATGATTGGCGTGGGTGTCTACACCCGTAAGCAGGCCAGCAGTGTTGACGGTTTCGTGTTGGGCGGTCGCGCCGTGGGCCCATGGCTGACGGCCTTTGCCTATGGCACGAGCTATTTCTCGGCCGTGGTCTTCGTGGGCTACGCCGGGCAGTTTGGCTGGAAATATGGACTTTCCAGCACGTGGATAGGCATTGGCAATGCCGTCATTGGCTCGCTGCTGGCCTGGCTTGTGCTGGGCCGGCGCACAAAGCTGATGACGCAGCACATCGAAAGCCGCACCATGCCCGACTTCTTCGGTACTCGTTTCCAGGATCAGGGGCTGCGTGTGGCGGCATCGGTCATCGCTTTCGTCTTCCTCATTCCCTATACCGCAGGCGTCTATAAAGGCATCTCCACGCTTTTCGAGATGGGCTTCGGCATTCCATACGAGTATTGCGTCATCATCATGGCCATCCTCACGGCCGTCTATGTCATCCTCGGCGGCTATAAGGCCACGGCCATGAACGATTTCATTCAGGGCATCATCATGCTGTTCGGCATCGTGGCCGTCATTGCCGCCGTGCTGGCCAGCCAGGGAGGACTCTCGGCCGCCGTTGAGAAGCTGGCCTCCATTCCCGCCGACAGTCCAGCAAGTTCCGTTGGCAACGCAACCGACGGAACGGGCGTCTTCGCCTCGCTCTTCGGTCCCGACCCGTGGGGCCTCCTGGGCGTGGTCATCCTCACCTCGTTAGGCACCTGGGGCCTGCCGCAGATGGTGGGCAAGTTCTATAGCATCACCGATGAGAGTGCCATCCGTCGCGGCACCATCATCTCGACGGTCTTCGCCCTCGTGGTGGCCGGCGGCTGCTACTTCCTGGGAGGCTTCGGCCGCCTCTATGAACCCGTGATGGCCAATGGAAAGATAGCCTTCGACAGCATCGTGCCCGCCATGCTGGTCACCCTGCCCGATGTGCTCATCGCCCTGGTGGTGCTGCTGGTGCTGTCGGCATCGATGTCTACGCTGGCCTCGCTGGTGCTCACCTCGTCGAGCACGATGACCCTCGACCTCATCTATCGCGACAAGAAGTCGCTGCCAGGCGAGGTGGAAGAAGGCGCCATCGACGACATCGTGGCCGAGAAGATAGAACGCCGAAAGGTGGTGGTGATGCGCGTGCTCATCATGTTCTTCATTGCCATCTCGCTGCTCATAGCGCTGAACCCGCCCACGTTCATTGCCCAGCTCATGGGCATCTCCTGGGGAGCCTTGGCCGGAGCCTTCCTCGCTCCGTTCATGATGGGCCTCTACTGGCGGGGCGTGACGCGCCTCAGCGTCTGGGCCTGCTTCGTGTGGGGCGTGGGACTGACGGTGGTGAACATGATGCTGGGAAACCCCATCAACCCCATCAACTGCGGTGCCATTGCCATGCTGGGAGGCTTCCCCGTGGTGTGGCTCTCCAGCCTTGTCACTCCTAAGCTGGAGCGCGAGACGGTGAACAGAATCTTTGAGTGCTATAAGAAAGACTGACCGCCTGGCGGTTAGCCTCTGATGTTAGGCCTTTGCAGCCCGTAGCCCTGCTTCCTGTCAATGTGGAGCATGGCGAGGGCCACGACAAGGGCTCCGAGGGCCGTGATGCCGAAGACAATCATCGATGTGGTGTATGTCGGGTCGGCTTCATTGGCCCTTCCTGTGATGGCGGGAATGATGGTGCGGTTCGATTTGCTTGTTTGGTAAAGTTCGCACATCTGTATTTGCGTGAGCCACATCTTGTCTTCTTCCATCCTCGTTTTGGTTCTTGTACTCCTTCGCTATGAGTATGGAACGGTTCAGTTTATCAACAAACCATTGCTTGTCAGGCAGACAAGTAAGATACTGCGCCACCTTGATACGGTCCTCATTCAGCATCATCAGTTCAATATGCTCGGTATTACCCTCACTGCACAACAGCAGCCCGATAGGTGGATTCTCGTCTGGCTGCATGTCATATTTTTGCATATACTTGAGGTACAATTCCATCTGACCCTTGTATTGTGGTTTGAATTTCCCCAGTTTCAAATCGATGGCCACAAGACATTTTAGCTTCCTGTGGTAGAAAAGCAAGTCGAGTTTATAATCCGTTCCGTCAATGGTAAAGCGCTTTTGGCGTTCGAGAAATGCGAAGCCTTGTCCCAGTTCCAGAATGAATTCCTCCAACTGCCTGGCAATGGCGTCCTCCAACTCTTCTTCTGTATAATAGCCGCTTAGCCCCAGGAAGTCCAGCACATAGGAATTACGTAGCACAGCATCAGGCTCCATGTGCGTGGGACTAATTTTTTCCAATGTCCTTACAATCTCATCCTCAGGCTTAACAGCAATCAGCGAACGCTCATATGTCATTGCATCTTGCTTGTCTCGTAATTGTCTTACACTCCAATGCTCAGCGATACCCATCTGTTGATAGAACAAGCGCTTGGTGCCATCTTCAATGGTTACAAGTTCAAGGAAATGGCTCCATGTCAATGTTTGCGACAGCGTTGCAAATATCTCCTCTTCAGGGTAGAGTCGGGCCACTTTCATCATTCTCGTAACAGCAGAGTAAGTATATCCTTTGCCATAGCGGGCCGTCAATCTTTGCGACAGTGTCGCAAGAATCTTATCGCCATAAGAAGAATACTGCTTGTAGCCCAGGTCCTCGTTGATAAAATGGCCAATCTGCCAGAACATCATATTGGCATGCTTGTTAACATATACTACAACTCTCTGCCTGGCATCATCGATGATTTCAGCCACGCCTTGAAACAGGTTGTCACTAACCTGTTCAATAGCTTTTGTGTCAATAATCTTTTCCGTCATATCTCGTATTCTTTATTTTTCTATATCTTTTTTCTTCCGTTCCGTATTACATCTTATTTCTTCTATTATCCGACCTCAGCTATCGCTCAGCCAGATTTTAGCTTGCTTCCACCCATACTTTAAGCATGCGTATCCATATGCTAGGTAATATTTAGTTATTTGCCGACAAAGATACAACTTTTTATCGGATTCTACGTCTTTTCTTGGTAAAAACTGCCCGATAGTGTAATCGATTTGTTTGCTGGCTCAGGTTTGTTAGAGATAGTATTCTGCTGCAGATGAGTTTAAGCCATCATTTCTCCTATCAACATGAACTGATAGAAGGAATGATGTCGGTGTTTCATCTTGCGAAATTACTAAAAAGTTCATAAAAACAGAAGATTTGTATCTCATCTATCGGTTTTCTCCTAATTTATTTGTATAATTGCAGATGATAGGGCGTTAAGCGTATCATCTGATACAAAGATGTCGAGTTATTGATTCAAGATTACCCCTGTGTTTATTTCGCTTGAGCCACGTAAGACTGACTGAATAAAACTCGGGATTCAGCGGCCGCCCACACCTATAAGGCCGCCCGCTCGGAGTAATAAGGGCGGCCGCCCTTATCATTGTGGGCGGGCGCCCGAATCGGACAACTCGGTACCTTTTTCCCTGTTACTCAGTGCTTTTCCCCCTTTTCTCGCGTGCCTTTTCCCCTTGATCCCTTGCTCCCGTTTCAGCAGGCAGGGGCTTCTGAGTGAAAAAGCATGGCGGGGGCAGAACAGGGCATGCGATTTGCAACCGCACAGGTTGAGTTTTTTCGTCGCTCGACGCCCGGCGTTGCTTGTCTATGACAAGAACTATGCGACGGAAAGTCGCGAAGCTTTTCACTCCGTTCAAGGAAACTTCTCCGTCTCGGCAAAAATAATGAATAAATTCTTTTGTTTTGCTCTCAACTTTTCGTCGCTCGACGCCCAGCGTCGCTTGTCTCTGGCAAGAACTATGCCACTACGTGGCGAACTTACTTGGCACTCGGCAAAAAAAAAGAAATGAATTTCTTTTGTTTTGCCCTCGTTTTTTCGTAACTTTGCTGCATGAAACAAAAAATATTCTCGTTATTCATCTTGGCGGCCTTTGCCCTAACCGTTCAGGCAAAGGAGCTCCCGCTCATCGGCAGCGTGCTTTCACGCGAGTCGGCTTCGCTGAACGGTGAGTGGAACTACATCGTCGACGTGCAGGAAGAGGGCTACTACGACTATCGCATGAACCCCACGCGCTGGGGCTTCTTCCGGAATGCCAAGCCCCAGAAGCCCGAGGACCTCATTGAGTATGACTTCGACCTCGCACCCACCATGCACATCCCCGGAGACTGGAACACGCAGGACGAGCGTCTCTTCTTCTACGAGGGCACCGTCTGGTTCAAGACCAGCTTCCAGGCCCAGGTGCCCATCGAGGGCGGCTATCGCACGCTGCTTTACTTCGGCGCCGTGAACTACGACTGTCGCGTGTGGGTCAACGGCCGCGAGGCCGGCCATCACGAGGGCGGATTCACTCCCTTCAACCTCGACGTCACCGACCTCCTCCTTTCGGGCGAGAACGTCGTCATTGTCAAGGTTGACAACAAGCGTCATGCCGACGCCGTGCCCACCCAGATTTTCGACTGGTGGAACTATGGCGGCATCACCCGCGACGTCATGCTGGTGCGCGTTCCCGCCACCTACATCGAGCACTTCAAGCTCCATTTAGAGCCTGCCGACGCCAAGGCCCGCCAGCGCCAGATAGCCTTCAGCGCCCAGCTCGACAAGGCCCTGGCCAGCCAGCGCGTCACCCTCAACATTCCCGAGCTGAAGATCACCCGCCAGTTCACCACCGACGCCCAGGGCCGTGCCACGGGCCTGGTCAGCGTGCCCTCGAAGAAGCTGTCGCTCTGGAGCCCCGACAACCCCAAGCGCTACCAGGTGGAGCTGCGCCTCGACGGCACCACGGCCGACGGCACCGTGGTGAGTGACTTCCTGGCCGACAGCATCGGCTTCCGCACCATTGAGGCCCGAGGCAAGCAAATCCTCCTCAACGGTCAGCCCATCTTCCTCCGTGGCATCAGCATCCACGAAGAAAAGCCCCGTGGCGGCGGGCGGGCCAACTCCGCCGCCGATGCTCAGGAGCTCCTTTCATGGGCCCAGGAGCTGGGCTGCAACTTCGTCCGCTTGGCCCACTATCCCCACAACGAGCATGCCGTGCGCCAGGCCGAGCGCATGGGCATCATGGTATGGAGCGAGATTCCCTGCTACTGGACCATCAGCTGGCAGAATGCCCACACCTATGACAACGCCCAGCAGCAGCTCACCGACATGATTCGTCGCGACCAGAACCGCGCCAACGTCATCATCTGGAGCATTGCCAACGAGACGCCCCACTCGCCCCAGCGCGACCAGTTCCTTGGCCGCCTGGCCCAGCACGCCCGCAGCCTCGACCAGAGCCGCCTCATCTCCATGGCCATGGAGGTCACCGGGGCCTCGAACTATAAGAACC
The DNA here is from genome assembly GCA_017400455.1 of Prevotella sp. GTDB lineage: Bacteria > Bacteroidota > Bacteroidia > Bacteroidales > Bacteroidaceae > Prevotella. The sequence continues at coordinate 4,356 of JAFPTC010000025.1, read as the reverse complement.
GCCTCCACGACAACATGCACCAGCACGTCGACGTGGTCAGCTTCAACCAGTACATCGGCTGGTATCGCGACGTCAACGACGCCCCCAAGATGGAGTGGGAGATACCCTACGACAAGCCCGTCATCGTCAGCGAGTTTGGCGGCGGCGCCCGTTACGGCCTCCACGGGCCCAAGAACCAGCGCTGGACGGAGGAGTTCCAGGAGAACCTCTACCAGCAGAACGTGGCCATGCTCGACAAGATCGAGGGTCTCTGCGGCACCACGCCCTGGATTCTGAAGGACTTCCGCTCGCCCCGCCGCGTCCTCAACGGCATTCAGGACTACTACAACCGCAAGGGCCTCTTCTCCGACAATGGCGAGAAGAAGAAAGCCTTCTATGTCCTGCGCGACTGGTACGCCACGAAGCGCTGATTCCAGCGCCGTTCATCCCTCGTGAAAAAATCTCACGTGAGAAATTTTTCTGGTAAGGCCTCCCGTGAAAAAATCTCACGTGAGAAATTTTTCTGGGAAGGCCTCCTGCGTTATTTCTTCTTTGGATTATAGTTGAACCGCCACTGCACTCGCAGCATGGCATAGCTTGGCCTGGAGCGTTGCTATATGGTGCTGTCGGCCCGCATCAGCGTCACTGTCACATCGGGTATCGCCTGACGGGTAAAGGCATTCTTGATCTGACCGGTCAGGGTGACAGTTTCCTGTGCCTGCGCTGCTATTGTCAGCGCAAGGGCCATCATGGTCATTGTCAAGTTTCGCATGCTAATCAATGTTTTATTCTTGCTTGGGCAAGCGTCCCTTTGGGCCGAGCGGCCACTAATTGCCCACATATTCTTCATAAATTACTTCGTTTTGAACTGAGTTTGAAATTATTTTTGTACCTTTGCCCCGTGAAACCGATAAATGCATATTGATTATGGCAAGACCGATTAAAGAAACGCCCATTCTTACGGGTGAAGACGCAGAGCGTTTCGTCAAGGAGATGCAGCGCGTGGAGGCCATCAGCCCCGAAGTGAGAGCCGCCTATCAGGAGAAGATGAAGCGCGAGTTTCAGGAAATCAGCAAACGAATACATATTTGTATATAGGCCGTGAGACTGATTCGCCTGACCCTTGACATGGAGTTGGCCACTTTTGATTGTGGCGACAATGATTTGAACGGATTCCTTTTGGAGGATGCCAAGCATTTTCTCGAAAAGCGCATTGCCAATACGTTCATCCTTGAAGACGATGGACGTATTGCTGCTTATTTCTGCCTGCTGAACGACAAGATCAGCCGTTTGGAAGTGACTAACAGCCAGTGGAAGAAGGTGAAGGACAGTTTTCCCGACAGTAAGAAGTTCCGCAGCTATCCAACAGTCAAGATTGGTCGATTTGCTGTTTCGCTTGACTATCGCGGGCAGAATATCGGTACGGAAATGATGAAATTGATAAAGAGTCTGCTTAATAGAGACCAAAACTATTCTGCTTTCCGTTTCATCACCGTCGATGCCTACCTCTCTGCCATTCCTTTCTACGAAAAGAACGGTTTCAAGCCACTCACCAAGAAAGAAGAAGACGACCACACACGCCTCATGTTCTTCGACATGATGGACGTCGAATAGCCCCACACCCCTCCCGCTCCCCACCGAGCGGGATTTTTGTTTCTATTACTCGTAGTTGTATCATTTCTTCTTCGGATTCTTATTCCAGTGATACACCAGATGCGCCATCACATAGTGCGGCAGGGAGCGGTACCACGTTTCGGTGCGGCCCTGGGCGTTCACGGAGTATTGGGTGTTGCTGAGCTGGTGCAGCAGGTCGAAGGCTTCGATGCGGGCGATAAGTTTGCCCTTGAAGAAGGGCTGGCTGATGGAGGCGTTCAGCACGAAGTCGTCGGTGTTCAGTTCGCTGCTGCCATAGCCGCGACGCGAGTACATATTGCCGTCGGCTGACAGCGTGGTGTTCAGGCGCGGCAGGGTGTAGCGTGCAGAGAGGCCGTACTGGAAGTCGGTGGCGTTCAGGGTCTCGAAATCGTACATCTTTCCCTCCGAGTGCCGCCAGCGGATGTCGCCCGTGGCGCGGATGTTCAGTGTACCTTTGTTATATTGTATGTAGGCCCCGTCGTGCAGCGTCAGGGTGTTGACTACGTTCTCCTCGCTCGCCGTCATGCCTGTGAGCATGGCGTGGTCAACGGAGTGGTGATAGCCCGCGTCGGCGTTGGTCTGCCACGACCAGTAGCGGTTCTTGTCGATGGTGCGGCTGAAGTCGAACTTCGCGTTCAGGCGGTAGGCTCCCTTCACGTTCATGGGCTGATAGGTATAGACACCGCTCACGGGGTCGTAGCTCGCCGACTGTGCCGTCTGCCGGTGGTAGAGGTCGGCTGACGCTCCCACGTGCCATTGCTGCTGGTTGCGCCCTGCCTTGTTCGTATAGTCAATGCCAAGATTCGTCGTGACGGAGCTCTTGAGGTTGGGATTACCCAACTTGACAACAAGAGGCTGGCTGTCGTCGCGATATGTGATGCGGTCGGAGATGTAGGCAGCACTGCGCTTGTGGCTGGCGTGTACTCCGAACTCGTGCTTGCCGCTTTCAGAGACATGACGGAAAGATGCCGAGGTGTTCACGAACAGCGTGTTCTGCCGTGCCAGCGTGTCAAGTCCGCCCCGTTGATAGTCGAGCGACTCATGGCGCATAGGGACGCTGACACCCACTTCCCAGCGTTTATAGTTGATGGTGAACGGGCTGTTGGGAGCCAACTTGTATTTTCCATCGCCATAGAACGAGAGGCTGACCGAGTTCTCTGCTAAGTTTGTCCGGCTGTCGTATGAGTTGTTGAAGTCGGTGATGGCCGTCAATGCGTCTATTTGAGAGGCCAACAGCAGCGTGTCGGGATGGTACAGGTAGTCGTGGGCATCGGTGCGTATCAGATTGAAATTTTCGCCCAGGCGCATATTTACACTCTTGGACAGTGGCATCATGTAATTCAAAAACCCACTGCCCGATGTCGTGCGGTTGCTGATGTCGTCCACGTTATGCTGGGTGGTCTGTTGAGGGTTCACGTATTGCCGTGTGCTGTATCTCATGGCCGATTCCGACTCGTTCTCACGTTGCTCTGCCCTGACGTAGAAGTTCATTCGTTTCTGTTTTTTTCCCACGTTGAATGCGCCCTGCGCCTCCATGCTTCCGCTCCATGCCGTCCCCTCGTTGAAGCCACGACTCAGCTGTGAGGCCGTCAGCGTGTCGTTCCACTGGTCGAACATGGAACTGAACGCGCCGTGATTCTTGGAATATCGGAAGTCGGCCACCGCATAGAGCCAGAAAGGCTTGGTCAGCGTGAACTCATCGTGGGCATTCCACGTCCGGCTGCCCGTGCGGTTGTTGCTTTCGGTCAGCGACGTGGGCGTAAGCCCCTGCAGGCGCTCGGCTATGCCGCTTGGCCACGCCAAGAACTGCTCATGGCGGTTTCTCGATTCGCTGATGTCCGTAGTCGAAGTGTACGAGGCTGTCAGTTTGTTCTTCACCTTGTCCTCCTTGGCGTAGTAGGCCATCTCTCCGGCCACGCTTCTTGTCGTCAGCTGGTTCTTTGGCATTGAGGCTGGAGTCCATTGGCCCGACTGCCCGATGTGGCGGCTCTCGTTCACATTGTTCAGGTTTCCTAATAGCGTGAAGCGGTAATGGTCGCTAAAGCCGAGGGCAAAGGCGCGGGCCAGCCATCTGTTCTCCGTACCTACGGCACCCTCCACATTGGCGATGTAACCGCGCTGGTACTCCTGCTTCAGGTTCACGTCCATCACAAACTTTTTCGGATCCACGTCGTAGCCCAGTGCCTTGCTCATGTCCGATTGCTTGTCATAGACCTTGATGTTCTGCACGGTGTAGTACGGAAGGTTCTCCATCAGCACCTTCTTGTTGCCCCGCATGAACGAGTGCGAACCAAGCAGCAATTCATCCACCTTGCGTCCGTTCACGAATATCTCGCCCGCCTCGTTCAGCGTCACGCCCGGCATCTGCCGTATCAAGTCGTCGAGCATCGAGCCTTGCGGCAGTTGGAATGCCGTGGCATCATAGACGATGGTGTCGCCCCGATAGAACATCTTTACACGGGTGGCTTTCACAACAACTTCGTTTAAGTTCAGTTCCCGCATCTTGCGCATCTCCATCGTCGGCACCTCCACCTCCGTCTCTTTGCTGCCGATGTTCACGCGCTGCCATACGTCGTCGTAGCCCTTCAGCTGGGCGTGCACCAGCAGCACTTTCGCGTCGGTCGTCACCTTCGCCGAGTATTTGGTAAACAGCGGTCTCAGGTCGCGGTTGTAGGCCGTGAACATCGCTGCCGAATCGACCAGCACACTGCTGTCGGCTCTGCATATTGACACATGGGCATC
>JAFPTC010000024.1 GCA_017400455.1 Prevotella sp. | reverse complement strand
TTAATTTCCCACAAAAGCGGAAGCCGGACGGACGGAGACCGGTCAGAAACAAAATTTCCCTGAATCCAACGGACACTATGGAAAAGATGGTAGGGCGGCTCGAAGGGCTTGCTCAGGTCCTGACGGAAGTCCATGGCAAAGTAGGCTAAGTCTTCCATGACGACGCAGTCATACTGGGTGGCTAAGCGTCCGATGGTCTGCAGTTCATCCTCCGTCAGACATACCCACGACGGGTTGTTGGGGTTGGAGTAGACGATGGCGCAGATGTTGCCCTTTGACAGATAGGACTCGAGCTTCGGACCGAGTTTCTCGCCACGGAAGTCATAGACGTCGAAGGTCTCGTGCTTCACGCCCTGTACCTGCAGCTGCATCTTCTGGACGGGGAAGCCGGGGTCGATGAAAAGCACGGTGTCCTTCTGCTTGCACGATTGCGAACAGGTGAGGAACGAGGCGTAGGTGCCCTGCATGCTTCCGCTGACAGGCACGCAGCCCTCGGGCTTGATGTCGATGTCGATGAAGGCCTTGACAAAGCGCGAGGCCTGCTTCTTCAGCTCAGGATAGCCCTGGATGTCAGGGTAGCTGTGGGCTATGCCGTCCTGCAAGGCCTTGATCTGGGCATCCACGCCAACCTGTGCGGCGGGCAGTCCTGGAATTCCCATCTCCATTTTTATGAATTCAACGCCGCTTTGCTGCTCGGCAATGGCAGCCACTTGCTTCACTTCGCGTATGGTGGCTTTGGCAAAATCCTGTATGCCAAGCTGGGCAATAAGGGAGTCGACGATCTCTTTTTTAATAGGTGTAGGTTTCATTGTCTTGATGTATTTTAATGTAAGTAGGGTGCAAAAGTACAAAATAAATATGAATATGCCCCCGACTCTGTCGCTTTTTTTTTGAAAAGAATTACAATTTACAAATTATTTAGTACCTTTGCACCGATGAAACAGACGATTTGTTTTCTTATAGCACTACTGGTGCTTGCCAGCTGCGGCCCCTCGGTAGAGGAAAAACGGCGCATCACTCGCCGCCAGCGAGCCGAGATGTTGAGGGCTGATTCTGCTGCCCTGAAGGTGGCCGTCATGCCTACGTTGGACTGTCTGCCCCTGATCGTGGCCAAGCACGAGGGCTATTTCGATAAGTTAGGTGCTGACGTGCGCTTCCGTACGTTTACGGCCCAGATGGACTGTGACACGGCACTGGCCGGCGGCAGCGTGCAAGGTGCCGTCACTGACCTGGTGCGGGCGGAACGGCTCATCAAGAAGGGCACCCCGCTGCAGTATGTAACGTCGACCGATGCCTACTGGCAGGTCTATGCCAACCGTATGGCGCGTATCACCACGCTCAAGCAGTTGGACGACAAGATGCTGGCCATGACCCGCTATTCGGCTACCGACCTGCTGTCTGACGTGGTAATCGACTCGGCCAAGCTCGACCGTGACCGCTTTTTCAAGATACAGGTGAACGACGTGTATGTCCGCCTGAAGATGCTGATAGGACACGAGATCGACGCCGCCCTGCTCACTGAGCCGCAGGCCTCGCAAGCCCGTCTGGCACGTCACAAGCTGCTGTTGGACAGTCGCGACCTGTCTTGGCGATTGGGTCTTATCGCCTTCCGCGAAAAGGACTTGAAGGATTCTACGCGGCAGCACCAGCTCGAAGTCTTCAAGAAGGGCTATGACATGGCGTGCGACTCCTTGACACGCTATGGCATCGGACATTTTCGCCAGTGGGTGCTGAAGTATTATAAAATGACTAACAAGGAGATTGACTCGCTCTCCACTTCGCTGAAGTTCAGCCGCATGTCGCCACCTGCCGAGGCCGACGTGGAACGTGCCAGGAAATTCTTGAAACTGTAGACGACCATGGTGACGAACGAATCCCTGACTACCATTATCCATACGCTGGCCGAACGCCAGCTGGGCAAGGCCATCGTACAGATGGAAAACTACTTGGCCGTCATGGCGCAGCCGCAGGCCATCGAACAGCTGTTGCAGCTGAAGACCGACTACGAGCTGATGTGCGACTACTGGCTGAAAGGCTTCGATGACCCTCAGCGCGAGACGCTCTACGACCAGCTGCTGCGTAAGATGTACGTGCTGACCATGAATGTCTGCATTCGG
>JAFPTC010000023.1 GCA_017400455.1 Prevotella sp. | reverse complement strand
GCAGGTGAAGAGAAACAGCGGGCGTCAGCAGAAAAACACGACAATTTTCAGGGGAAAAGTCAGAAAAGGAACGACCGTGCGGTTCCGCCTGGCCATGACCAGCGCATCGGGGTCGCTCCATCCCAAGTATTATGGCTACCGCGCCACTTTTACTCCTTATTCGGTAAGCGGCTATTTCACCGAAGAACTCACTGAACTTTCAGGCCAAATCGTGAAGGACTTCTCGTTGGGGCAAATGCCTGTTGTTGACGCCAATTATAAGTTGGAAAGCGCTGGACTATACTGTTTTAGAATGAGCGCTGGCGGCATGTGGGACGGAAACAAGGCAAAAGGCGTGCGCGTAGAAGATTATCCAGGTGTGCAGAATATGACCGTAGTTGTATATCTATTGGTTGATGAAAATGCCGCCGCAATGCCAGTAAATACCGGAGAGGAGGAAGAAGCGACCGAGAATGGCCATTTCACCGACGAAGAGGGCGCGCACTATGAAGAAGACAACGATGCGTGGGACTTTGGCGGCCCATGGCCCTTCCTCATCCCTGCCAGCGTGATAGGGGCTATTGGGGGCTATGCGGCAACGCGACGTCGCAGGAAAGGCGATGACGACGAGGACGAGTCGCAAGACGAGGCCCCCTGCGAAATGCACATCTACAAGGCATTCGGCAACACGCTGCTCGTGGGCGACGCACCACAACAGGTGTTCGCCAAAATCGTGCGCAAAGACCCGAAGACTGGCGACCGCACCGACCCGGCGCTGACGGCACTGATAAGCATCACCTCGGGCGACGGCTATTTGAAAGTGCAAGATGCCGGCATGTACGGCGAGTGGCGCACGGCCTGGGTTACGGCGCCCGATCAGCCCAAAGTGCCTGAGGAGGGCATCGTGACCTTCTTCATGGGCAACGAGATGGGCAGCTACACCAACCGGCTCCACTTCAAGGTGGAGAGCGGTGAGGTGCTGTTTGGCCAAGACAACCTCACGATGCCGGCCTTCTACAAGAAGCAGGTGGAACTGCCCTTTGTGGTGATGGGCATCGATCCGCTGAAAGACCCCGTGGAGGTAAAGGTCACTTACGGCGGCAAGCCGAGCAACGACTACAGCGTGCAGGTGGAGTGGCGTGAGAAAGAGCAGATGCACTATGCCCTGATCAACGACCTGGTACAGGACGAGAAGGCCAATCCTGGCGTGCCAGGCAAGCACATCGACTACAAACTCGAGGTAACGGCCCGCCGCAGCAACGGCCGTGAGGTGAAGGGCGAACTGCCGCTGCTTCGCTACTACATGGGCTTGCAAATCAAGGTGAAAGATGTGAAGTGCTTCATCGAGGAATATGAGCCGCTGAACCACAAGCAGAGCCGCATAGGCGTGAACTCGCAGGGCAGGTTCTATGTACCCGCTGAAACGCGCCTGTGCCTGTTGCTCTATGAATATGACGACGAGAAAAACCAGTTGCTCAAGTTGTATCCCATACCCTACTATGACGAGAAGACCAAGAAAGTGGGATTCAAGGTGGCCGCTAAGGATCCCGAAAAGCAGGACATGGTCGACAAGTTGGGCATGCAGATACAGCCCACCACGGCAATCGACCCGCAAAATGGGCGCATCTGCTGG
>JAFPTC010000022.1 GCA_017400455.1 Prevotella sp. | reverse complement strand
TCGTGGTGAGCTGTGAGGGCAAGGGCTACTTGCTCCTCGGTCACGGCGGTACAGGAAAAAGCACGCACGCCCGATTGTGGTTACTGAATGTCGAAGGGACGAAGTTGGTCAACGACGACTTTCCCGTGGTGAGAGACGGGGTGGTCTATGGCTCGCCCTGGGGAGGCTTTTTCACGTCGTGCTACAGGAATGTCAGTTACCCCATCGGTGGCATGGTTAGGCTGAGCCAGGCCCCTTATAACAAGATACATCGCATTAGTTGTGTCGAGGCATTCTTGAATTTGTATGGGAGTGACATGGGGCGCCGTTTGAACAACTTTATCGACGAGGATATCGACAAGGGTATGCACCAGACGAAGGACAGGTTGGCACAGACCATACCTATGTGGCATCTGGAGTGCCTGCCCGACGAAGAGGCTGCACGGCTGTGCCATGATACCATCACGAATAGGAACAAAGAGGGAGTGATAGAATAATAGGTAGCCTCCCAGTACTTTACTATGATTTTTAACTTTCAAAAGTAAAAAACCATACAAATATTTGTTTCTTTAAAGTTAAATTCGTAACTTTGCGCCATAAACGGGAAAAGAGAAATGGATAGGTTGTTTAAGACTTATGGTCGTCTGTTGGCGCAGACAGACTTGAACTTTACCAGATATCTGTATGGACAAATCAACTGGGATAACAGGTTGATTGTGATAAAGGGTGCCAAGGGTGTGGGTAAGACAACTATGCTCCTACAGCATATCCTTCGTGCTTTTGAAGACAAGCAGAAGGCACTGTATGCATCGCTCGACCACATTTGGTTTGTCAATCACTCGATACTCGACTTAGCCGAGTACCACTATTCGCATGGTGGTACCCACCTGTTTCTGGACGAGGTGCATAAGTACAAAGGATGGCAGCAGGAAATAAAGAACATCTACGATTCCTATCCTGGGCTGCACCTTGTGGTGACAGGCTCATCGATGCTGAAACTGGAGGAGTCAATGATGGGTGACCTCTCCCGACGCCATCGCCAATACACGCTGGAGGGACTGTCGTTCAGGGAATACCTACAGTTGGAACAGGTAGCCCAGTTGCCTGTGCTCTCATTGGAGACAGTGTTGAACGACCATTTTATGCAGGCATCACAAATCACGGCGAAGGTGAAGGTGCTGCAGCACTTCGAGAAATACCTTGAAACAGGCTACTATCCTTTTTACCGTGAGGAAGGTGATGGTTTCTTCGACCGCCTACAGCAGGTGATAGACACCATCGTTACCAGCGAGATACCATCGGTGAGCAATATAGAATACGATTCGGTATATAAGGCCAAGCAGTTGCTGGCAGTGCTGGCAGAAAGTTCGCCTTACACCTTGAATATCTCAGGGCTCTGCGTTACGTTGCAAGCCTCGCGCAACAATGTGCTGAAACTTATCGACTTGATGGATAAGGCTGCACTGGTGCGCCGACTCTACACTGCCGACAGTGGGATGAATATGCTGACGAAGCCTGAGAAGATTCTGTTCTACAACACGAACCTGATGTACTGTCTGACTCCACATGTAGAAGACGGAACGTTGCGTGAAACCTATTTTGCTTCGCAGATAGGCATTGGTCATAAACTCTCGATGCCAAGCCAAGGTGACCTGTTGGTAGATGGTAAATGGCTGTTTGAAGTTGGAGGAAAAGGTAAAAGTTTTAAGCAGATAAAAGGTATTGAAGACAGTTATGTCGTAAGCGATGGCATCGACATCGGTCACGGCAAGAAGATTCCCCTTTGGCTCTTTGGATTGTTGTATTAGAAAGTCTGCAATGTAAACTGTTGGTAGTGGAATGAAATACTTCTGTCCCATTGGTATCTTGTTTGCAAGCAAAATTACACAATGGGAAGGCTGATACCGCAGATTTTCTGGTAGACATCCAGGGCATAAACGTCGGTCATGCCGCTGATATAGTCGATGACGGCCATGAGGCGCGTCTCAAGGTCGGGGCTTTCAATATCGTACTGACTGCTGACGCGCCCAATGAGTTGCTGCGAATAGTAACGCTCGGGATGTTCAATGGCCTCGACCATCAGTTCCATCAGCGTGTCCATGATGCGATAACCCGACAGTTCTACATCGAGCACCACGCGACTGCGGTAGATGCGCTGGCGCGAAAGGGCTGCGCAATCGCGGTATGCCTGGCAGGGCACGGGACTGATGTGCTCGATGAGCGAACCCTGGAAGGAGCCTGCGAGAATCTCTTCCTCATGGTCGAGGAAGGTTTTCACGCACTCGCTTTCCAGCAAGTTGATGACGCAGGCCCGCAAATACTGCACCTTCTCGTTGGGGTCGGCCAGCGACTCGTCGTTAATGCGCTTGAGAATGCGATTTTTGCCCATTTCATCGAAAAATCCGAGCATCAGCGCGACGGTTTCATCGTAGGAAATGATCTTCAGCTTGTAGGCATCTTCCAGGTCCATAATCTCGTAGCAGATGTCGTCGGCGGCTTCTACAAGGTAGACCAGCGGATAGCGTGCCCATCGGTCGGGGGCCACCTGGGGGATGCCCAGCGCGGCGGCTATCTGCTCATAAGCTGGCCGTTCGGTGGTGAAGAATCCAAACTTGTTCTTCGTTGCCAACAGCGATGGAAAGGGATATTTCACGATGGAGGCCAGCGTGCTGTAGGTCATGGCGAAGCCTCCCTGACGGCGGCCTTTGAAACTGTGGGTGAGCAGGCGGAACGCATTGGCATTGCCGTCGAAACGGGTAATATCGCTCCAGAAGGCGGGGCTCACCTTCTCCTTCATATACATGCCCTTGCCCTCCGAGAAAAAGGTCTGGATGGCTTTCTCGCCGCTATGGCCGAAGGGCGGATTGCCAAGGTCGTGGGCCAAGCAGGCCGTGGCCACTATCTGTCCGATCTCAGGAAGCAAAGTATCGATGAAATCGCGGTTTTTTGCGCATAGGTGACGCGCAACGTCGTTGCCAAGCGACATGCCCACGGAGGCCACTTCAAGCGAGTGGGTCAAGCGGTTGTGCACAAAAACGCTGCCCGGCAGGGGAAAAACCTGCGTCTTGTTCTGCAAACGGCGGAAGGGCGCCGAGAATATCAGGCGGTCGTAGTCACGCTTGAACTCCGTGCGGATGCCTGGATCGACGCCGCCCGAAAGCGGTCTTTCGTCGTTGTGATGACGGTCCTGCCCGAGTCGGCAGTTGGATATGAGTTGAAGCCAGTTCATGGGTGCAAAGGTACAAAGAAGTTGGGAGTTTAGCAGGGCGCTCTCGGAAGTTTTTTTTCGCAAAAGAATAAAAAATGTTAACTTTAAGATGATAACTCACGAGGTCTAACGCTTAACTCCTAACTTTTTACTAACTTTGCACCGTATAGCGTATTCTTGAAAGAGAGAAGAGGAAAAAGAGGAAATGAAGATAAAAGTCGTCAACCGTGGCCACCAACCGTTGCCCGCCTATGCCACGGCGCAGAGTGCGGGCATGGATTTGCGGGCAAACATCAGCGAGCCCGTGGTGCTACGCCCCATGGAGCGGAAACTGATTCCCACAGGCCTGTTCATTGCGCTGCCACCAGGCTATGAGGCCCAGGTGCGGCCACGCAGCGGGCTTGCCCTGAAACGGGGCATCACCGTGCTCAACGCTCCTGGCACCATCGATGCCGACTATCGCGGCGAAGTGGGCGTTCTGCTCATCAACCTGTCGGCTGAGGACTTCGTGGTCAACGACGGCGAGCGCATTGCCCAAATGGTCATTGCACGTCACGAAAACGGCGAATTCATCGAGGTGGAAGCCCTCGACGAGACAGAGCGCGGAGCCGGCGGCTACGGCCATACCGGCGTGCGCTAAGAACATAAAGCCAGACCGCAACTGTTTGGCTGACACATTTTGAGAAATGAAAAGATTATTGATGATAGGCTTCGCACTATGCTTGGGGTTAACTACCACATTGTTGGCTAACCCCAGGGCACATGCGTACAGCCCCAAGTCGGAAGATTCCAGCCAGGACAGAAAATATGACGTGCTGTTCCACGAGGCGATGCTCCAGCTGCAGAAAGGCTACCTCGACGCCGCCTTCGACCTGTTGCAGCGCTGCCGCGAGCTGAATCCCGACGCTTCCGAGACATGCTTCTATCTGGCGCAGATACATAAGGAGTTGAAGAACGACAAGGAAGCCCTTATCCTCTTCAAGCAGGCCCACGAGCTGGAACCGCTCAACACCACCTACCTGGAGCGCTTGGCCTCGTCCTATCTTGACAACGACCAGATAACCGAGGCCACCGCCATTGTGGAGCGTCTCTACGACATTGACAAGAGCCGGCTGGAGCTCTTAGAAACGCTCTACCAGCTGTACAATCACGAGAAAGACTACGCCAAAGCCATTGAGGTGCTCGACCGCATGGACGTGGCCGAAGGCCCCACCGAGCGCACGGCACTGACGAAATGCCGCCTTTACATCGAGCTTAACGACGCCACCAACGCCGTCAACGAGGCCCGAAAACTCACCGAGCACTATCCCAACGACCTGCGCTACCGCACGCTCTATGCCAACACGCTGCTGGTCACCAACCACGAGGAGGAAGCCCGCAAGGTGCTCGACCAGATACTGAAGGACGAGCCCCGTAACCTCAGCGCCCAGCAGGTGATGCGCAACTACTACATCCGCCAGGGCGACGAGCAGGCCGCCGACTCCGTGAACCACGCCATCCTGCTCAATCCCGAGGCCTCCGTGGAAGACAAGGTGAACCAGATGCGGCAGCTCATCATCGAGACTGCACAGGAAAACGGCGACAGCACCGTGGTGCTCGAACTTTTCGACGAACTGCTCAGCCAGCCCGACCCCAACGCCGACCTGGCCGAGATGAAAGCCGCCTACATGCAGCTGCTGGGTATGCCACGCGACAGCGTCACCAAGGCCTTCGAATATGTGCTGCAGCTCGCTCCCGACCAGGCCTCCGCCCGCCTCAGGCTGGTGCAGCAGGCATGGGAAGACGAGGACGACGAGCGCATCATCAGCCTCTGCCAGCAAGCCCGCCAGTACAACCCCGAGGAAATGGCCTTCTACTACTATCAGGGCATGGCCTACTACCGCCAGGACGACACCGACCATGCCTTGGAAGCCTTCCAGAACGGCATCAGCGTCATCAACGACGAAAGCATACCCGACATTGTGAGCGATTTCTATGCCGTCATGGGCGATCTGCTCCACATGAAAGGACGCGAGGCCGAGGCCTTTGCCGCCTACGACTCCTGCCTGGTGTGGAAGGACGACAATATTGGCTGTCTGAACAACTACGCCTACTATCTGAGCCTTCAGGACAAACGGCTCGACGAGGCCGAGCAGATGAGCTATCGCACCGTGAAGGCTGAGCCTCAGAACGCCACCTATCTCGACACCTACGCCTGGATTCTCTTCATGCAGCAGCGCTATGCCGAGGCCCGCATCTACATCGACCAGGCCCTGCAGAACGATTCAGTGCCCGGATCCGTGGTGCTGGAGCACGCAGGCGACATCTACGCCCTCTGCGGCGACATGGGCAAGGCCATGGAACAATGGGAGAAAGCCTTTGCCGACGATCCTCAGAACAAATTGCTAAGAAGAAAGATAAAACATAAAAAATACCTCAGAAAATGAAAGCAACAAGTTACACAAAGATTGCATTGCTTGCAATGACGATGGCGATGGCAGCCTGCCACTCGCACAAGAAAGTTGTTGAAGAAACACCCGCTGTCCAGCTCACGCCCGAACAGCAGGAACTGATGAAAAAAGTGGAAAGCCAGGAGCAGAAGAAAGTGTCGTTCCTCAGCTCGAAGGTGAAATTTTCAGTGAGCGTGGGCGACCAGCAGCTTTCGCTCACGGGCAACCTTCACATGAAGCGCAACGACGTCATCCGCCTGCAGCTCATGGCCTTCGGATTCGTAGAGGCAGCGCGCATGGAGTTCACCAAGGACTACGTGCTCTTCATGGACCGCATCAACAAGCAGTACCTGAAGGCACCCTACTACTATATTGACTTCCTGCGCAACAGCGGCATCAACTTCAACACGCTGCAGGCTCTCTTCCTGAACGAGCTGTTCCAGCCCGGCAAGGCCGAGCTCACCGACGAGGACAGGAAGAAGTTCGTATCTTCATCGCTGGGCGACGACGAGGCCATCATCAACTTCGAGGATGGCGACGGACAGACCGTGAAGAGCAAGATGTTCTACAGCTGGCTGGTGAACGAGCAGACCGGACGCATCAAGATGGCCAACATCATGTATCGCGACCAGCTGCGCGGTAACACCCAGATGAACTGGGACTACCGCGAGTTCAGGCCCTTCGCCCACTCCATCATCCCCACCGACATACTCGTCACCCTTACCATGCCCGAGAAGGAAATCAAGCTGGGCGTGAAGCTGAACTACATGAACAACGACAGCGACTGGGAGACGCGTACCCGCGTGAGCGACAAATACCGCGAAGTGACCTTCGAGGAAATGCTCAAGCGCTTCATGGCACTGTAAACGCCCAGGGGTTGATAGATTCTTGTTGAGCGTAGAGCGTTTTAGAGCTGAGAGTTTGATGCGCAGGCTGATTGTTTTTCTGCTTTTATGCAGCCTCTGTCTGGCCGTGCCAGCACAGCGGCGCAACCGTCAGACCCAGCGCCGCCCTACGCAGAAGGAGCAGTTGCAGAACCGCCAGAAGCAGCTGCGCCAGCAGCGCCAGGCCAACCAGCAGCGCCAGCGACAGTTGGAGCAGCAGGTGAAGCAGCGCATGCAGGACGTGGAGGCACTGGGCAGCGACATCGACGACAACAAAATGGTCATCGACAGCCTCAACCTCCAGATGGATACCCTCAACACCCACATTGCGGTGCTCGACTCGCAGCTCACCCAGCTGAAGACCGAGCTTGAGGAGCGGCGCCAGCACTACATCAAGTCGCTGCGCTACATGTATCGCAACCGCAACGCCCGCAACCAGACCATGTTCGTGCTCAGCGCCAAGAACTTCAACCAGATGTACCGCCGCATGCGCTTCATGAACGAGTACACCACCTATCAGAAGGCGCAGGGCGAGGCCGTGAAGCAGAAAAGCGAGCAGGTGGCTCAGAAGCTGGGCGAGCTGAGCCAGGCGCGCAGCGAGCTGGACACACTCCTGGCCCAGAGCCGCAGGCAGCAGCAGCAGATGGAGGCCCGTCAGGCCGAGCAGCAGCGCATGGTGGCCGAGCTGCAGAAGGAGCAGCAGACCGTGAAGAAGCTCATCACCCAGCAACAGCGTGAGGAGGCCGAGATCAACCGACAGATTGACCGCATCATTGCCGAGGAGCTGGAGAAGGCGCGCAAGGCCGAGGAGGAGCGCCAGCGACAGCTGGCCGAGCAACGCCGGCGCGAGCAGGAGCTGGCTCAGCAGCAGGCCAACAACCGCCAGCAGCAGAACAACCGACGCAACCGGCGCAACAGCCGCACCACGCCCACTACGCCCACGCAGCCCACCACGCCCACCAATCCCACCTACTCCCCCGCCGATCCCGACCGCCAGCTCACCGGCAGCTTCACCAGCAACAAGGGACGCATGCCCGTGCCCATCACCGGCGGCTACCGCGTGGTGCGCTCGTTCGGAGCCTACACCATGGCCGGCGTCACCCTCCAGAGCAACGGCATCCAGCTGCAGGGCCAGAACGGAGCCAAGGCGCGCTGCATCTTCGAGGGCGAGGTGAGCAAGGTCTACAATCCCGGCTCGGGCTATTACGTCATGGTGCGTCACGGACGCTACATCTCCGTCTACGGCAACCTCTCCTCGGTCACGGTGTCAGCCGGCCAGCACGTCAGCATCAACCAGACGCTGGGCAGCGTTGGCACGGGCAATATCCTCATCTTCCGACTGCAAAACTGGGATCAGCCGCTGAACCCGAAGAAATGGCTCAGCCGCCTATAGCGTTCTTTCTTTAGAGGCAAGAGGCCGCTCACTACCAACTGGCCACCTCTTCCCTCTAAAGTAATATCTCCCTGCTAAAGAAGTAATTTCAAATAGATGTCCAAGGCTTGGCGCATTTCGCTCAAGCAGATGAATTCATCGGCTGAGTGAGAGCGCGACGACTGGCCAGGCCCCAGCTTCAGCGAGGGGAAGTCCATCAGTGCCTGATCGCTCAGCGTGGGCGAGCCAAAAGGCTGCAAGCCTAAGGCCAGGCATTGCTTCACCAGCGGATGCTCCATGGGGATGGCCGACGAGTGGAGCCTGTAGCTGCGGGCCTCAAGGCGACATTTCTTCATGTGCTGTTGCAAGAAGCTGTGTACATCCTCATTCCTGTAATACTCATTCGTGCGCACGTCCAGCACAAAGTGCAGCTTGTCGGGCACCACATTGTGCTGCGTGCCGCTTTCCACCACCGTCACCGTCATCTTCGTCGGGCCCAACAGGGGGCTGACGCGCTCAAAACGATAGTCGCGCAGCCACACCAGGTCGTCCAGCGCCTCATAGATGGCGTTCACGCCCTCGTTCCTGGCGGCATGACCGCTGACGCCCTGCGCCCATCCGTCAATCACCATCAGCCCCTTCTCGGCCACGGCGGGCTGCATGCCCGTGGGCTCGCCCACTATGGCCACGCTCACGGGCGGCAACAGCGGCAATACGCGGGCTATGCCGTCGCGGCCGCTCACCTCCTCCTCGCACGAGGCTACATATATAATATTGTATGCGCGTGAGGCATGAGCCGCCGGACCCTTATCGACAAGCATGCGGAAGGCGGCCAAGAGCGTCACCAGTCCGCCGCCACAGTCGTTGCTGCCCAGGCCGTAGAGACGGTCGCCCTCGATGGTGGGTTCCAGCGGTGGGCGCGTCCAGCTGCTCACGGCCTTCACCGTGTCTATATGGGCGTTCAGCAGCAACGTGGGCCGGCCGGCATCAAAGCCCGGGCACGTGGCCCACACGTTGTTGCCCTCGCGCCGTGGCTCCAGGTGCCACTCGGCCATCTGCCGCTCCATCAGGTCGGCAGCCTCCCGCTCCTCGCGGCTCACGCGGTGGATGGCTATCAGCCTGCGCAGCAGCGCCACCGATTCTTCCAGGTATTTGTTCTTGTCCATCGTTCAAAAAATGATTGTCAATGCTAAGTCAGTGCAAAGGTACAACAATTTCCGGAAAGCGTGAATCTTTCCGTGCTTTTTTGCCATGAAAAAATCTCACGTGAGAAATTTTTCTGCGGAGCCTTCCCGTGAAAAAATCTCACGTGAGATTTTTTCACGGGAAGGCTCCGCAGATTTCTGGCGCGTGGCGGCCTTATTTCACGACGGTGGTGTCGCGACGGTCGGAGAGTATCTCGCGGGCGGCGGCATGGTCGTCAAAATCAACGGGCCGCAGCGTGAAATCGGGCGTATTGAACGAATAGAGGCTGGCTTCGTAGTAGCGCCTTGGTTGTTCCTGAGGCAGCAGGAAGGGCTTCGTGGCCGTGCCGTCGGGGCGGATGGAGGCCAGGTAGAGGTGGGTGTAGAGGCCATCGGCGCGCCGACTGGTGAACACCACCCATCGCGAGTCCTTCGACCAGTTGTGGAACGAGTCGGCGCGAGGGCTGTTCAGCTCGTCCAGGGGCCGCGCTTCCAGGGTCTGCAGGTCCAGCAGCCACTGGTCGCTCTCCTCATGCCAGATGCTGAAGTAGCCGTAGTCGGCCAGGGTGAACAGCAGGAAGCGGCCGTCGTAGCTGGGACGGGGCCAGGTGAGGCTCTTGCCCTGGCTGGCGGCGTCGAACAGCGTGTCTACCTGCGTTCCGAAGGTGCCCGCATCGGGGTCGAAGCTGATGCTGCACAGATTGTACTGCTCGTCCTTGTAATGAATGGGATAGTCCTGCTGGCGGCAGGTGAGGAAGTAGAGCGTGCGTCCGTCGGGCGAGAATGTGGGCGTGTTCTCCGACCAGTCGGGCGTGCTGAGCAGCGAGTCAGTCAGGATCTCGCGGGTCACGGGATTATAGACGAATACGTCGCTCTTGAGGTCGAACACCTCGATGCGCTCGTCCTTCACCACGTGGAATCCCTGGCGCGTCTGGTTGGTGGAGAAGGCGCAGTAGCGTCCCGAGGGGTGCCAGTAGGGGTAGACCATTGAGCCGCCCAGCTGGTCGTTGCTGGCCTTGAGCCACTGGCGCTGGCCGTCCATCTGCACCATGGTGGCGCCGTGGTCGCCGCGCACGTGGAATACGAAGCGGCTGGGGTCGGTCTGCCAACTGGTGTGGCAGTTCACGCACATGCCCGGCACGTGGGTGTTTTCAATGATGGCCGTCTCGGTGAAGTCGGCCAGGCAGCGCTGATAGAGGCCCATGTGGCTGAACACCTCATAGCCCGGGGCCACGCGCCGATAGGTCAGTCCCCAGGCGTCAAGCCGGTCGGCACTGACGTGGATAGAAAACGGCTGATACTCATGCCACTGGCCGTCGCGCAGGGCACTCACGGTGACGCTGAGCTCGCTGCCCGTGTTCTGCTCCAGCAGCGCGTGCCATTCGTCCAGGTCAAACTGGGCGCACTCGCCGTCGTTGGCGTGCAGCTCGCCGCCCTTCTGGCCTTTCACCACCACGTCAATGCGGTCGAAGGCGTCGTCGGCCATGCCGAAGTTCAGCGGCGCTATGCCCACGGGCACGGTCACGTCCACGTAGTCTGGGAAGATGGCAGGCAACGAGGCTTCCTTCACGGGGTCCTTGGGCGAGTGGCTGCACGAGGCCAGCCCCAGCAGCAGGCAGCAGATGATAATTAGATGTCTCATTGGCTGTTGACTAAGTAATACCATAATGTGTTCTTAAACGACTGCAGCTGCGACGGATTCTGGCGTCCGCCACGGTTAAAGGCGTTGGCAAACTGCATGAAGTGCTGGGCCACCACGTCGCCAACCAGCTCGCGGGGCGGACGCTGCTGGCGCTGGCCAAAGGCATAGCAGATGGCCTCCTGCACATGGCGCGGGTTGTACTGCACCCGCTGCTGCACCACCGGCACATACTGCATGAAGGTGTTGATGTCGCGGTTCAGCAGCGGCCACATCAGCAGATATTGCATGGCCACCTGATTCTGCTGATTATGCAGGAACAGCTGGCCGCACATGCGGTCGGTCTCGCGCTCGCTGAAGAGGAAGTCCTCTTGCAGCCTGACGCGGCGCAGATAGCCGTAGAGGGGATGGGCGTCAATCTTGGCCTCGTCGCCCAGCAGCTGCATCATCTGGCGCGCCCACTTGGCATAGAAGAGTGTTTTTTCGAGCATCTTCAGATACTTTCGGGCCACGTCATACTGGCCGTTGATGAGGTTGGTCTCGGCCAGACGCCTCACGGCCCGCGCACTCTTGGCATAGTTGGGCAGGGCCTCCATGGCCTCGAAGGCCAGGCGCTGGGCGGTGTTCACCATGCCCATGCGGAAATAAATCTCGCCTAACAGCTGCGTGGTGGCGAAGTTGCGCTCGAAGCTGGGCAACAGGCCCTGGGTGCCGCGCTGGTAGAACTGGAAGGCCCGCTCGCCCAGCTGGTTTTCCATGGCCAGGGCCAGGTTGGTGGCCGAGACGCTCATGGGCAGGTCGGGCATCTGGCGCTCAGCCTTCGCAATGATGGCTTGCCACTGGCCCGTGCGCACCAGATAGTCGTAGTCCATCAGCTCGCATCGCTTGGCATCAAAGCCACGGGGCACCAGCACTATGCCCAGCACCACCACGCCCGCCAAGGCCAGGGCCTGCACCCGCAGGGAAGCAGACTGGCAGAAGGGCAGGCGGCTCAGGGCCGACAGCAGCACCACCACGAGGGGAATGATGACGAAGAGGACGGGCAGCACCATGGGCACGCGATAGTAGCTCAGCCCATAGAACATGCGCTCGGGGGGATAGGGCAGGCAGTGGGAGCAAGCCACCATGGTGGACACCACCAAGGCCAGGGCCAGCAGGCCTGCGCCCAGGTTGAAGAAGCGGTGCTCCTTCGACAGGGGCAGCGCCACCGCCATGTACAGCGCCACGAGCAGCGCCATGGGGCCAATGAGCCAGTAGAGGAGCGGCATGGCCAGGACGACCACGGCCATCGCCCAGCGGCTCCGGCCAAGGGCCTTGACGCCCCAGCAGGCCAGCAGCGCCAAGAACAAGGCCACGCCAAAGGGCAGCAGCACGTTCTCGTCGCCCATGACATACCACAGCAGCAGAACGGGAATGAGGCTCAGCACCTTGAAGCCCGTGACGCGGCTGCTGACCACATGGATGAGCATATACAGCAGGGCCAGAACGATGGCGCCAAAGATGTAGTTGTTGTAGAACTGCACCAGGAACTCGCCCAGCCAGCGGGCCAGTCCTCCGGGCTGGCTGAGGCACTGGCTGAAGTAGTCGCCACCCAGCAAGAACAGCTGGAACTGCTCCTGATAGGCCAGCACCTGATAGTAGCCCACGGCCCAGAACAGCCCTGCGGCCACGCCCAGCAAGAGCGTCAGCGCCAGCGGCCAATGTTTACTCAGTAATCGGTTCATTCGTGTCGGCATTGAAAGTCACTTCGTGTCCGTCGGGATATTGGCGGATGTAGGTCTTGGGATACATCTGGGCCAGGAAATCGCCCAGCAGGGTGCCCTCCATCTGCTGCGCCATCTGGCGCGTCAGCTGCTTGTAGGCCATGTGCAGGCTGTCGGCCTCGGCTTTCTTTCCAGCCTCGCGCAACTGCGACAGCTGGGCCTGGTGGACCTCGGTCAGCTCCTTCCAGTGCTGCAGCGAGTCGTTCTGCGGGGTTCCCGTGGCGCTGCTCTCCGCGCCGATGGTCACCTGCACGTCGCCGGCCTCGGTCACCACCAGCAGGGGCTGGATGCCCATGCGATAGTGGTAGTCCACCAGGATCTGCGCCATCATCAGCGTGTCGGTGGCGAACTCGAACTTGCCGTCCTTAATCTCGATGCTGTCAACATACTCCGCCGTCTTCGGACCGTACAATGGCACGAGGAAGATGCGCTTGTCGTTCAGCTGCTGGGAAATTGTGCCGTGAATACGACACTTGCCACTGGCCTGTGGCGCCTTTTGCTCGCAGGCGCCGGTCAAAAGCATCGTCAGGCATAGCCCCACGGCCATCAAAAAAACTTTTCTCATTTCTATTTTCGTTTATATTTTATTTCTAAAGAAACTCCTCACTCATCACTTATCACTCATCACTTATCACTCATCACTCCTCACTTATCACTTATCACTCCTCACTTATCACTCCTCACTCTAACCTGCACACGCTGGTGGCTTTCCACCTGTCGCTGCGCCTCGTCGACGTCGAAGCTGACGGGCTGGGAGGTAAAGTCGGGCACGTTGAACGAGTAGAACAGCTCCCGATAGTATTTGCGCGGATTGCGCTGGGGCAGCAGGAAGGGCTTGGTGCAGCGCCCCTGGTCGTCGATGCTGCTGAGGAAGAGCTGGGCATACATGCCGTCGCTGCGTTTCGAGGTGAAGACGAACCACCGGCTGTCCTGGCTCCAGTTGTGGAAGCTCTCAGTGTCGGGGCTGTTCACCTCGTCAAGGGGTCGGGCGGTGAGGGTCTGCAGGTCCATGAGCCAGAGGTCGGCATCGCGCTGGAACACGGGGAAGTTGCTGCGCTGGCTGACGGTGTACATCAGCCAACGGCCGTCGTAACTGGGACGGGCCTGCGTGGCGCTGAGGCCCAGGGTGTCGGCATTGACCAGCGTGTCAGCCTGCAAGCCAAAGGCCCCATTAGCCCCATCAGCCCCACGGAACTCCACCCGGCAGATGGAGCACTTCACCCGCTCATAC
The DNA here is from genome assembly GCA_017400455.1 of Prevotella sp. GTDB lineage: Bacteria > Bacteroidota > Bacteroidia > Bacteroidales > Bacteroidaceae > Prevotella. The sequence goes on along the minus strand of JAFPTC010000022.1, from coordinate 1,121 downwards.
TCCGCCGGCACGCGACAGGGGCGCGACGTGCTGTAGTAGAGCCAACGGCCGTCGGGCGAGAAGGCTGGAAAAATCTCCAGATCGTCCGTCTGCAGCAGTGGCGAGAGCAGCAGCTCGTCGGTCTGGGTGTCGAGCACCATGACGTCGCTGAACGTGTGGTAGGCCTCTATGCGGTCGTCGGGACCGGTGAAGAAGGCCTGATGCACCGAGTTCACGGCGTAGGCGCAGTAGCGGCCTTCCGGGTGCCAGTAGGCATAGGAGCCGGCGGCCTTGGTAGAGTCGGTTTTGGTGTTCAGCCATCGCTGGCGGTCGTGTTGCTGCACCATGGTGCCGCCGCCCTCGCCGCGTATCTGCAGCGTCAGCTGGGCGGGGTTGGTGCGGTTGGGCGTATGGCAGTTGAAGCAGCGGCCGGGCAGGTCGTCCTCGGTCAGCAAGGCCCGCTCGGTGAAGCTGTGCAGGTCGCGCTCGTAGATGCCTATATAGCCGCCCACCTCATAGCCTGGGGCGATGCGGCGATAGGTCAGCCCATAGTCGTCGAGCGGATGGGTGCTGACGTGGATGGTGAAGTCGCGCCACTGCGTCCACTGGCCGTCCTTGCGGGTGCAGACGCTGACGGTCAGGTCGGCGCCACGGTTCTGCTCGGTCAGCTCGCGCCAGTCGTCGATGTCGAAGTCGGCCCAGTCGCCGCTGACGTGCAGCTGTCCGCCCTTCTGGCCACGCACCTCGACGTCCATCAGCTCGATGCTCTCGTCGGCGAAGTTGAAGCACAGCGGGGCGATGCCTGCGGGGATGGTGACACCAACATAGTCGGGCCAGATGGCAGGCAGGGCGTCGCTCTTGACGGCGTTCTCGGGCTTGCTGCTGCACGAAATGAGGAATGAAGAATAAATAAGAATGAAGATAATTCTTTATATTACCTCCATTAGACAAAATACTAGATTCAAGATCAGTAATATTATCATCCGATTTTATTAAAGGTGATGTTTTAAAAGATAAATTTAATTTCCTTTTAAGTAAATAATTTTTTTGTCTATTTTTATTTGTTAATTTGAAATTTGAATTCATTTTTAATAAATCTTCTTTTATTATTTGAGATTTTTCAAGTGTGTTTTTGAATTCTT
>JAFPTC010000021.1 GCA_017400455.1 Prevotella sp. | reverse complement strand
TGCCACCAATGCGTCTGCAGAGGCTCTTAACTCAAAGATAAAACAATTCCGTGCACAACTCAGAGGTGTTATAGATGTGGATTTCTTTCTCTACAGGTTATCGATGATTTACGGATAAACACAGAAATTTACGGGTGAGCCAAAAATTAGGAATAATTTTCATTCTTAACTCTTAATTCAACTTTCTCAAGTTATAGGAGTCCTGGAGTTACAGAAGTACCGGAGTGCAGACAATAGTTCTGCTACAATGGCACTTCAATAATAACTACCTGAAAAATGTAGAGAAAGGACTAACGTCTGCGCTCGAGCTTGCTCGCTTCGCTCGCGAAGAACTCCAGCAACTCCAGAACTCCTGAACTACAAAGGAGCGAAGCGAATGCGAAACTTGAACTCTTAACTCTTTACTCTTTACTTAACCACAAGCCGGTCGCCCGAGAGGTCTACTTCAAAGAGATGGGGCACGCGGACGGTGCGGCCTCGGGCGTCCTTTGAATGGTGATGGACGGACATCATCCACTGGCCGTCGAAACGCTGGAAGAGCATGGAATGGCCATAGCCGGGAGGCGTGACGGGCTGAGGCTCCTGCACCCAGGGGCCGCTGAGGGTGCCGCTCTGGGAATAGGCCACGCCCTGGGTGTAGACATCGTAGACCCAGGAGGTCCAAAGCATGCCGAGGCGTCCGGTGGCTGTACGGAAGAGCCAGGGGCCGTCGGTCACCTTGTTCCACGTGTCGTGGCCATCGGCATCCTTCTCCCTGCTCCAGGGCGAGTCGCTGGCACGGAAGAGGACTTCGGGCTGGCCCAGGGTTCCGCTGAGGTCGGGCTTCAGCTCTATTTTCTCGATGGTTCCGTTCCAGTTCTGCAGCCACTCGCCACAGAACACCATGTAGGGCTTGCCGTCGGTGTCGCGCCAGAAGGTGCCGTCGAGGGTGGGACGGTCGGCCGGCAGATAGGCGGCATCGCCGAAGGCACGATAGGGGCCCATGGGGCTGTCGGCCCGCAGCACCTGGCTGGCACGGCGCTCAATGACGTTGCCTCTGACGGTGTCGATCTTCACGGCCTGGTTGGTGAAGGTGGCAAAATAGTAGTAATGGCCGTCGCCCGTCTGGTGCAGCTCGGCTGCCCATATCATGGGGCGGGGACCCATCCAGGAGTCGGTCTGAAACTCGGTGACGCGGTAGGGACCTTCCCACAGCTTCAGGTCGGGGCTGCGCCAAAGCATGCCGCCCGTGCCGGTCATGTAGTACATGTGGGTGGCCGTGTCGGCAAGGATGGCGGGGTCGCTCAGCCGGATGGAATCCAGGGGCACCTGGTGGCGCGCCCTGGCAGCCCTGGGCTGGGCCTGCGAGGCAAGGGCCAGCAGGGCTGCTGCAAGAGTAAGGAAGAATCTGTTCATATTGTAATGGTTTTAAGCGTTGGTCTTGTCCATAGGATAGCACACCTGCCACTGCTGGCGCAGCTGGTCCATGAGTTGCATGATGTAGAGGGTTTCCTCGTGGGGCATCTCGGGCGGCTCGATGAGCCCATCAAGCAGGGCCTGGCGGCAGCTGAGGAACTGATATTCGTAGCCGGTGATCTGCTGGGGCACCTGGAGGGTCTCGACATAGGTCCGGTCGGGGCCGTTGAGGGTGATGCGCTGTGGGTTGTTGATGTTGTCGATGATGAGATTGCCCTCGGTGCCGGCAATGACGCCAATGTTGTCGCCCACACAGGCAGCGCTGGACTGGAGGTTGGCCAGCACGCCATCGGCCAGGGTGAGGGTGATGGCATTGGTGAGGTCCATGCCGGTGGAGGACTTCACGCAATGGCCGTCGATGGAGGTGATGGGGGCCGGGAAGAACATGCGCACGAAGTTGAGGGCATAGACGCCCAGGTCGAGCAGGGCGCCGCCACAGAGGTCGGGGCGCATGATGCGGGGCTTGTTACCCATGGAATAGCCCAGCGTGGCAGTGACCAGCCGGGGCTGGCCTATGCGTCCTGAGCTGATGAGCTCGCGCACCATGGCCACCACGGGCTGATAGCGGGTCCAGATGGCCTCGGCCAGGAACACCTGGCGCTGACGGGCCAGCTGCACGACGGCCTCAGCCTGCCAGTAGTTGGCCATGAAGGCTTTCTCCACCAGGCAGGGCTTGCCTGCCATGAGCGCCTGACGGGTGACGTCGTAGTGATGGGAATGGGGTGTGCCCACATAGACGAGGTCTACGTCGGGGTCGGCTATCAGCTTGTCGTAGGAGCCGTAGGCCTTGGGAATGTTCCACCGGGCTGCAAAGGCTGCTGCCTTCTCCTGGGTTCTGGAGCCTACGGCATAGGCCTGGCAGAGGGCAAGGCCCTGGAGCGTGATGGCAGCCTTTTCGGCTATCCAGCCAGTGCCCACAATGCCGACACGAAGTATTTGGTCCTGATTCATTGATGGTTATTGGCCTTTTAAAATGAATTTGGTTTTATTGAAAATGATATTTTTTTAAGAAAACAATTAGAAAGAATTAGAAATAATTATGTCCAGACAATAAGAAAGAATTTCTTTATAATTCTTGAATATAATTATTTCTAATTCTTTCCAATTCTTTTTCCCAAAAATAACACCATATTTATTTACTTTTTATTCTTTATGGATGATGTGAGCGATTTGGTTCATGAGGGCTTCCGAAGGGGCTGAGGAGGCAGCGGGCAGGAGGTGCCAGGTGACGGTCCAGTGCAACTGCTGGCCGGGCTGAAGGAGGGTGTAGGCTCCCTGGCTCTCCAGCTCGATGTAGGACTTTCCACGATTGACGTAGACCTGCACCTCGGCCTCGCCTGGAGCAGGCTCGTCGGCGGCAAGATTCTGGAACGCCTTCACCAAGAGCAGGCCACCAGCAGTGTAGGCCAGCCACCCCTCGGCATCGGCATTCACCTTGCGGTTTTGCGGAGCCTGGTCGGTGGTGTACCACGAAGCGCCGAAGGCCGGCTGGAACGTCATGAGCCCCGAAGGCCAGATGCTGTCGGCAGGACAGCTGAAGAAGATGAGGCCATCGGCATTGGCCACTCGGGTAATCTCCCAGGGGGCCACCTTGCGGGCCGATGTGCCCTCGTTCTTGATGGAATAGGTGGCAACGAAGGCTCCTGTTGCCTCGTCTACCGAGAAGTCCTTGCCCACGCTGAGTCCAAGCCTTTCAGACACGGGGCTGGTGATGACCAGCCTGGAGGTGCCTTGCCGCTGATCCACCCGATAGGCCTGCTTGTCGAACTCAGCCACCGGCGGCCAGTTCCACTCCTTCTGCGGACTGGTCCAGAAGGTGCTGCCAAAGGATTCCGGCCAGCGTGACTGCGAGAGCACCTCGGTGTCGTGGTATTTCAGCGAGAGAATCTTGCCCCCATGGGCCGGGTCAATAGTCATCGAGGCGTGCTCGCTCTTCAGCAGGAACAGCGAGTCGCCTTCAGTGGTGCTGGCATTTGCCGAAGCGAGGCAGCCGGCCAGCAGAGCGGCTATCATGAGCGTCTTCATCCTCGTGCCATTTTGTAGATTTGCTCCATGTCGCTGGCCTGAAGCACTTTCAAGGCGCCACAGGTTGCGGTATAGTTGCGGCTGCACTTGCGCACCATTTCCTGTATCTCCTCGTCGGTGATGTCACGGCCTATGAGTTCCCGGATGTTGATGGGCATGCCGATGGCATGGTAGAAGCGCTCCACGGCCTGGATGCCTTTCAGGGCGGTGGCCTCGGGGTCGGTGAAGTCGTTGGGAACGTCCATCACGTTCACGGCAAAGCGCACGAAGCGGCTCAGGTTCTCGTGCATGGTATAGCGAGCCCAACTGGGCCAGATGGCAGCAAGTCCGGCGCCATGGGTGACGTCGAACATGCCGCTCAGCTCGTGCTCCAGCTGATGGGTGGCCCAGTCTTCCTCGACGCCCATGCCCAGCAAGCCCCAGTGGGCCACGCTGCCGGCCCACATAATCTGTGCCCGCTGACGATAGTCCTCAGGATTCTGAAGCACATCGAACACGGCTGTCCTTATCCGCTTCATCACGGTCTCTGCCAGGTCGGTGGTCAGGTCCATGTCGTCGTCATGGGTGAAGTAGCGCTCCATGATGTGCATCATCATGTCGGTCACGCCGGCTGCCGTCTGATAGGGGGGCAAGGTGAAGGTGCGCCTGGGGTTCATGATGGCAAACTTGGGGCGCAGGATGTCGTTGCTGTAGCCCAGCTTGACGCCTCCGTCCTCGTTGGTGACCACGGTTGACTCGCTCATCTCGCTGCCAGCAGCAGGAATGGTGAGCACCGAGGCCACGGGCAGGGCCTTCTGGGGGACCGACTTGCCCAGGTAGAAGTTCCACACCTCTTCATCGGGATTGGCCACGCCCATGGCAATGGCTTTGCCCGAGTCGATGACGCTGCCTCCACCCACTGCAAGGATGAAATCGACGCCCTCCTGCTGGCAGAGGCTTATTCCCTGATGCACCAGGCTGAGACGGGGATTGGGCACCACGCCTCCCAGGCTGACAAAGTCTACCCCACCCTGCTTCAGCAGGCTGCCAACCTTGTCGAGCAGTCCGGAACGGACGGCGCTTTTTCCGCCATAGTGGAGCAGCACCTTCGTGCCGCCATATTTCTTTACCAGAGCAGCCACCTGCTCCTCAGCGTTTTCTCCGAACGCCACTTCCGTTGGCGCATAATACTCAAAGTCTTTCATAAGCTTTATGGTTTTTATTAATAGGTTTTTATCTTCTGCGGTCGTTGTTGCCCCATTTCTTGTCGTAGCGTCCTTCGGTGTCTACCTTTCCGCCAAACAGGTTCAGGCGATAGCGCACGTGGAGCATGGCATAGGAATTGATGCTGTTGTAACGGGTGTCGCTGCGCCCCGTGGCACTGATCCATCGCTCGTAGTTACTCTGCTGGCCCAGCAGGTCATAGAAGTTCAGGGCCACGACGAGGGTCTTGCTCTTGAGGAAGCTTTTCGAGATCTGTCCGTTCCAAATCAGCTCGTTGGTGTTCATCGACTGGTCGTTATATCCCCTTCGGCTGTGCTCGTGCAGGTTGGTGCTTATCTCAAATCCCTGGGGCAGGCGGAGCATGAGCTGTCCGCCATAGTTGAACTGTTTCTAAATGCATTTAATTAACAGCCTATTGACGCCACGCCCCGCGCAACGTTTAATCAGATTCACCGCCTGCCTCGATTTTAACCGGATTTTAACGCTGCTTGCCTTCTTTTAACAATCGCGGCAGGGGAAAAACCAAGGGGGCAATGCCCCAGAAAAAAATCTCACGTGAGATTTTTTTCTGGGAGGCCTTCCCATGAAAATTTCTCACGTGAGATTTTTTCAAAACTCGACGCCCCAGAAAAAAGCGAGGCTGCGGGCTGCATTGATATGAATTACATATTGAAAGCAGAAGCTAAAAATATCTTCGTTTTTGTTGGTTTTTAGAAGAAAAAGGCGTAACTTTGCAGCTCATTTCGCGAAATGTAAATCTTTAGTATATGAGCAAGGAGAAGATTTCCGGTTCGGAGGCATTGATGCTGGCCCTGAAGGCCGAAGGGGTGAAGACTATCTTCGGATACCCTGGCGGGGCTATCATGCCCGTATACGACGCCCTCTATGACTACACTCGGGGGGCGAAACAGGCTTTCCAACACATTCTGGTGAGACACGAACAGGCTGCCACACATGCCGCCGAGGGCTATGCTCGCGTGAGCGGAGAGGTGGGCGTGGCCCTGGTGACCAGTGGCCCTGGCGCCACAAACACGCTGACGGGAGTGGCCGATGCCATGATGGACTCGACGCCCCTGGTGGTCATTGCCGGGCAGGTGCCCATAGGGGCACTGGGAACGGACGCCTTTCAGGAGGTTGACCTGGTGGGCGTGGCTCAGCCCATATCGAAGTGGAGCTACCAGATAAGGCATGCCGAGGACATTGCCTGGGCCGTGAGCAGGGCTTTCTACATTGCCCGAAGCGGAAGGCCCGGCCCCGTGGTGCTCGACTTCCCCAAGAACGCGCAGACGGAGCAGGTGGAATTTCAGCCGGAGAAGGTGAACTTCATCCGTTCCTATGTTGACAACCCCACCCCTTGCGAAGATGCCATCCGAGAGGCAGCTGAACTGATCAACGCTGCACAGCGGCCGCTGGCCCTCGTAGGCCAGGGCGTGGAGCTGGGCAACGCACAAGCTGAGCTGAGAGCCTTCCTGGAGAAGACCGACATTCCGGCCGGACGCACCATGCTGGGACTGAGCGCCCTGCCCAGCAACCACCCGCTGAATGTGGGCATGCTGGGCATGCATGGCAACTATGCCGTGAACCTGAAGGAGCAGGAATGTGACGTGCTCATCGCCATTGGCATGCGCTTCAGCGACAGGGTGACAGGCAACGTGAAGACCTATGCACGGCAGGCCAAAATTATTCACCTGGACATTGACCGGAGCGAAATTGACAAGAACATAAAAACAGATGTGGCGGTGGTGGCCAACTGCAAGGTGTCGCTGCCTGCCATCACGGCCCTGCTGAAGAAGGCCGACCACCATGAATGGCGCGAATCGTTCAAGCCCTTAGACGAGCAGGAGCGACGGAAGGTGATAGAGCCTGCCATACACCCACAGGAGGGACCGCTGCTGATGGGAGAGGTGGTGAACGCCGTGGCCGAGCAGGCTCCTGACGATACGGTGCTGGTGACGGATGTAGGTCAGAACCAGCTATTTGCAACCAGATACTTCAAGTATCACCACAAGCGCAGCATCTGCACCAGCGGCGGACTGGGCACCATGGGCTACGGTCTTCCGGCAGCCATCGGAGCAACGTTCGCAGCCAACAGGACAGTGGTGTGCTTCATGGGCGATGGCGGTTTCCAGATGAATCTGCAGGAACTGGGCACCATCATGGAGCAACAGGTGCCGGTGAAGATGGTGTTGCTGAACAACAACTACCTGGGCAACGTGCGCCAGTGGCAAGACATGTTCTGGAAGCGTCGCCAGTCGTTCACGAAGATGTTGAACCCATGCTACGAAGCCATTGCCCAGGGCTATGGCATCAGCTATGAGGCCGTGACCGACCGCAGCCAGCTGGGCGAGGCCATTGGCAGGATGCTGGCCAAGGAAGGGCCGTACCTGCTGGAGTGTGCCATCAGGGAAGACGACAACGTACTGCCGATGACGCCTCCTGGCATGAACGTCGACGACATGCTGCTGGAGATTAACGTTTGAGAAGAAAGAAAATGGAAGAGAAAAAACTATACACTCTGCTGGTATATTCAGAGAACATTGCCGGCATTCTGAACCAGATTACTGCCGTGTTCACCCGCCGGCAGGTGAACATCGAGAGCCTGAACGTTTCGGCATCGAGCATTCCCAACGTGCACAAATACACCATCACGGCCTGGAGCGACGAGGACCAGATAGAGAAGATTACAAAGCAGATTGAGAAGAAGATTGACGTGGTGAAGGCCAACTACTTCACCGACGACCAGCTCTTCATCCGCGAGACGGGTCTGTACAAGCTTTCAACGGAAATGGTGCTCAACAACGCCGAAATATCGAGGGTGGTGAGGAGATTCGACGCCAGCATCACCGAGGTGAACCCCACCTACGTCATTGTGATGAAGAACGGGAAGACCGACGAAATCATCGCCCTCTATCGTGCCCTTGACGAGTTTGGCTGCGTGCTTCAGTACACCCGTTCGGGCCGTATTGCCGTGACACGAGGCATGCAGGAGCAGGTGAGCGAGTTCCTGGCTCAGCGGGAGAAGAGCCTCTAAGCCAGCAGGAGCTGCAACACCGTGGCCTCGGCATACTGCCGACCATCGTAGAGCCAATCGCTGAGGGTGACAGTCTCCTTATAGCCCATTTTCTGAAAGACGCTGCGCGCCACGTGGTTGTCTCTGCGCACCACAGCATAGAGCTGGTGAAGGTGGAGGATATGGGCGGCGTAATGGGCCAGCTTGGGCAACGTGGCCTGGGCATATCCCTGGCAGCGGAAAGGACGCTGGATGACAAGTCCCACCTCGGCCCTGTTGTGACGCGGGTCGAAATTCATCAGGTCGGCCAGGCCAATGGTCTGCCCTTGGTCATCGGTAATAATCAGCCTCACCTGGCGGTCGGTATAGATGTCGCCAGAGGAATGGGCAATGAAATCGTGAAGAGTATAGCGTGAGTAAGGCACGCTGGTAGCCCCGACATCCCATAGCTGGATGTCGTTTTCTATATGGTAGAGCAGATCCAGGTCTTCGGGCTCCATGGCTCGAAGGTTTACTTTGGGCAAGGATGCTTGGTTCATCTGATAATTTCTTTTGGGGTAATGAGCGTCTGGCTCTGACAGCTGTAGGTGCCGATGAGGGGCCTGTAGCCTTGCTGGGCATAGGAGCAGCTGATGATTTGCTGATAGGAGAAGGACGAGGTGTCGTAGACCAGGCAGGTGGCGGGCTGATATTGCGGCTGGCGGTCGGCAAATGCCTGCATGCCAATGAACGTGGCCTTCAGGCCTCGCCTCCGGGCCAGTTCACGGCATTGTTGCAGCATGGTGTCTGAACCCACGAAGACGTAGTTGGTCTCTGAGGTGTCACGCTTGCGCATGCCCAGTGACGAGCGCAGTCGCCGGTACTGCATCTGCACCAGCGCCAGGAAGGCCCGGGCGTAGATGGCCAGCTTGATGGGCACGGTGACAAAGAGCGTCTGATGGCTGTAGTGCTTGCGGAAGAAGATGAGCATGGCCTGATAGAACACATGCACATAGCGATAGCTGGTTTTCTGCGTGGACTCTCCCTTATAGTGCAGGATGTCGGCCGGCACATACCAGTTCTCATATCCTCCCTTCAACAGCCGATAGCTGAGGTCAATGTCCTCGCCATACATGAAGAAATCTTCGTCGAGCAGTCCTATCTGGTCGAGGGCTGTCCTGCGCAGCATGCAGAAGGCTCCGCTGACCACGTCGATGCGGCCCGCAGCATCCCATGAGAGATGGCTCATGTAGTAGCGCCGCTTGAAACCCAGCATCTTCAGCATCGACACCCATGGCGTGGGCAATCCTCGGCGCGACTCCCGTGCCAGGCTGCCGTCGCAGTTGTGCATCCTCACCCCCACTCCACCAGCCTGGGGATGCTGGTCCATGAAGCTGAGCACCGTGGAGAGGCAGTCCTCAGAGAGGAAGGTGTCGGGATTGAGCAGCAGGACATACTCGCTGCTGCTCTGGCGGATGGCTAAGTTGTTGGCCCGTGCGAAGCCCTCGTTGTGAAGGTTCTCGATGACCGTCACCCCGGTGGGGAAACGCTTCTGGAGGAAAGCCACGGTATCGTCGTGAGAATGGTTGTCGACCACGTAAATCTCATGGTCGATGTCCTTTGCAGCACGCTGTACGCTGACAATGCACTGCTCCAGATAATGGCGCACGTTATAGCTGACGATGACTATCGTTAGTTCCTTCATCATTCTCGTCCTCGGTCAATGATTCTTCCTCGTCCTGGGGTTCCATTTTCTCTTCCTCCACCTCTTTCTCCACCTCGGCCTGGCACCGGCTCATGGTGGGAAGTACAAAAGGCATGCAGAGGAGGGTCACTACGGCCAGGTAGCCATAAGTGGACTGAAAGCCGAACGCATAATATAATAATGTGTTGACCACCAGCAGGCCGCCCATCAGTGAGAGCCGTATGGGGCCCCAGTGCTTTAATGCCTCGTGTTTCCTGCTGATGAGGTCGTCGTTGACTCGCCTGAACTTAAACAGCCTCAGCGACAAGGGGAGCAGGCTGATGGTGAGCAGAATCATCATCGTGGAGCAAAGAAACTGCGTCTGGCGGGAAGGATTTGCCAGGAAAGCCATGTCCACCTGCAGGAACTCGCCTAAGACATAAAGCACGCCGGCTGCCAGCAGAAAGCCGCAGAAGAGGGCCATGAGAAGTTGTTGTGTCGTTTTCATCTCTTTCATTGTCGTTGTGTTTACCCGCTAAAGGGGGTTCGGTTCAGGATGGAGCGGCCCAGCGTCACCTCATCGGTATATTCCAGCTCGTTGCCCACTGCTATGCCTCGGGCAATGATGCTCACATCCACGCCTGTGGGAGCCAGCTTGCGGAAGATGTAGAAATTGGTGGTGTCGCCCTCCATTGTTGAGCTGAGGGCCAGGATGACTTCTTTCACCTCGTTTTCGCTCACCCGCTGCACCAGTGAATCAATCTGAAGGTCGTTGGGGCCGATGCCGTCGATGGGTGAGATGAGTCCGCCCAGCACATGATACACGCCATGATACTGTTGGGTGTTCTCGATGGCCATCACGTCCTGGATGTTCTCTACCACACAGATGGTGGCGGCATCGCGCCGTGGATCCGAACAGATGGGACACAGCTCGGTATCGCTGATATTGTGGCACGAACGGCAGAATTTCACCTCGCGCCTCATGGTGGATATGGCCTGGGCAAACTGCTCCACTTCGTCAGCAGGCCTACGCAGCATGTTGAGCACCAGGCGCAAGGCCGTCTTGCGCCCTATGCCAGGCAGCTTTGAGAATTCCTGCACGGCACGTTCAAGCAGTACGGAGGGATATTGCTGTTCCATAGTCACTGTTCTATCTCCGAAAGCTCCAGCCATCGCATGGATTTCTCGTCCAGCTCTTCGTTCAGCAATGGCAGTCGCTTGCTTAGGGTTGTTATCTCTTCAACAGATATCTGGCCTCCGCTCAGGGACTCTTCTATCTGTTTCTTCTCAGCCTCCAGGCTGGCGATGTCTTTCTCCAGCTGTTCAAACTCGCGCTTCTCTTTGAACGACATTTTCCTGCGTGATGGAGCAGGTTTCTGCCGCTCTGCCTGAGTTTTCTTCGCCGCTGCCTGGGAAAGCTTCTCCGCATCTGACGAGCCGTAGGCGGCCACGTAATCCCTGTACTGGGTATAGTTGCCGGGGAAGTCCTTGATGCGGCCATTGCCCTGGAAAACCAGCAAATGGTCTACCACCTTGTCGGTGAAATAGCGGTCGTGGCTTACCACGATGACACATCCGGGAAAGTCCTGCAAGTATTCTTCCAGAATCTGGAGGGTAACGATGTCAAGGTCGTTGGTAGGCTCGTCGAGCACCAGGAAATTGGGATTCCGCATCAGCACCGTGCAGAGGTAGAGCTTCCTGCGCTCGCCTCCGCTGAGCTTGTAGACATAGTTGTACTGCTGCTCGTTGGTAAACAGGAAATGCTGCAAAAACTGGCTGGCGGAGAGATGGCGTCCCTGGCCCAGGTCTATGTACTCGGCTATGTCCCTCACCACGTCAATCACCTTCTGCTGTTCGTTGAACTTCAGTCCTTCTTGCGAGAAATAGCCAAAGCGCACGGTATCGCCGATGACTATCTGCCCCTCGTCGGGCTTCACCTCGCCCAGGAGCATCTTCAGGAAGGTGGACTTGCCGGTGCCATTGCTCCCCACGATGCCCATCTTCTCGAAGCGCGAGAAGTTGTAGTAGAAGTCCTTCATGATGACGGTGTCGCCGTAGGCCTTAGAAATATATTGGCACTCGAAGATTTTGCTGCCTATATACACATTGCGGCTCTTCAGCCTGATGGCCCGTTCCTCCACACGTGCCTTTGCCACTTGTTCCAACTCATAGAAGGCCTCCTCGCGAGCCCTGGCTTTGTGACCACGGGCCTGTGGCATGCGTCGCATCCACTCCAGCTCCGTACGATAGAGGTTGTTGGCCCTGATAATCTCCGCCCTGCGGTTATCCAACCGTTCTTGGCGCTTCTGCAAGTAGTAGGAATAGTTGCCCCGATAGGTATAGATGGTACGGTCGTCAATTTCCAGGATAACCGAGCACACGCGGTCCAGGAAATAGCGGTCGTGGGTGACCATGAGCAGCGTTTTGTTGCCGCGTGCCAAGAATCCCTCCAGCCATTCTATCATCTCCAGGTCGAGATGGTTCGTTGGCTCGTCGAGTATCAGCATGTCGGGTTCGAGTATCAGCACATTGGCCAGTGCCACACGCTTCTGCTGTCCGCCGCTCAGCTGGCCCACGGGCTGGTTTAGGTCTTTTATCTTCAGCTGGGTCAGTATCTGCTTGGCACGCAGCACCTTCTCCTCGTCGCCCTGATGATTGAAGCAGGCATCGAGCACGGTGTCCTGTGGATCGAAATGGGGCGTCTGCTCCAGAAAGCCCACCTTCAGGTCGTTCCTGTAGACGATGCTACCTTCGTCGTAGCCCTCTTTTCCGCTGAGTATAGACAGCAGCGTAGACTTGCCCGTTCCGTTTTTAGCAATCAGTCCCACCTTCTGCCCCTCGGCTATGGAGAAGCTGATATCCTCGAATAGCAGCAAAGCGCCAAACGACTTGGTCAGATGCTGTACGTCCAAACAGGGTGTGTCCTTTGCCATAACATCAAAAATCCCCCTATGGGCTTAGGGGGTTTGTTTTAAATCTTTATTAATACTTTCTATGTAGTCGAGCACCTCGTCCCTGCCCGTGCCCTTGTCGGAAGAGGTGATGAACATTGGTGGCAACTCTTCCCATTCTTCGAGCATCCGCTGTTTGTAGGCCTCCACATTCTGCGTCACCTTTGCTGACGAGAGCTTGTCGGCCTTGGTGAAGATAATGGAGAACGGGACGCTCGACACGCCCAACCAGTTCATGAATTCCAGGTCGATGGGCTGCGGTTCCAGCCTCACGTCGACCAGCACGAACACGTTCACCAGCTGGTGACGTCCCAGGATGTAGCCGCGTATCATCTGCTCCAGGCGCTGCTTCTCGGACTTCGACCGTTTGGCAAAGCCATAGCCGGGCAGGTCGACCAGATACCATTCCTTGTTGATGATGAAATGATTGATGAGCAGCGTCTTGCCCGGTGTGGCCGATGTCTTGGCCAGTCCCTTGTGGCGGCAGAGCATGTTGATCAGGCTCGACTTGCCCACGTTTGAACGGCCAATGAAGGCATACTCTGCCTTCACATCCTTTGGACACATGCTCTCTGTCGGTGACGACAAGGCGAACGCTGCACTCTTTATCTCCATGGGCAAGATGAATTATCGGATACGGTCATAGGAACGCACCACCTTCTCGTCGTGGACAATGCCTTTGCGTGCCATGAAAAGCAGCAACAGGGCCACGGCGGGCAAGGCATGCTGCCACTGCAGCTCCTGGGCGGTGAAATAGACGCCCAGCATCACATACCAGATGAGCAGCAGCGTCATGGGTACCAGGCAGCAGACAGCCTGCATGCGGCGGTTCTTGAAAAGGGGAACGGTGGCTACGGCAGCAGCGGCGGCCACTATCAGCAGCACCAGCTGGAGCGTAGTGCCCGCGCCGATGAGGGCGCAGAGGATGATGCACAATGCAGCCCCCAACAGATACCAGGTCTGAGGCCTCAGCATGCCTTAAGCCTCCTCCGCCATCTGGGCAGCAGCCTCCTTCTGGGGGTCACGCCAATAGACCTTTCCTTCCACAAACTCCTGCGTAGCCAGCAGTGTGGGCTTGGGCAGTTTCTCGTAGTAGCGCGAGATCTCAATCTGCTCGCGGTTCTCGAACACCTCTTCCAGCGAATCGTTGTAGCTGGCAAACTCTGCCAACTTCTTCGACAGGTCTTCCTTTATCTGCACGGAAATCTGGTTAGCACGCTTGGCAATGATGGCAACGCTCTCATAGATGTTGCCGGTCTCATCACACAAATCCATAATGTTGCGGGTCACGGTGTTCACCGGAGCCTTTGACTTCTTGTAATCCATTTCTGTATTTTGAATATGTCGATGTTTTCTGTTCTTTCATTTCTCATTCGCCCGTCACCTTCTTGCAGCGGTCTATGAAGCGCTGAGCCATGCTGGCGTTCTTCGAGTCGGGAAACTCGTTCAGGAATCCGTAGCACTCGTCCTCGGCATCGCGGTAGCGGTCCAGCCGCTTGTCCTCCGACGAGTTCTCGGCCAGCTCATATTTGCTCTTCATCACCAGCAGCGAAAAGTCTTCGCGCCATTTTGAGTAGGGATATTGCTTCAGGGCGTTCTGGGCCGTGATGATGCAGGAAATGTAGTTGCTCTCGTTCTGCGAGTTCACGTTGCCGAAGTAGCCACCCAGGTTATAGTACAGCTGAGCCGAGAGCAGCTCCTTCTGCACCAGCTTGTCCTGCAGTTCAAACAGCCGCTCCTGGGCCTTGGGCCTCAGCTCAGAGTCGGGAAAGAAGTCCATGAACTGCTGATAGGCGTTAATGGCCCCGATGGTGGGCGTCTGGTCAAGACGCGGCTCTGGGGCGCCCTCATAGAGCGACTGGCCCACATAGTAGCAGGCCTGCTCGGCGTAGACACCCTTAGGATAGGTCTGGTAATACTTCTTGAACGTGGCCGATGCCGACTCATAGTCGTGGCTCATATACTCCGACATGCCCAGCATGTAAAGGGCCTCCTGGGCGTCGTCAGAACCTTTCTTCGGCGTTATAAGGTCTATCAGCAGCGAGGCAGCCCTGGCATACTTGCCCTCGGCAAAGCTTTGCTTGGCATACTCATAGCGATAGTCCAAATCATCTGACTTGAATACCTTATTATATTCACCACCACAGCCTGTCAGCGTCAAGGCCAACAGGCAGCAAATGGCATTATGTTTCATTTTCATTCGCGTCATCCGCTAAAGTTTCAGCCTGCAAAATTACTCATTTTCAGCCAAAGTACAAAGACTTTCTTTGTTTTTTTAGCGTGCTTTACCAAGTTTTCACACATTCTACTCACGCCCCCTGCCTTTTTTAGCCCCCGAAAACGCCACGTTTTTCCTGGGCAACGAGTTTTTGGGAACTATACCGCGTAAGACCGACTGAATAAAAACTGGAATTCAGCGCCCGCCCACACCTATAAGCCCGCCCGCTCGCATGAATAAGGGCGGCCGCCCTTATTAATGAGGGCGGCCGCCCGAATCAGGCAACCCGGTACTTTTTTCCCTATTACACAGCGACTTATCCCCTTTTCCCGCGTGCCTTTTCCCCTTTATCCAATGCCCCCGTTTCAGCAGACGGGGCTTCTGAGTGAAAAAGCATGGCTGGGGCGGCGAGGGCGTACGCGATTTGCAACAGCACAGGTTGAGATTATTTCAAAACCCGGCCTCCCATGAAAAGGGGATGCCACGACAGGAAAACGAGGCCCTGATTCCTGCCTCAGAGCACGTGGCCGGTGAGCACTTTCACACCCAGCAGAACCAGGATGATGCCCCCAAGCAGCTCGGGCTTGAAGTAGCGGCTGGTGACGCGGCCAAAGAGGATGCCCACCCCATGGCCCATCAACGAGAAAAGCAGCGAAACGAGGCCAATGACCACGAGGGGCTGGACGAGGCTGGCCAGGGTGGAGCTGCCGGTCACGGCCATGCCGGCTCCCACGGCCAGGGCATCAATGCTGGTGGCAACGGCCAAGAGCAGCTGCGTGGGCCAGTGGTCGGGACGAAAGGTGGGGCTGTCGTCGGCTTGGAAGGCTCCCCACACCATGCGCCCGCCAACAAAAAAGAGCAGCAGGGCTGCAATGACGGGCCCATAGGCCAGGACATGGCTGGCGAAAAGGCGCATGACAAGCCAGCCCAGCAGGGGCATGAGGGCCTGGAAAAGGCCGAAGAGAAGGGCCATGCTGAAGATGACGCCGCCCCGCCAGCGACGAAGGATGGCCCCGCTGACGATGCTGACTGCCAGGCAGTCCATGGCCAGCGAGACGGCCAAGAGGAAGGAGCTGAAAAGGCTGATCATAGGAAGTCGAGACTAATGGTGCGGATGGCGGAACGGGCTATGCGCTCATAGACCAGCCCCATCTCGGAGAAGCGGATGAGGGCCTGCATGGCTGCCTTCTGCAACAGGGGGTTGGCACTCTGCAGGGCGCACAGCGACTGATCGACAAACTCGTTGATGGCGCGCTCGTTGAACTCCTGGCGTCGCAGGAAGAGGCGGCTCAGCACGTGGTAGCCGCATATCTGGGGCAGGTCATCGGGCGAAGACAACCATAGGAAGGCTTTCTCGGCGGCATAGGGCAGGTGTTGGAAAAGGTTGAAGGCAGCCTGCTCGGCCACTTCCACCGTGGGCACCTGCTCCATCCAGATGTCGGCCACCTCGGGCAGCATCTCGCCAGGGGGCATAAGCATGGTGGCCAGAATCTTACACTCGCGAACATTTTCTTTCCAGAGGGCCAGGGCCAGCTGGTAGAGGGGCGGATGGCCGCTGGCAATCTCGCGGGCCATTTCCTGCAGGCGGGGCAGCGTGACGCCCCAGTTGAGGTGGTAGTCCAGTCCCTTCTGGCGCATGGATTGGGCGGTGGCGCCGTCCATGGCCAGGCGGAACGACTGCTTGATTTCTTTTACTTGCTGTTGAATGTCGTCCATTGTTTAGATAAGTGTGGCATACTCCGAGCTGTAGCGAAGCATCTGATGGTCGTATGTCTCGGAGTAGTTGACCTGAATGTCGATGATTTGGCCGTTGGCGTCGGTGACGGGCAGCAGCCAGGGATTGATGAAGCCCTTGTAGGGGGCGAGGTTGAGCTTCTCGTAGCGCTGGAGCACCTCGGCATGGAGCTCACTGGGAACGTTGACGGCATAGTCCTCAACCAGGCGGCGGGCGGCCTCGAAGTCGCCCTGGCTCTTGATGCGCTGCACCTCGGCCAAGAGCTTGGCCACCAGCTGGCGCAGGGCCTCGTAGGAACTGATGTGCAGATAGGTTTTGCCGTCGCGCTGAACAAGCTGCATGGCCGTTCCCTGCTGCAGGCACCAGCGGGCAATGAGGGCGCGGTTGCGCATGTGGGCCTCCTCAATGAGGTGGCCGGGCTGGATGCGCACCAGCTGGGTGAGCAGGCCGTTGAGCATGTAGGTGTAATACTCGGCCTTGTAGGCCTCCTCGTTGGGCAGCAGCCCCAGCTCAATCAATTTCGGATCGGCCAGATAGTAGAGCGCAAAGAGGTCGGCACGGGCCTCCTCGATGGTGTTGCCATAGGCTTTCAGCGCATCGGGGTCAACGCCGGGGAGCAGCTGTCCGCTGCCGTGACCCAGGCACTCGTGCAGGTCGGTATGGAGGTTGTCACAGGCATCGCCATACTTTTCGATGAGCGCCAGCGTAGGAGCGTCGATGACGAACTCTTCCTTGAATCCATTGCCGTGAGCAGCCTTGTTGTAGGCGTCGGTGATGTTGCTGATGGTGATGCTCTTCGAGCCATAGCGGGCACGAATCCAGTCGGCATTGGGCAGGTTGATGCCAATGGCGGTGGAGGGATACTCGTCGCCACCGAGCATGGCGGCGCAGATGACTCGGGCTGAGACGCCACGGACGTGGGGTTTGCGGAACTCGGGTGCGACGGGCGAATGGTCTTCAAACCACTGAGCGTTCTGGCTGATGAGCTGCGTGCGGCGAGTGGCCTCCTCGTCGACATATTCCACCAAGCCCTCCCACGATCCTTTCAGCCCCAGCGGATCGCCATAAACCTCGATGAAGCCGTTGATGAAATCCACCTGGCCGTCGAGCGTCTGGAGCCACTGAATGGAATATTCATCAAAGAGACGCAAATTGCCTGATTGGTAATAATTTATGAGAAGGTCTATCACTTTTCGCTGAGCGTCGTTCTCAGCCACCTGAGAGGCCTGTTGCAGCCAATAGACGATGTGGCGGATGGCGTTGGCATAGCGTCTCGAGGCCGACCAGACCTCCTCTTCGATGGTGCCGTCGGGCCGTTTCACCAAGGTGGAGTTCAGTCCCCACGAAGGCTGCTCGGCCTGGGGGGAGGAGGACTTCTTCTGCTGATAGAACAGCTCGGCTTCCTGCTGGGTGACGCCCTGATAGAAATTGCAGGCCGACGTGGCCAGCAAATCCTGGCCGTCGGCCTTGTTCACCCGCTTGGGCAGGACGTCGGGATTGAAAATGACGGGGAAAAGCTCGTTGCACAGTTCATCGACCGTCTGGCCATTAGCAAGAGGCAGGCGCAAAGGCTCTACGGCATGAACGGCCTGCCAGAGGAAGTCCTGCGAAAAACCGGGCACGAACTTCTCGGAACCATAATGATGATGAATGCCGCTGGAGAACCAGAGTCGCTTGAGATAGACGGTGAGTGCCTGGAAATCGGCCGTGTCGCGGGGAATGCGCAGGTCGGTATAGACGGCTTCGAGCAACTTTCGCAGGCGCAGGTTATAGCGGCCAAACTGGTCGAAGGTGATGTCGCGGCCAAAAAGGGTGGCCTTCGACAAAAAATAAACGAGCTGTTTCTGCCTTAACGTGAGTTGCTCGAAACCGTCCAAACGGTATCGGAGCATCTGCAAATCAGCAAAACGCTCGTCGGAATAATGAAATGTTGACATGAGTGTTATTTCTTCTTCTGTTTAGTAGAGGTGACCCCATGCTGCTGACGGTATTCACGTGGGGTGATGCCCGTGAGCTTATAGAATGAGGCGTAGAACGACTGACGGTTGGAAAAACCAACCATATCACTAACTTCCTCGATCCTTAAGTCCTGATAACGCTTGTCTGTAAGGATTGACATGGCTTCCTCAATACGGTATTTATTGACAAACGACGTATAGTTCATGTGGAATCGCACATTGACAACAGCAGACACGTAGCGTGTGTTAGTACCCAGATCTTCTGACAACTTTTTAGCTGAGTAGTTCTTGTCCTTGTACTTCTTTTGCATCACCACCAGGCCAAGAATTTTCTCCTTTAGCTCATCCATCAATGCAGGACTGACTAAAGTTCTATAAGCTGCGTCTTTTTCTTTCCTCTCGGAAATATTATATTTTGCCATAGCTGTATAGAGGTTTTTGGAAAAGAATTTTTGCAAAGATAATCATTTTTTCCGAAATAACAACGAATTTCGACAGAATTTTTGCAAAAACCATGAAAAAAAACACTTATTTTCTTCTTTTTTCGTGTTTTTTTGTACCTTTGCATCCCTAAATGATAATAAACTGTAAGTTAATGAAGCCAACAGCCATTTTACTTCTGCATTGTCCAGACCAACAGGGCATTATTTCGGAAGTTACAAAATTCATTACAGACAATCAGGGTAACATTGTCTATCTTGACCAATATGTGGACCGCCAGGACGGCATGTTCTTTATGCGCATTGAGTGGGAACTGGACTGCTTCCTCATTCCACGCGAGAAGATTAAGGAATATATAGAAACGCTGTATGCCCAGCGCTACCAGATGGAATTCAACCTGTACTTCAGCGACCAGCGGCCGAGGATGGCTATCTTCGTGTCGAAGATGAGCCATTGCCTGTATGACCTGTTGGCACGCTGGAAAGCTGGTGAATATGACGTGGACATTCCTTGCATTGTGAGCAACCACGAGGACTTGCGCTATGTGGCCGACCAGTTTGGCATTCCCTATCACGTCTGGAGCATCAAGAAAGACCATTCAAACAAGGAGGAAGTGGAAAAGGCCGAGATGGAGCTGCTGAAGAAAGAGCGAGTGACCTTCATCGTGCTGGCCCGCTATATGCAGATCATCAGCAACGAGATGATTGCGGCCTATCCCCACCACATCATCAACATTCACCACTCGTTCCTGCCCGCCTTCATCGGGGCTAAGCCCTATCATCAGGCTTGGGAACGCGGCGTGAAGATCATCGGTGCCACCAGCCACTACGTAACGGCCGAGCTGGATGCCGGTCCCATTATTGAGCAGGACGTGGCACGAATAAGCCACAAGGACACGCCAGAGAGCCTGGTGCTGAAAGGAAAAGACCTGGAGAAGATCGTGCTGTCGCGGGCCGTGTCGAAGCATATTGAACGGAAAATTCTGACTTACAAGAACAAAACCATCATTTTCAGCTGATGCAAGTAGCAGTAGTGAAATATAATGCCGGCAACATCTTCTCGGTGATGAATGCACTGGGAAGACTGGGCGTGGAGGCAAAGCTGACCGACGATGCCGCTGCGCTGAGGGCTGCCGACAAGGTGATTTTCCCCGGACAGGGCGAAGCCAGCGGGGCGATGGACTATCTGCGCAGCCACGGGTTGGACGAGGTCATCAAGTCGCTGAAACAGCCCGTGCTGGGCATCTGCATAGGTCAGCAACTGCTGTGCCGCCACTCGGAAGAAGGCGACGTGGACTGTCTGGGAATCTTCGACGCGGAAGTGAAGCGCTTCTCCCCCACCCGACACGAGGACAAGGTGCCCTGCATGGGGTGGAATGCGCTGAGCCACACATCATCGCCACTGATGGAGGGAACGGAGGGACAATATGTTTACTTCGTTCACAGCTACTATGTTCCCCTGTGCCCGGAAACCATTGCCACGGCCAACTATATACTGCCCTACAGCGCAGCCCTGCACAAGGATAATTTCTACGCCACGCAGTTTCATCCTGAGAAGAGCAGCAGCGTAGGCGAACGAATCATCAAGAATTTCCTGGAGCTATGATAGAACTGATACCCGCCATAGACATTATAGAAGGCAGATGCGTGCGCCTGACGAAAGGCGACTATGAGCAGAAGACCATTTACGGCGAACCGCTGGAGATGGCCAGGGAGATGGAGCGCATAGGCTTCAAACGCCTGCATGTGGTTGACCTCGACGGAGCCAAGTCGAAACATGTGGTCAACAGCCATGTGCTGAAGGCCATCACGGCAGAGACAGCATTAACGGTAGACTTCGGAGGCGGCATCAAAACCGACGAAGATATTCAGATGGCCTTCGACTGCGGAGCTGCAATGGTGACTATTGGCTCGGTAGCCGTTACCCAACCAGCACTGTTTCAACGCTGGCTGGAACAGTATGGCCCTGAGCGCATCATCCTGGGCGCCGACGTGAGGAACGGGCGAATCAGCATCAACGGATGGAAGGAAGACTCGGGCGAAGCTTTGCTTCCCTTCCTGAAACGATACGTGGATATGGGCGTGAGCAACGTGCTCTGCACAGAAATATCGAAGGACGGCACACTGGCCGGGCCTGCCATCGAACTCTACCGACAGGTGATGAAGGCCTATCCTGGCCTGCACCTTATTGCAAGCGGAGGCGTTGGCACTATGGACGACATCCAGCAACTGGATGAGGCCGGCATTCCTGCCGTGGTGTTTGGGAAAGCTATTTATGAAGGTAAAATAAACCTGCAAGAACTATGGGACTGGCAAAACGCATAATACCATGCCTTGACGTGAAAGACGGCGAGACCGTGAAAGGAGTCAACTTTGTCAGTCTGCGCTCGGCAGGCGACCCGGTTGAACTGGGCAAGGCGTACAGCATGGCTGGTGCCGACGAGCTGGTGTTTCTCGACATCACCGCTTCGTTCGAGGGTCGGAAGACTTTCACCGAAATGGTAGGCCGGGTAGCTAAGGAAATCAACATCCCCTTTACGGTGGGCGGCGGCGTGAACGAGCTGTCTGACGTGGAGCGTCTGCTCTATGCCGGGGCCGACAAGGTGAGCATGAACAGCGCTGCGCTTAGACACCCGGAGCTGATAGAGGAAACGGCTCGCCGTTTTGGCTCACAAGTATGTGTGGTGGCCATCGACGCCAGACTGGATGCCGACGGATGGCATTGCTACACGAAGGGTGGACGGGAACGGACCGAAAAAGCACTCTTTGAGTGGGCACATGAAGCCCAGGAACGCGGAGCGGGCGAAATACTGTTCACCAGCATGAACCACGACGGCGTGAAGCAAGGCTATGCCAACGAGGCGATGGCAACGCTGGCCGAGAGACTCTCCATCCCCATCATCGCCAGCGGCGGTGCTGGAAAAAAAGAGCATTTCCTCGACGCCTTCAAGTACGGGCACGCCGATGCAGCCCTGGCTGCCAGTGTGTTCCACTTCGGCGAAATACCCATCAAGGAACTAAAAGCATATCTACATCAAGAAGGAATAAACGTAAGGCTATGACAATAGATTTCGAGAAAATGGGAGGTCTGGTACCTGCCATCATCCAAGACGCAAAGACGAAGAATGTGCTGATGCTGGGCTTCATGAACCAGGAAGCATACGAGAAGACCCTGCAAACGGGCAAGGTGACTTTCTGGAGCCGCAGCCGTCAGAAGCTGTGGACGAAAGGCGAGACCAGCGGGAACTTCCTCGACCTGGTAAGCATGTCGGTGGACTGTGACAACGACACGCTATTGGTCAAAGCCACTCCCCATGGCCCCACCTGTCACACGGGCACCGATACCTGCTGGGGAGAAAGCAACGACGCCTCCCCCCTGCTCTTCCTCAAGGAGTTGCAGGACTTCATTGAGCAACGGCATGAGCAGATGCCAGAAGGCAGCTATACCACTCGGCTCTTCAAGGACGGCGTAAACAAAATGGCGCAAAAGCTGGGCGAGGAAGCCCTTGAAACCGTCATAGAAGCCACGAACGGCACCAACGACAAGCTGGTGTACGAAGCTTCGGACATGCTCTACCACCTCCTGGTGCTTCTCACAAGCAAGGGGCTACGCATCGAGGACATTGCCGCCGAACTGCAAAAACGCCATGACCCCAACTGGGACGCCCAACGCCGACAGGCCAAGGCTGCTGCAAAATAAAAACGACTATCGCTTATCGCTATGCTAATAGACTATATCAATACCAATATCTGTCAGCTTGACGGCACACCAGTGCTGACTGGCGTGAACTTCCAGGTCAACGAAGGTGAATTCGTCTATATCACCGGACGCGTGGGATCGGGTAAGAGCTCGCTGCTGAAGACCATCTACCAAGAGCTGTATGTCGACGAGGCTGACAAGGCGCAGGTGCTCGACCATGACCTGCTCGCCCTAAAGCGCAAGCACATACCTGCTTTGCGGCGCCAAATGGGCATCGTATTCCAGGATTTCCAGCTGCTGGCCGACCGCACGGTGAAGAAGAATCTGTTTTTCGTCCTGAAAGCAACGGGATGGAAAAACAAAGAAGACATCGAGCAGCGTATAGAAGAGGTGCTGACCGAAGTAGACATGATTGACAAAGCCAACCGCATGCCCCATGAGCTGTCGGGTGGCGAGCAACAGCGCATAGCCATTGCCCGCGCCGTGCTGAACAGCCCGAAACTGATCGTGGCCGACGAGCCCACTGCCAACCTCGATGCCGAGACGGCAAAGGGCATCATGGAACTGCTACGCTCCATCTCGCAGAGCGGAACAGCCATCGTGATGTCGACCCACAACACGGCCTTGATTGAACAATATCCCGGCACTGTGTATAAATGCCACGAGGGAAGGTTGGAAAAAGTTGAAAACTAAACAAAAAAAACAGAATAGAATGAAAGTAATGAAGTTTGGCGGCACATCAGTAGGCACGCCGCAAAGAATGAAAGAAGTTACGCAATTGGTAACCAAGTCGGGCGAACCCGTATTCGTAGTTCTCTCGGCCATGTCGGGCACGACCAACTCGCTGGTTGAGATTTCGGACTATCTCTACAAGAAGAACCCCGACGGAGCCAACGAGGTTATCAACAACCTGGAACGCAAATACGAGCGACACCTGCAGGAATTGTACAGCACAGAGGCTTGCCGTGCTATGACAGCCGACTTCCTGCGTGAAGAATTCGACTATCTGCGCTCGTTCACCAAAGAGCTGTTCACCTCGTTCGAGGAAAAGAGCATCGTTGCACAAGGAGAAATCATCTCAACCAACATGGTGGTGAACTATATGAAGGAACAGGGCATCAAAGCCGTACTGCTAAACGCCTTAGACTTCATGCGTACCGACAAGAATGCCGAACCAGACCCCGTGTACATCAAGGAGAAACTTTCGGCCATCATGGAGCAAAATGAGGGTAACCAGGTGTATATCACGCAAGGATTCATTTGCCGCAATGCCTATGGAGAGATAGACAACCTGCAGCGCGGAGGCAGTGACTACACGGCTTCACTCGTCGGCGCGGCACTAAACGCTGAAGAGATACAAATCTGGACCGACATCGATGGCATGCACAATAACGATCCGAGAATCGTTGACAAGACACAGCCTGTTCATCAACTGCAGTTTGAGGAAGCTGCCGAGCTGGCCTATTTCGGTGCAAAAATCCTCCACCCCACTTGCGTACAGCCTGCCAAGTATGCCGGCATCCCCGTTCGTCTGCTGAACACCATGCAGCCCGATGCCGAAGGCACCACCATCAGCAATGCCACGGAATATGGGAAGATCAAGGCTGTTGCCGCCAAAGACAACATTACCGCCATCAAAATCAAGTCAAGCCGCATGCTGCTGGCCACTGGATTCCTGCGTAAGGTATTCGAGATTTTCGAGAGCTACCAGACGCCTATCGACATGGTGTGTACCAGCGAAGTTGGCGTCAGCATGTCTATCGACAACTCTGCCCACCTGGGAGAAATCATGGATGAGCTGAAGAAATATGGCACCGTGACCGTAGACACGGGCATGTGCATCATCTGCGTCGTCGGCGACCTGGACTGGTCAAACATTGGCTTTGAGACACGTGTCATGGATGCCATGAAAGACGTACCTGTAAGAATGATTAGCTACGGCGGATCGAACTACAACATCTCTTTCCTCATCCGTGAAGAAGACAAGAAGCGCGCCCTGCAGAGTCTGAGCGACCATTTATTCAATTAAGACAAAACAACACAACACAAAACGATGAAAGGAACTTTCCCCGTAGACAGGTTTGCGCAAATGCGCACTCCTTTCTACTACTATGACATGGAACTGCTCCGTGCCACATTGGACGCCATCAAAAAAGAAGCCAATCAGCACGAAGGGTTTGTGGTGCATTATGCCGTAAAGGCCAATGCCAACCCAAAGATTCTTCTGGCCATCAGACAGGCCGGGCTGGGGGCCGACTGCGTCAGCGGAGGTGAGATAGAAGCAAGTCTGAAAGCGGGGTTCCCCAGCTCAAAAATTGTCTATGCAGGCGTGGGCAAAAGCGACTGGGAAATTAACTTGGGCTTGGACAACGACATTTTCTGCTTCAACGTGGAAAGCATACCCGAACTGGAGGTCATTAATGAACTGGCCGCCGCAAAGGGGAAAGTGGCTCGCGTCGCCTTTCGACTGAACCCAAACGTTGGGGCACACACCCATGCCAACATCACCACCGGACTGGCGGAGAACAAATTTGGCATAGCCATGCGCGACATGGAAAGCGTCATAGCCGAAGCCTCGAAGCTGCATCATGTCAAGTTCGTGGGCCTGCACTTCCACATAGGCTCACAAATACTCGACATGGGCGATTTCCAGGCACTTTGCAACCGAATCAACGAGCTCCAAGACCAATTGGAACGCCATCACATCCGTGTGGAACACATCAACGTTGGTGGAGGACTCGGCATTGACTATCAGCACCCCAACCGAGTGCCCATTCCTGACTTCAAGGCATATTTCGACACCTATGCGAAACGACTGAAACTTCGCCAGGGCCAGACGTTGCATTTTGAGCTGGGGCGTGCCGTCGTAGGCCAGTGCGGTTCCCTCATCACGCGAACATTATATATAAAGGAAGGAGCTACAAAGAAGTTCTGCATTGTCGACGCAGGCTTCACCGACCTCATCCGTCCTGCGCTGTACCAAGCCTATCACAAAATAGAGAACATCTGTAGTGACGAGCCCATTGAAGCCTACGACGTGGTGGGGCCAATCTGCGAATCGACCGACGTCTTCGGCAAGCAAGTAGACTTGAATCGCGCCCAACGCGGCCATCTCATCGCCATCCGCTCAGCTGGAGCCTATGGTGAAATCATGGCTTCACAATACAATTGCCGAAAGCTGCCACAAGGCTTCACCAGTGACGAAATCATTTGATTAAACAATTCATTCATGATAGACATTCTGCACATATACGATGAGAACGACAGCATGGCCGCCCATTATGTGGCCATGCTCACTACTGCCACTGAAGGAAAGGCCACCATGCGAAGTGCCACCACGGCAGCAACCTTCAAGCTGTTGGTAGAAGAACATTGTCCTGACATCATTCATGTGCATACCCAATCGCCATTCGCCCTCGCCCCAGACTTCAGAACAGTTGTGACCCCCAACGGCAAACCGCTTAACACCGCCAATGCCTACGTGGTCATCGCTCGCAGCCAGATGGAGCGCGACAACCTATCCAGCCAATGCGAACGAATAGAGACTGTACTGAACCCCATCATCACCCGCACGACCA
This sequence comes from Prevotella sp., assembly GCA_017400455.1. GTDB lineage: Bacteria > Bacteroidota > Bacteroidia > Bacteroidales > Bacteroidaceae > Prevotella. Next base: position 15,488 of record JAFPTC010000021.1, on the reverse strand, counting down.
CCATCGAGGAATGTGCCTATCAGATAATGGCCATTTACCAGCGAGTCATGAACTCAAGCGTATGGATGCTCCTCGAAGCCTCAACACGACGCTCCTTGGGGATACTCCTTAATGCCGCCATCTGTGGCGACGCCAGATGGCTTGAGCCAGAAAGTGCGAAGATGCCTCAAGCAGTCAGTCCATCGCAGTTTCAACTGCTTTACACTTATGCGGAGCGCGAAGGTGTGCTGTCTGATGTACAGGAAGGCATCGCCATCATGGGAATGGCTGCGCCAGACTACACCCCCACCCCAGGCTATCTGCCACACAACTTCCAGAAGCCCCAGCCTCTGCATAGTTCCGACATCGTCAGTCTTTTGAAAGACGTCAAGTCCAACGGCCTGTCCATGCTTCGACTGGTAGAAACGGCAAAAGCGTTGCGCGACGATCGTCTTGATGAAGCTCAACTGCTGGCTCAACTTGGCGACCAGCGCCTTCTATCTACGTTCCAGGGCATACTCCAACTGCTCACTGAACTGGACATGATCACCGAAGGCTTCATGCCCAGCACGCCCGAAGCAAACAGCGAGTACCAACGCCTAAAGACGCTCCTCACCAACCGTCAGAATGTAGTATAAAGAAGAATTCAAGCCAAGCGAGAATCAACAAAAAATGGCCCACGAAAGCCCTCAATGAAAAAAAATGACGGAAAAATTTGGCCGTTTCATAATTTTTCAATACTTTTGCAAACGATAAACCATAATAATAACTCACAAATTAAACTTTTATTGCCTATCGGAGAGAAATTTACTTCATAACAAAACATTTAAAATATGAAGAAATTTGAAGGGATGACCGACGAATCGTTGGCCCTGCTCTATGTAAAAGGCAATAACAGTGCTTTTGATGAACTTTTAGCTCGTACTCAAAGCAAGTTGTTCACCTACATCATGTTCGTAGTTCACGACCACGATGTAGCCGATGACATTTTTCAGGAGACATTCGTGAAAGTGATTACCAAGCTGCAACACGGCCAATACACCGACTCTGGGAAGTTCCAATTCTGGCTGACACGCATAGCCCACAACTGCATCATGGACTGGTACCGACAACAGCAGAGCCGCCACATTGTTGAGCCCAATCAGGAAAACGACCTCCAGAACCTCAGCGGTGCTTCGATCATGGACAGCTTCCGCGAATCGGAAATGGTGAACGAGCAAGTGCTGGTCGACGTGAAGCGCATCATGGATGCCTTGCCTGCTACGCAACGCGAAGTTGTCTATATGAGATTCTTCCAGGAACTTTCCTTCAAGGAGATTGCCGAACTGACCAATGTGAGCATCAACACTGCCCTGGGACGTATGCGCTATGCCATGATTAACATGCGCCGAATGGCCAAAAACCACGACATTGAGCTTGCCCTGCAGGCATGAAACAAACAAACTGTGCTTTTTATTTGCTGCACTGCATTTTTTTTTGTAATTTTGCAGTCAATTAATAAAGCTACAGACTTTGACAGAGAAGCATATAGTCCTGGAGGACATCGATCCAGTGATGTTCTATGGAGTGGGTAACGGGCACTTACAGATGCTGAAGGCGCTCTTTCCTAAGTTGCGAATCGTGGCTCGCGACAACGTCATCCGTGTTTTGGGTGACGAAGTTCAGATGGCTGCCTTCGAAGAGAGCGTTGAGAAGATGCGCCAGCATGTGCTGAAGTTCAACTCACTCACCGAAGAAGACATCTTAGACATTACAAAAGGGCGCCGCACCTCCGACGACGTTCCCGACGACGTGGTTTGCTATTCCATCAGCGGGCGTGCCATCAAAGCCCGTTCAGCCAACCAGCAACAACTCATCGACGCTTATCAAGAAAACGACATGGTCTTTGCCGTAGGCCCAGCAGGAACGGGAAAGACCTATCTCTCCATTGCCTTGGCCGTCAGGGCCCTGAAGGAGAAGACTGCCAAGAAAATCATTCTGAGCCGACCTGCCGTTGAAGCCGGCGAGAAGCTGGGTTTCCTGCCTGGCGACATGAAGGACAAGATAGACCCCTATCTGCAGCCCCTTTATGATGCCCTGGAAGACATGCTTCCTCAGGTGAAGCTCCAAGACATGATGGAGAAGCACCAGATTCAGATTGCCCCGCTGGCCTTCATGCGCGGACGCACGCTCAGCGACGCCGTAGTCATCCTTGACGAGGCCCAAAACACTACTCCCGCACAAATCCGCATGTTCCTCACCCGCATGGGATGGAACACCAAAATGATCATCACTGGCGACACTTCGCAGATTGACCTTCCTCCAAAGGCCAAGAGCGGCCTCATCGAAGCCCTCCACATCCTGGGTGGCATCGAGGGCATCGGCATTGTCAACCTTACTCAGAAGGACATCGTTCGCCATAAGCTGGTGACCCGCATCGTCAACGCATACGATAATTACGATAAAGCATATAAAAGCAATGAAAGCATTAACCAAGACTGATTTCCATTTCGAGGGACAAAAAAGCGTGTACCACGGTAAGGTACGCGACGTGTACAACATCAATGACGACCTGATGGTCATGGTAGCCACCGACCGCATTTCGGCCTTCGACGTGGTGCTGCCCAAAGGCATCCCCTTCAAGGGACAAGTGCTCAACCAGATAGCCGCCAAGTTCCTGGATGCCACCACTGACATTTGCCCCAACTGGAAGCTGGCCACGCCCGACCCCATGGTCACCGTGGGCCTGAAGTGCGAGGGTTTCCGCGTGGAAATGATTATCCGCAGCATCCTGACAGGTTCGGCCTGGCGTGAGTACAAGAACGGCTGCCGCGAGCTGTGCGGTGTTCGCCTGCCCGACGGCATGAAGGAGAACGAGCGTTTCCCCGAACCCATCATCACGCCTACCACCAAGGCCGACGAGGGTCACGACATGAACATCTCTCGCGAAGAAATCATTGCCCAGGGCCTTGTGTCGGCTGAGGACTATGCCGTCATGGAGGACTACACCCGCCGCATCTTTGCCCGTGGTCAGGAGATAGCCGCCAAGCGCGGGCTCATCCTTGTGGACACGAAGTACGAGTTCGGCAAGCGCGACGGTAAGGTATACCTCATCGACGAGATTCACACCCCCGACTCCAGCCGCTATTTCTATGCCGACGGCTACGAAGAGAAACTGGCCAAAGGCGAGCCACAGCGTCAGCTGTCGAAGGAATTTGTGCGTCAGTGGCTCATTGAGCACAACTTCATGAACGAGCCTGGCCAGGTGATGCCCGAGATTACCGACGAGTATGCCGAGAGCGTATCCGACCGTTACATCGAGCTCTACGAGCATATTGTGGGCGAGCAGTTCGACCGCGCTGCCGAGACTGGCGACATTGCCCAGCGCATCGAGAAGAACGTAAAAGCCTGTCTGGCAGAACTTAGAAAGTAAAAGACTATCATGTACGGGCAAGAGGCCATCAATCCCTATCGCCAAGGCGAAAAGGCTCAGCAAGTGGAGGAGATGTTCGACAACATCGCCCCCAACTACGACAAGCTGAACCACCGCCTGTCATGGAACATCGATCGCGGATGGCGCAAGAAAGCCATCCGCGAGCTGGCCCCCTTCAAGCCCGAACAGATGCTCGACATTGCCACCGGCACCGGCGACTTCGCCATCATGGCCGCCCAGATGCTGAAGCCAAAGCGGCTGGTGGGTGCCGACATCAGCGAGGGCATGATGGCTATTGGTGCTGCAAAGGTTCAGCAACTGGGGCTCCAGCACATCATTTCTTTCCAAAAGGAGGACTGTCTGCACCTGAGCTACGAAAGCGGTACTTTCGATGCCGTGACGGCCGCCTTTGGCATCCGCAACTTTGCCAGTCTCGACAAAGGATTAAGCGAGATGTGCCGCGTGCTGAAGCCTGGCGGCCACCTGAGCATCGTCGAGCTGACCACCCCCGTCAGCTTCCCCATGAAGCAACTCTTCAAGGTCTATTGCCATACGGTACTTCCCGTCTATGGCCGCCTTGTGTCAAAAGACAAGAGTGCCTACTCGTACTTGACGCGCACCATCGAAGCGTTCCCTCAGGGCGAACGGATGATGGACATTCTCCAGCAGGCCGGTTTCCGTGAAACAGCTTTCAAAAGGCTCACCTTCGGCATCTGCACTCTCTATACAGCTACAAAATAGTTAAAACGACAAATTAATCGCAACAAGCAAGGTGGATAAGTACGGATTAATAGGCTACCCTCTGGGGCATTCGTTCTCCATTGGCTATCACAACCAGCGTTTTGCCGACGAAGGCATCAACGCCAAGTACATCAATTTCGAGATTTCCAACATTGAGCAGCTCATCGAGGTACTCAGCCAGAATCCTGAACTGAAGGGACTCAACGTAACCATTCCCTACAAGGAAAAGGTCATGGAGTACCTCGACTACATCAGCCCCGAGGCTCGTGCCATTGGGGCCGTCAATGTCATCCGCGTCATCCACGAGGGTAAGAAGATTGTGCTACGCGGTTACAACAGCGACGTCATTGGCTTCACCCAGAGCATCGAGCCCATGCTGGAAAGCTACCACAAGAAAGCACTCGTGCTGGGCACCGGCGGCGCCTCGAAGGCCGTGGCCTACGGACTGAAGTCACTGGGCATTGAGCCTGTGTTCGTAAGCCGCTACGAGCGGCCCGGCACCATTCAGTACCAGAACATCACCCCCGACGTGGTGAAAGAGTACAACGTCATCGTGAACTGCACGCCGCTGGGTATGTTCCCCAAGGTGGACTCCTGCCCCGACTTGCCTTATGAAGCGCTGGACGATCGCAACATCCTCTACGACCTTATCTACAACCCCGACGAGACGCTCTTCATGAAGAAGGGTGCCGAGCGCGGAGCCGCCGTGAAGAACGGGCTGGAGATGCTCCTGCTTCAGGCTTTCGCCTCATGGGAATACTGGAACGGAAAAGAATAAAAGTCATTTACATCCATGAATAAGCCAAACAAATCGTCAAAAGCTTCGGGTCCAAGCGGATGCATGATAGCCTTGGGCGTAGTCATCCTGGCCTTTGTTGCTTTTTTCATTGGCAAGAGCAGTGGCGACGCCGATGTCTCGTCAACCATCTTGCCCGTCCTGGCCATAGGAATCATTGCCCTTGCAGGCTATGGCTACAGCATCAACAAGAAGAACTCGCAGCAGCTGGAAACCATCAAGGAGAGAAGAGACATTCTCAACCAGCTCACATCTGATTACAACGCGAAAATTGCCGACACGAAGAATACCACGGAGTACACCCACCTGAAGAAAGACTATGAGCGCGAGCGCAAAGCCCAGCTCAGTGTATGGGAAGCTACTGACAAGGCGCAGCCCATCACCGTGGGCAGCTCGTGGAAGCGACTGGCCGCCACTGGCGCCGTAGCCACGGCCCTGGCCGGCTCGTTCGGTCTCGGCTCTGCCGTGGGTCCCGACGAAACCACATTGGCCGACAGCCGCTCCTGGAGCGCTGAGACCATCGCCCTGCCCCACATGCAGGACCACAGCCTCTACGTGTCCAACCCCGACAGCATCCTTTCTGAAAGCACCGTGGCCAGCATCAACGAGACGCTGGGCATGCTCGACGACACCCTGGGCATTGAGTCGGCCATGATCATCGTGGGCCATATCGACGGCGACGATCCCTATCGCATGGCCATTGATGTGGGCAACAAATACGGCGTAGGCCGTAATGACCGTGGACTGGTCATCGTCGTAGGTTACCTCGACCACAGCTATCACATTGCCACCGGACGCAGCCTGGATGCCGACCTCACCGACCTGGAGTGCGGCCGACTGGCCGATACCTACCTCATACCCAGCATGAAGGCCGAGCAGCCCGACAGCGGCATGCTCTATCTGGCCCGTGGCATCTATGCCCACATGCAGAAGAAGGAGATGCCCCAGATGTCGGAGCTGACCAGTTCCAAGAAGGACGATGGCGAAGGCGGCGGAGCCGGTCTGCTGCTCTATCCTCTGCTCTTAGGCGGATGGGGTGCTTTCTGTGGCAGAATGGGACGGAAAGTCAGCACCACCATGGGCATGCAGCATCTGAAGGATAACCCCCACTACCATCCAACCAGTCGTGGCTGGATGGGTGGTTCCGGCAGCAGCTCACGCGGTGGCGGCTTCGGCGGAGGCTTTGGCGGCGGCGGTCACTCAGGAGGCTACGGAGGAGGCAGCTTCGGAGGCGGAGGTGCAGGAGGCCGATGGTAGAACGGAACACATTAAGGCAGTTACATAATAGATAATAATCATTAAACATTAAAACGTTATGAGCAACAACGCAACAAAAACTGGTGGAATGTCGAAGAACACCATGATCATCGGTGCCGTAGTGGCAGTATTAGTGCTGTGGGCCATCAGTGCCTACAATGGAATGGTAAAAGTAGAGGAAGACGCCACCACGGCATGGGCCAAGGTGCAGTCGGCCTATCAGCGCCGTGCCGACCTCATCCCCAACCTGGTGGAAGTGGTCAAGGGCTATGCCTCGCATGAGAAAGAAACGCTTGAGGGCGTCATCAATGCCCGCGCCAAGGCCACTCAGATCACGGTTGACCCAAACAACCTGACGCCTGAGAAGCTGCAGGAGTTCCAGGCTGCACAGGGCGAGCTGTCCCAGGCACTCGGCCGACTGATGGTGGTTCAGGAGCAATATCCCGAGCTGAAGGCCAACGAGAACTTCAAGGACCTGCAAACACAGCTGGAGGGAACCGAGAACCGCATCAACGAGGAGCGCAACAAGTTCAACGATGCCGCTCAGACCTACAACGTGAAGATTCGCAAGTTCCCCAACTCGCTGCTTGCCGGCATTTTCGGCTTCGACAAAATGGCGAAGTTCGAGGCTGACGCAGACGCACAGAAGGCACCGGATGTTAAATTCTAAAATATGACAGACAACCGTTACATGCAGCGTGGCGTCTCAGCCGCTAAGGAGGACGTCCACGCTGCCATCAAAAACATCGACAAGGGCATTTTCCCGCAGGCTTTCTGCAAGATTATCCCCGACATACTGGGCGGCGACCCCGACTATTGCAACATCATGCACGCCGACGGCGCCGGCACGAAGTCGAGCCTGGCCTACATGTACTGGAAGGAAACGGGCGACCTCTCGGTGTGGAAGGGCATAGCCCAGGATGCCATCGTGATGAACACCGACGACCTGCTGTGCGTGGGCGCCACTGATAACATCCTTGTCAGCTCGACCATCGGGCGCAATAAGATGTTGGTGCCTGGCGAGGTTATCTCGGCCATCATCAACGGCACCGACGAGCTGTTGCAGGAGCTGCGCCAGATGGGCATCGGCATCTGGCCCACCGGCGGCGAGACGGCTGACGTGGGCGACCTGGTGCGCACCATCATCGTCGATTCTACCGTCACCTGCCGCATGAAGCGCAGCGACGTCATAGACAATGCCAACATCCGTCCGGGCGACGTCATCGTGGGACTCAGCAGCACAGGCCAGGCCACCTATGAGCACCGCTACAACGGCGGCATGGGCAGCAACGGCCTCACCTCGGCCCGCCACGATGTGTTTGCCAAGTACCTGGCTGAGAAATATCCCGAGAGCTTCGACCACCAAGTGCCCGATGAGCTGGTCTACAGCGGCCGTCATGCACTGACCGACGCAGTGCCCGCTGCCGAGGGTGATGCAGCCGGCACGCTCACCGTGGGCCAGCTGGTGCTCTCCCCCACCCGCACCTATGCACCCGTCATCAAGCGCCTGCTCGACGAGCTGCGTCCTGAGGTTCACGGCATGGTTCACTGCACGGGCGGTGCCCAGACCAAGGTGCTCCACTTCGTGGGCGACAACTGCCGCGTGGTGAAGGACAACATGTTCCCCGTGCCACCGCTGTTCCGCATCATCCACGATTGCAGCGGCACCGACTGGCGCGAGATGTACCAGGTGTTCAACATGGGCCACCGCATGGAAATCTACGTACGTCCCGAAGTGGCTCAGCAGGTCATCGACCTCTCGAAGTCGTTCAACATCGACGCACAGGTGGTGGGCCACATCGAGGAAGGCCCTAAGAGCCTGACCATCAAGAGCGAGTTCGGAACCTTTAACTATTAATCCCCTAAACGCACAGAACATGAAACAGCTAAAACTTTGGATGTTCGCCGCCATCCTCTGCCTCTGCGGCGCTGCAACGTTCACCTCGTGCACCAACGACGACGAGCCCATCGTCACGCCTGTCGTACCCAAAGCCCGCGTCACTGCCGTCTATCACATTGACCAGGCCAAGACCACAGTCATCAACATGGAGTATCCTTCCGTCGATCCCTTTGGCAAGCCCGCCATGCTCTCGGGCACCATCACCTTTGGCGACGAAGTGACCAAGGAAGCTCCTGCACGTGGCCTGCTGCTCTACAACCACTTCACCGTCTACCGTGCCGACCAGTGCCCCACCATGGGCGACCTGAAGGTTGAAGCACTCATGTCGGGCAGCGGACTCATCACCATCTCGTCCGACTATTACGGTTTCGGCTCCACGGCTGATAAGCTGCAGGCCTACTGCATTCCCAGTGCCAACGCCCAGGCCTCTGTCGACGCGCTGCTGGCCGCCAAGGAGCTGCTGACCTCGCTGGGCTACTCGTGGAACGACAACATCCTTTTCAATGCTGGCTACTCAGAGGGCGGACAGACGGCCATGGCCGTGGTGCGTCTCATCGACGAGAAGTACCCCGACTTGCACCTCACCTACACCTTTGCCGGTGGCGGCCCGCACGACATTCCCGAGACCTACCGACAGTTCATCGAGTCGGATGTGACGGGCATGCCCTCAACCGTCATCAACGTGCTGCTGGCTTACAACGAGTATTTCCAGCTGGGCATTCCCCGCAGCGACATATTCATGGAGCCCGTGCTGAGCAACATCGACGAGTGGGTGGTGAGCAAGAAGTACACCCGCGAGGAGATTGACGCATTCGTGGGCACGCTCTCGATGTCGAAGTTTGCCACGCCCGCCATGTTAGACCTGGAGTCAAGCATCTCAAAGAAATTCATGGCAGCCCTTGAGAATGGCAACCTCTGCAAGGGTTGGACGCCGCGCAAGGACGAGAACATCATCCTGGTGCACCATACGGAGGACATCACCGTACCGGTTGAGAACACGCAGAACCTCTATGCCTTCCTCAAGGAGCAGGGGGTGGAGAACGTGCGCCTCTACGTGGGCGACTTTGGAACGCTGGGCAACAATCCCGCCCATGAGTCGGGAGCCATCATGTTTGCCGGCACGGCCCTGGCCACCGTCTGCGAGATTCTCGACATCGATCTTTGGTTCAACATCTTCGATTTGCTGTAGCGTTTCTGCTGCCAATTTCACGCGGAGGCTCCGCGTGAAAAAATCTCACGTGAGAAATTTTTCTGCGGAGGCTTCCCGTGAAAAAATCTCACGTGAGATTTTTTTTTGTCTCGTGGGGCAGCAAAATTATGGCAAGTCGCTGTAGTGTTTTCGGCCCTTCACGTAGTATTGCCAAAGCAGCGAGAAGCGGCGCCGCTCAGGTATATCCTTCAGCTTCCTGCTACGCTGTATTTGCTCACGGTCGTCTCGGAAGTCCTTGCGCCACCGGCTGAAGGCCCTGCGGGCACGATAGACGGCCTTGAAATCGCCAAGGCTGCGCTTGAGCAGCAGCATTTCCCAGGCGGCTAAGTAGTCGAGCCACCAGCGCCAGCGCATGACCCGCTTCAGGTCTTCCTCGGGCAGGCACTTATAGAGCATGGTCAGATTGTTGCGGAAGTTCAAGTAGGTCTTCATGGGGTTCGACTTAGGCAGCGTGCCGCCTCCCACATGATAAACCACGCTCTCGGGCAGGCAATAGACCTTGTAGCCGCTCAGCCGCAGGCGCCAGCAGAAATCAATCTCCTCGCAGTGGGCAAAGAAACGTCCGTCGAGCCCCCCTATATTATTATATGTACGCGCACGTACGAGGAGCGCCGCTCCGGTGGCCCAAAGCACCTCCGAGGGGTAGTCATACTGGCCGTTGTCGTTCTCGATGGTGTCGAAGATGCGCCCTCGGCAGAAAGGATAGCCGTAGCGGTCGAGAAAACCACCCGATGCACCGGCATACTCAAACTGGTCGCGATTGGACATGCTCAACAGCTTCGGCTGGCAAGCGGCCACGTCGTCGTGAGCATCCATAAACTCGATGAGGGGCGTCAGCCAGTGATGGGTAACCTCAATATCGCTGTTCAGGAGCAGGTAGTATTCGGCTTCCACCTGGGCCAGCGCCTTGTTGTAGCCTTCGGCAAAGCCCCAGTTCTGGTCCAGGAGAATGAGTTTCACGTCGGGAAAATGCGCCTGGAGCATCGGAACACTATCGTCGGTTGAGGCGTTGTCGGCCACGTACACGGTGGCCTCGTCGCGGGAATAGCGCAGCACGCTGGGCAGATATTGGCGCAGCATCTGCGCACCATTCCAGTTGAGTATGACTATAGCAAGTTTTTCCATCGTTATGCTGGTTGTTGCGTGGGTGAAAGCAAATGGGCAGTGAGGGCACTCTTGTCTCGGTTGAAGCCGCCGAGGATGACGTTGGACAGCTGGTTATCCAGTTCGGGTCGGCTCTCGGCAGCAGGCAGCTCCACACGAATATAGTTGCGGGTGAAGCCATGCATGGCGCGGCCGCGCACTGACTTCTCGAAAAGCACCTCGGCTTCCTGGCCAATGTGCTGCTCGTAGAACAGGCTCGTCTTCTGGTCGGAAAGCTCCAGCAGGCGCTGGCTGCGCTGCTTCTTCTCCTGTTCAGACACCACGTAGGGAATCTTCAGGGCCATGGTGCCGGGACGCTCGCTGTAGGGAAAAACATGAAGCTGCGTGACGGGCAGGCGTTGCAACAGCTCATAAGTCTGCTCGAAGCATTCTGGTGTCTCACCCCGGCAGCCCACCATCACGTCCACACCTATAAAGGCATGGGGCATGCACTCCTTGATGCGCAGAATCTTGTCGGCAAAGAGCTGGCTGTCATAATGGCGATGCATGAGCCGCAGCACCTCGTCGCTGCCACTTTGCAATGGAATGTGGAAATGGGGCATAAAGGCCCGGCTGGTGGCGCAGTAGCTGATGAGCTCGTCGGAAAGAAGATCGGGCTCCAAGCTGCTGATGCGGTAGCGGCAGATGCCCTCTACCCCATCGAGAGCCTTCACAAGGTCGATGAACTGCTCACCAGTGGTCTTGCCGAAATCGCCAATGTTCACGCCGGTGAGCACGATTTCCTTGCCACCCTCGGCAACGGCCTGCTCGGCCTGGCTGACCAGGGAGGCTATTGAAGGATTGCGGCTGAATCCGCGTGCATAGGGAATGGTGCAGTAGGTGCAGAAGTAGTCGCACCCGTCTTGTACCTTTAAAAAGAAGCGCGTCCGGTTACCACGCGAACAGCTCGGGGCGAACGAGACAATATCCTTGGTCTTGGCCACTCGGTAGCAGCCCTTCTCACGTTTGATGAAGGCGTCGGAAAGGAACTGAATGAGGTTGGCTTTCTCGTTAGAACCAAGAACAAGGTCCACGCCTTCGATATGGCTCACCGTCTCAGCCTCTAACTGAGCATAGCAACCGGTTACTACTACAAACGCGCCCGGATGCTGACGCACCATCTTGTGAATGGTTTGCCGGCACTTATGATCGGCCACGCTGGTCACTGAACAGGTGTTGATAAGGCAGATGTCTGCCTGCTCGCCTTTGTTTGCCGTTCTCACGCCTAAATCCTGAAGCATTCTGCCGAAAGTAGATGTTTCGGAGAAATTAAGTTTGCAACCTAACGTGTAGTATGCCGCTGTTTTGCCTTGAAAAGCCGATGAATCAATCATGCTATAGGGTCATTTGCTATAAGAGTACGCAAAATTACACATATTTTTCGACATATAAGGTCATTTTTATAAAAAAAAGCGAGTCGCCTCCTCCAAAAACTCACTGACCGCAAAGCTCTAACGGGGCGAGAAAGGGCCCAAAATACTTAACAAAAATCAAGAGGACGTAGCATCAAGAAAATTTAACATTCGGTAAATATTTGATTCTCAATGCCTTATAAAAAAGTTACAAAAACATATCAAAAAAAATCAAAAAAAATGATACGTCGTATCAAAAAAATATCTACCTTTGCATCGTTTTAATAAACTAATTGATTGTTTTACAGATTTAAAAAAGCAAAGAAATGAAAAAGATTGCATTTATGTTCGCTGCTGCTGCAATGTTTGTAGCATGTCAGGAGGCTCCCAAAGTGGCTACCGCTGAGCAGGTTGATTCTATCTACAACGCTCTGAAGGCTGAGTATCAGGCTCAGGCTGACGCCGTGGAAGTTGAGTATGTTCTCGCTGAGGGTGCTGAGGCTATCGACTCAGCTGCTTGCGTAGCTGCTGCCGAGGCTAAGAAGGCCGAGATCATGGCTGCTGCCGACACCACCAACGCTGACTTCAAGGCTGCTTTTGACGCTGCTGTGAAGGCTTTCGAGACCAATCTGAACGCTCCCGCAAAGTAATTTAGCGAACTGAAAGTAAAAAGTGATTGAATGCTGCTGGACGATAGTCCGGCAGCATTCTTTTTTGTGCCGGTTCATCAACGGCAATAAAGCGAAATTTTGCTTTTTAGTGATTTTTAAGTGCTCAACTGCACCACTTTTGAATAATAATCACTATTTTTGCAAAAGGAACTAATAAGGATGTGATATGAGGAAGACATTTTTATGCTTAGTGATGCTTTGCGCGGCATGCTGCATGGTTCATGCACAGGATATAAAGGACGGCAGCCATAGGACAATAGGCCGCGTAGAAAGCGATGGCACTGTGAAGAACAGCAGCTACAGCACCATCGGACATATCAAGAGCGACGGAACCGTACAGGATGGAAACTACCACACGGTTGGCTACATCAAAAACGACGGAACCATTCAAGACGGAAACTATCACTCCATCGGATATGTCAAAAGCGATGGCACCGTACAGAACGGAAGCTATAGCACTATAGGGCACATCAAAAAAGATGGGACTATACAAGACAGCAATTACCACACAATCGGTTATGCAAAGGATGTTAAGGCAACACATGCCGCCCTGTTGTTCTTCTTCAAACTGCTGAAGTAATCACCTTAATGAGTGCCTGCTGGAAAGTATTGGTCTGCTGCCTGTTCTTACTCCTTCCTGGAATAAGAACAGCCCATGCGCAGATGGTTGTCATTGCCGATGCCGATAGTCATCAGCCAGTTTCGCATGCTTCTCTCTACACCAAGGAGGATGGTGTCTTCTACTCCTGCATCAGCAACGAGCAGGGCGTGGCCCGCGTGAATTTCACTTTTCAGCGGCTGACCATTTCCCACCTGAACTACGAGAAGAGAATTGTCCGTCGTCTTAACGACACCATCTTTCTAAAGCCAAAGTATCTGTCAAAAGAAGAGGTAGTCATCACAAACAAAGAGCCGGAATGGATAAGGAGATGCCTGAAACAAGTGGTCAAAAGGAAAAACGATCTTTACTTCTCGCGTCATAGTAACGAAGCATTTAACTATAACACCCAGAGCCTGGGAAACAACAATTTGTACCGTTATCACTTAACAGGCCTGGTGAGAATGAAAGACATCGACAACCGCTATTATGCTATCATCCCCGACACGAGTCATATCGTTGCCATCGATAGCACGAAGCTTACAGACTTGGCCAATTTGGAACGCATACTCTACGAAGACTTCGTCGCTGAACTGGATAATGGGTTCATCCGTTCTCATCATTTCCTACACAATGCTCACTTTAAAGGGGCTACCAAGCACGAAGTGGAGCTTCGCTTCCGCTCAAAAAACAGGACTGACGATCGCGGGTGGTTTGTCATGGACACTGTGAACTATAGCATCCTCAGTGCCTATCGCTTTACCGGCACAAAGACAAACCGTAGCGAGCGAATCAATAGTATATTGTATGCAATGGCCCAAGTTTTTGGCTACAGCATTGACACTTGGACCCGCGACTATCATGTGACATACCAGCAGCGCCAAGATGGAACTTTCTACCCCGCAGAAGTACGTCTAAAAATGTTCTATTCAGGTAAAGACGGTGACTTATCCAAAGAACAAGAGAATTACAGAGATCAAACCGGAGGTGGTTTTCCAAACATGGAGGCCACTTTGAACCTATCGCCATGCGAAGCCCCAACCGCACCAACCGACCAATGGATAGAGCTTCCATCGACATGGTATATCAAGATCAACACAGAAAAAGACAGGCAGAGAGTCATACAGCTATCCAATCTCCCTGCAACATTCAACCTCTTCGATGACGAACTATGAACACAAATAATATAAAAGTAATAGCATTCGACGCTGATGACACACTTTGGGACTGCCAAGGACATTTCGAGGTAGTCATGCAGCATCTTTACGACGAACTTACCCCCTGGACTGACAGGGAGACTGCGGCCCTGGAACTGTTTGCCACTGAGCGAAAGAACATGCCTACTTTAGGCTACGGTGTGAAAGCCTTTACGCTGTCAATGATAGAGACCGCCATGCGCGTAAGCAAGAACGAGATGCCTGCATCAACGATTAACGGCATCCTCCAGCAATGCTACACGCTATTAAGTTTCCCATGCGATCCACTTCCAGAGGTGAAAGAAACACTACAGGCCCTCCACCAGCAAGGAAAGTACCGCCTCATTGTTTTCACTAAGGGGGAAATTCTCGATCAGGAGCACAAACTGGAACGGTCTGGTCTCATGCCTTTCTTTGACTACGTCGAGATTACCAGCGATAAAGGGGAAAAAGAATTTCTCTCACTCTGTCAGAAGCTAAATATCCATCCTTCAGAAATGCTCATGGTGGGTAATTCCCTGAAAAGCGATATTGCCCCAGCACTCTCCATCGGGTGTCAAGCCGTCTATATCCCCTTCCACGTAACCTGGCAGTTGGAACAATACGAATCTTTCGAGCATGAACAAATGATTCATATCTCACATTTCAACGAGCTCCTCAACGTATTCGGCATAACGAAATAACATCCCCACCAAACATAATCTTCAGTCTCGCATGAGAATAATTTCTGCGGAGCCTTCCCATGAAAAAATCTCGCGTGAGAAATTTTTCTGGGAAGCCTTCCCGTAAAAAAATCTCACGTGAGAAAAATTTCTGCGGAGTCTCCCGCGTACCCTCTCCCCGCCCCTGTAAGGGGAGGGGCTGGGGGTGGGGTATGTAACATCATAAACGTTCCTGATTTCCAAAGGCTTTCACGTGAATATCTTGTCCACAAAGCCATTACCGAAGAATTCTGTGGAATATAGCCTATTTACATACCCCACCCCCGGCCCCTCCCCTTACAGGGGCGGGGAGAGCAAAGGGAAATGCCTGCTTTTCTTTTCATTTCCTAACGAAAAGTAAGTCCGGCGGAGCAAAAGGGACAAAAAAACAGACTGCAGTCCACTCATCGTGAGCTGCAGTCCTTGAAAAGAAGGCGGCCTCCTACTCTCCCGCATTGCATTGCAGTACCATCGGCGCAGGCGGGCTTAACTTCTCTGTTCGGAATGGGAAGAGGTGGGACCCCGCCGCAAT